>CAYPFH010000365.1:0-4123 GCA_964409825.1 uncultured Desulfobacterales bacterium | reverse complement strand
TGCCGCCGGCTTCGACCGAAGTTTCGCATAAGACGCCGAGGCCGCAGCGTATGCCCAGGGAAGATGCAGAAAGATTTTATCTGCGCCCTCAACCCCTCGTCAGTGTGTCTTCATTTCGTCTGCGCCCTCTTCGCATCGCCGCCGTCGGAAGCCGGCTGCCGGCTGCACAAGACCTCCGGATCGATTTTCAGGATTTCTTCCAGCCGCAGCGCATCTTCCATTTGTCGATCCGTGCCGTCAAACGACCTGAAAATCCAGTTCAAGGCGGCTGTGATCTGCTCGTGCGCATCCGCGCCGGCCAGCCGGTAGTACATCCACCGCCCCTGTTTTCGGCTGTCGATCAGCCGGGCATTTCTGAGAATCGACAGGTGCTTGGAAACCGTGGACGGAGCAAGGCCCAGCAGCTCGATGAGCTGGCACACGCAAAGCTCGTCTCCTCGAAGCGCCCCTAAAATGCGGATCCGGCTTTCGTCTGCAAGGGCCTTGGTGGTCCGGATAAGATATCGCATAAGCATGGAATCCACAATTCGCCAATTAACGAACTAATAATTAACCCAGGAAAGATTGTATGTCAAGCCGGTATCTCGGCACCGGCTGCCGGTGCTAACAAAAAACTAACCATAAAAAGATTTGACTTCGTAGTTTCGCGAAGTATAGTAGTGTTCAATCCGATATCGCCGAATACGAACAATGGGTTAAGACGACGCAATGACAGACTCCAATTCGATCGGACGCGCCAGCGATCTGGCCAAAGCGCTTTCTGAGGAAATTCGCATCCGCATGCTGATGTGCCTGCAGGGCGGTCCCTTGGGGCTGCAGCATCTTGTCGATATTTTTGAACTGGCCCCGTCGACGCTCTCCAAGCACCTTCACATTTTGGAAAGCGCAGGGCTGCTGGTTTCGATCCGCCAAGGTCGATGGCGGCTGTATCGCTGGCCGGAAACAGCCGACGACCCCGCGGCAGCCCGATTGCTCGACTGGCTCAAAAACAGCGCCGAGTCCGATCCGGTCCTTGAAACCGACGCCGCAAGACGGGCCGTGGCTGTCCAGACCAATCCGGTGGCCCTGCCTCCGAGCGGTCTTACACGGGTTCTTTTTTTGTGCACCGGCAACTCCTGCCGCAGCCAGATGGCCGAAGCGCTGCTGCGCACCCGGGGGGGCGGACGGTTCGAGGCAGCGAGCGCAGGGGTGGCGCCGCGGGAAATACCGGGCCTTACCGCGGAGGTGATGCGGGAAGTCGGTATCGACATCGAGGACCAGAAGCCAAAAAGCGTCATGACGTTCATCGGCAAAACCCACTTCGATTATCTGATCACGGTTTGTCCGATGGCTGAGGAACATACCCCCGTGTTTCCCGGCGTCACCCGGCGCCTGCACTGGCCGATGGAGGATCCGGCCGAAGTTAAAGGGACAAAATCACAGAAAAGAAAAGTTTTCAGAAAAGTCCGGGACCAATTGGATGCCAGGATCACCGCCTGGATAGAAGAGTTGGGTGGTGCGATGTGACTATCGACGAATGCAGGACATTGGGTTCCCTCAAAACAAACTTTAAAGAAAGGACAGTTGCGATGAAAGTAAAAAAGATGAGGCTGGCCGCGGTCGTGGTGTTTGCCGTAACCGTTTTGTTCGGCGGGCATGCCGGCGCCCAGGTGGCCGTGGATCCGGCCCTGCCGGACTACAAGCCCGTCCAGGGCGTCTCCGGCAGCATCAAGAGCATCGGATCGGACACCATGAACAACGAAATGACCCTCTGGGCCGAAGGGTTTCTGAAAATGTATCCCAACGTGCAGATCGAAATCGAGGGCAAGGGGTCTTCCACCGCCCCGCCGGCCCTGATTGCCGGCACCTCGCAGTTCGGCCCCATGAGCCGGGAGATGAAGAGCAAGGAAATCGACGAATTCGAAAAAAAGTTCGGCTACAAGCCCACCGGACTGCCCACCTCCATCGACATGCTGGCGGTGTATGTCAACAAGGACAACCCCGTAAAGGGCATGTCCCTGCAGCAGGTGGATGCCGTTTTCTCCAAAAACCGCAAAGGGGGATACGGTGAGGATATCACCCGTTGGGGGCAGCTCGGATTAACCGGCGGATGGGCCAACCGACCCATCAGCCTCTACGGCCGCAACTCGGCCTCCGGCACCTACGGCTATTTCAAGGCAAATGCGCTGTTCAAAGGCGATTACAAAGATCAGGTCAAGGAGCAGCCCGGATCGTCGTCGGTGGTCCAGGGCGTGGCCAGCGACAGATACGCCATCGGCTACAGCGGCATCGGCTACAAGACTGCAGATGTGCGCGCCGTGCCCCTTTCGGCCAGGCAGGGACAGCCCTTGGTGGAAGCCTCTCCCGAAAACGCCTACACCGGGGAATACCCTCTGGCCCGATTCCTCTACGTGTACATCAATTACAAGCCCGGCAGCCGGCTCGATCCGCTGCGCCGGGAGTTCATCAAGTACATCTTCAGCAAGCAGGGCCAGTCCGACGTGATCAAGGACGGCTACTATCCCCTGCCGGCGGCCATCTGCCGCGAGGCGCTGCAAAACGTCGGCATCACGCCGGATTTCTAACGATGGCCCTTTGCTTTTTGCGCCATCGGACCGGCACCATTGCGGCGGCAAACGACCTTGTCCTTCGCCCGCCGCAATGGTGTCCCCCCGAAAGGACTGCGTCATGAACGACGGAGCGCCGAAGCCCCCCAAGGCCTTCACCGGCAGGACCCGGGCGCGAAAGACCACCCGCGGCGTCCGGGCGGCCAACGTGATTGCAAAAACGGTGATCTCTTTCGGGGGCATCGCCACGATCCTGGCGGTTCTGCTGGTGTGCGTCTTTCTGGTCGCCGTGGTCGTCCCGCTGTTTCTGCCGCCAGACACCCAAAAAAGGCCGCCGATGGACATCGCCGGCCCGGACGGCGGCCTGCGGGCGCTGGGTGTAAACGAGTACCTGACCATGGGCTGGGCGTATTCGGCCAACGGAACGGTGAGCATGTTCCGGCTGGACACGGGCGAGGTGATCGGCCGGATGCGCCCGGCCGGCGACCGCATCCCCACCGCCGCCGCTTTCGGCTTGCGAGGCGGCGTGGTTGCCTTTGGCTTCGCAGATGGTTCCATTCAATCGGGGACCATCGATTTTGCAACCCGTTTTGTCCCTCCGGAGCAGCTCCCGGCGGACATCCGCCGGACGCAGGTCGGATCGCCTGCCGTTTTCGACGGCGGCATAATCCAACGCACCCCGGAAGGCCAGTTCCGCCTGCAGACCCTTGTTGTCGATCTGCAGGAACCGGTCATGCTGGAAGACGGGGCCCCCATCCGGCTGATCGACATTTCCATGAAATCCAGCGGTCCGGTGATCGCCGCCTACACCGAAAGCGGCATGTTGCACATTGACGAGATCGCCAGCCGCAAGAACCTGCTCACCGGCAAGGTCACCGTCACCTTAAGCGGTGGAAAAATCCAATTCGATCCGCCCGCGGATCAAGGCGCTCCGGCCCACCTGACCCTGGCCGGTCTGGGAGACAACGCCTTTTTGGCCTGGCCGGACGGAACCCTGGTGCGTTTCGATTCGCGCAACATTGCCGCGCCGGTGGTGGCGGAAACCATCGACATCGTCCCGGAGCCCGGCGAGACCCTGACCGCTTTCGGATATCTGATCGGCAAGACCTCCCTGGTTTCCGGCGACAGCGGCGGCCGCGTCAGGGTCTGGTTCCGCATAAAGCCCGACGATGCCGGCACCCCGGATGGGGCCACGCTGGCAATGGCCTACAATTTGCCTCCCGGATCGGCGGCGGTCACCTCCGTTCGCGGCTCGGCGCGCTCGCGCATGGTGGCCGCCGGATTTGCGGACGGGTCGCTGCGGCTCTATTACGTGACCAACGCGAGCCTGCTCGCTCAAGTGGCGATGCATCCGCCTTCGGCCGATCCCGCACCGGTAAAATGGGTGACGATTTCGCCCAAGGACGACGCCATGGCGGCGGCCGCAGCCGGCGAATTGGCCCTGTGGCGCATCGACGCGCCTCATCCCGAAGCGACCCTCGGCGCCATTTTCGGCCCCGTTTGGTACGAGGGGTACAATCTGCCCGAGCACGTCTGGCAGTCCTCCAGCGGCACCGACGATTTCGAGCCCAAGTATG
>CAYPFH010000364.1:0-4137 GCA_964409825.1 uncultured Desulfobacterales bacterium | reverse complement strand
GACACGGAGGTCGTGCCCTACAAAAACCCCGGCATTGGACGAAGTTTCATACGAGCCATCTCAAAAAAACCTTGTTTCCCCTGGCTCCCGCAAGCCAATATTGAAGCAGCTTTCAGGAAAACTGCGGCAGACCGCCGCAGGCGCTAGCGCGCTCAGGAAAAACCGGCGCTGCCGCTTTTACAGGAACTCGAACCGGCGGCGCTCACGCAGCTCATCTGGCGCCGAACCTTTTTGCTGTCACATTCCGGGCACCGAACCGACTCGTCTTTACCGGAAAATACCAGTTTTTCAAAACACGCATTGCATTCGTCACATCGATACTCGTAAATCGGCATACAACGCCTCCGGCCACCCTTTCGTCTTGCCGCCGTACCATATACTATAAGGAAATGAAACTATGTACCATTTTAAGGATGTGGTCAGGCCGGTGGGGGTCTTTCCGGAAAGATCCACACAGGCCTCAGACTGACCATAAATTTGTGGATAAACCCGTAAAGAAATGCCATCGGAATCCTTCGGCCCTTCTTGAAATCAGCCCAGAAGAACTTACTTCCCAACATAACGATTTCCATCAAAAAGACAAGTGAAGACCCCTGATTCGACAGGGGCGGCAAGATTGTTCGAACGACAGAGCAAGGAGGTGCCCGATGCGCGTCAGACCCGCCATGTTCGCCGGCAGCTGGTATCCATCATCGCCGTCGGCCTGTGAAAATGAAATTCGCTCCTTTCTGGCGGAGCCGGGGATAAACGCCGTTTCATCACGGGACTTTGTCGGCGGTATCGTTCCCCACGCGGGCTGGTCTTTTTCAGGGGCTATCGCCTGCAACGTCATTCAGCTGCTCGCCCGCGGAGAAATGCCCGAGCTTGTGTGGATTTTCGGCATGCACCTTCATCCGCGCTCACCGGCCTATATCATGACCCAGGGGGCATGGGAAACGCCCTTCGGTAATTTGGAGATAGACACCGCCTGCGCAGAAGCGCTGGCCTGCCGATTTGCCTTCAAAGTCGAAACCGCAGACGATTTTACCCCTGATAATACCATCGAGCTTCAGCTGCCGTTTGTGAAATATTTCTTCCCGGATGCCAAGATCGTCCCGGTGGGTCCGCCTCCGACCCCGACGGCAATGGAAATCGGAAGCGCGGCCTCGGAAATTTCCAAAAAATACGGGCGGCGGGTCCGGGTGATCGGCTCGACGGATCTGACCCACTACGGGCCCAATTACGGGTTTACACCGCACGGAAGGGGCAAAGAAGCGGTCACCTGGGTGAAATTCGAAAACGACCGGCGGATGGTCGAGGTGTTGACCGCTTTGGCGCCGAAGCGGGTCCTCGAAGAGGCCCTGTCAAACCAGAATGCATGCTGCTCAGGAGCCGCCGCCACCGCCATTTCGGCGGGAAAGGCTTTGGGGGCCGACTCCGCCGAAATGGTTGCCTACGCCACCAGCTATGACAAAAACCCCGGTGACAGCCTGGTCGGCTACACCGGCATCGTGTTTTGAGGGATGGCGGCCACAGGGGCTTGGTTGCTGCCGATTCGGACTTATCGTTTATAGGGATTGTCGTAAAGCTTTCACCGCATACGACGCCCATACTGTTGCGCCAGCCGTGCCGGCTGAAACAAAACGGAGTTATGACAATCCCTATAAACAGAAAAGGTGCTTGTAGCTATGAGGCTGATCAGGAAGTTTTTGCAGTGGCTGACCCGGGGCCGGTTTCGAAAATCGTCGTTGAATAAAGAACAGGTCTATCTGAGGGCATTAGATATGCCCGCTGAAACCCATGGCACATTCGTGGATGACGGTGCGGTCGACAGGGGGCTGCCGGAATTGAAGTACGACCAGGAAATCGATTTTTCACGCATCGACGATCTGGAATCGTACACGGAAAACCTGAATGTACCCACCGAGGATATCGAGGCGTGGATATCCGCCGGCCTTCTATACCCCGATGAAATCCGAACGGCCGAACGCATGATCCGGATTCTGCGAAAAAAGCAGATTCCTTGAAGACCCTTCAGCGCTGATACGCGGTATTCTGTAAACCATAAAAACGGGCTGCCGAGGCAGCCCGTTTTTTATGGTTGTTCTTTTGACAAGCGCTCTACCCGCAGGAGGTAATCCGGTACAAAGTGTACACCAGCTCCAGCTGTCCAGCTTCGGCCCCCCGCCTTCGCTCTACGTCGACCCGCCAGCGGGAATGCTGGTCGAGCAAGGGCAAAACGGCAAATATTTTCGACAAGATCCCGGGACTTTCCGCCTCCGGCACGGTCTCGCGCTCCTGGAAAGAGACATCGGCCGGGGCAGACGGCAGCACCAGCATGGATCCTTCTCCGATATCGACCAGGGCGCGGTTGAGCGCCGCCGAGAGCCTTGGCGCCAGCGGGGAAAGCTCCCGGTGAAAAGCAGTGGCAAGTTCATAAGGTGTCATGGGTTCAGGTCTTCCCTCCCCGCTTCTGGATCTTGGCCCAGGTGTCGCGCAGGATCACCGTGCGGTTGAACACCAGCCGTTCGGAGCTAGCGGCGCGGGTGTCGACGCAAAAATACCCCAAGCGTTCGAACTGGAAGCGCTGCCCCGGGCGGGCATCCGTCAGGCTCGGCTCCACCGGACAATCGATGAGAATTTCCAGCGAATCTGGGTTGATCTTATCGGTGAAAAATTCGGTCTTTCCGACTTCGCTCGGGTTTTCCCGGGTAAACAGATGGTCGTAGAGCCGGACTTCGGCCCGGGCGGCATGGGAGGCCGACACCCAGTGCAGCGTGGCCTTGACCTTTCGACCGTCCGGGGCGTCACCTCCCCGGGTGGCTGGGTCGTACGTACATCGAAGCTCCACCACTTCGCCGGTATCCGGATCCTTGACCACGCCGGTGCAGCTGATGAAAAAGGCATACCGAAGTCGGACCTCCCGCCCCGGCGCCAGCCGGAAAAACTTCTTGGGCGGCTCCTCCATGAAGTCTTCCCTCTCGATGTAGATCTCCCTGGTGAAAGGGATGTTGCGGGTTCCTGCCGCCGCATCTTCCGGATTGTTGATCGCCTCGAGCTCTTCGACCCGGTCTTCGGGAAAATTTTCGATGACCACCTTCAGGGGCCGCAGCACGGCCATGACGCGGCTGGCGCGCCGGTTCAGGTCTTCCCGAAGGCAGTGCTCCAGCAAGGCAATGTCCACGGTGCTGTCCCGGCGGGCCACACCGATCCGTTCGCAGAAATCGCGGATCGATTCCGGGGTGTACCCCCGCCTGCGAAGCCCGGAGATGGTGGGCATCCGCGGGTCGTCCCAGCCGTCGACATGCCCCTCATCCACGAGGCGCACAAGCTTTCGCTTGCTCAGCACCGTGTAGGTCAGGTTCAGCCGGGCGAATTCGATCTGCTGGGGATGGTAGACCGAAAGTGTATCCAGAACCCAGTCGTAAAGCTCCCGATTGTTTTCAAACTCCAGGGTGCAGACAGAGTGGGTGATTCCCTCGATGCTGTCCGACAGGCAGTGGGTGAAGTCATAGAGCGGATAGATGCACCACTTGTCTCCGGTTCGGTGGTGGGAAACCTTTCGAATCCGGTACAGGGTCGGATCCCGCATGAGGATGTTGGGCGAGGCCATGTCGATCTTGGCCCTGAGCACGTGACTGCCGTCGGGAAATTCGCCGGCCCGCATCTTTCTGAAGAGGTCCAGGTTTTCTTTCACCGGCCGATCGCGGTGAGGGCTTTCCTTGCCCGGTTCGGTCAGGGTGCCCCGGTATTGCCGGACCTCTTCGGCGGAAAGAGTGTCGACATAGGCCTTGCCTTTTTGGATGAGCTGTTCGGCAAAATCGTAGAGCCGGTCGAAATAGTCCGAAGCGTAATATTCCCGGTCTTCCCAGTCGAAGCCGAGCCAGCGGACGTCGGCCTTGATCGATTCGACGTACTCGACCTCTTCCTTTGTCGGGTTCGTATCGTCGAACCGAAGGTTGCACAACCCGCCGTAGTCCCGAGCCAGCCCGAAGTTGAGGCAGATCGATTTGGCATGCCCGATGTGCAGGTAGCCGTTGGGCTCCGGCGGAAACCGGGTGTGCACCCGGCCGTCCCACTTGCCGGAGGCCAGGTCCTCTTCGACGATGGTTCGAATGAAATTCGACGGCGCAGGCCTGTTGCCGGTGCCGGCATTTT
>CAYPFH010000363.1:0-4192 GCA_964409825.1 uncultured Desulfobacterales bacterium | reverse complement strand
TACGACGTCTTAAACCTGCAATGCCATCATCTTTTCGACAGCCTCTTCGATTTTGGTGAGGTAGCAGAATTCGTCCGTCTTGTGGGCCATGGTCGGCTCTCCGGGTCCGAGTATGACGGTTGGCGGATTGCCGAGTGCAGGGGTAAGGATCGAAGCATCGGTGAAATAGGCTATCCCTTTTGCCACGGGGCGTTCACTTAGATAGGGCTCCGTGATATTCCAGACGCTCTGCATCCATTGATCGGCGGGATCGGTTGCCACCGGCTCCAGATCCACTATGGCGACAATGTCTGCTTCCTTTTCCAGCAGGGATCTCAGGCGGTTCAATACCAGACGGTTTGACAGGCCTGGGACTGTTCGAATATCGACTCCAATGGAGGCAAAATCCGGGACCGAATTGATGTTGGTCCCCCCCGAGATGGTTCCCACATTGAGCGTCGGCACGCCCAGAACCGGATGCGTAGCGGTTTTAAAGTCGAATCGCTCGAGACGATCGACGATTCGGGCGGCTTTGTAGATGGCGTTGACGCCTCTTTCGGGCATGGAACCGTGGGCTGAAACCCCGGTGGCCCGCATCTCCAGCCAAAGAGCCCCTTTGTGGCCTACCATCGGATAATTGGCGGTAGGCTCGGCAACGACAAGGGCTCCAGCCTTTCCGAGTACGTTTTCCAATCCAACCAGATGCCGAGCCCCCTGGCTGCCGGTCTCCTCGCCGGCCGTGATGATCAAGGCGACTTCCCGCAAGCCGCTGCCTTCTCTGATGAAGCGCAATGCCGCCACCACCATTGCAGCGACCCCGGACTTCATATCCGAACTGCCCCGCCCGTATAGTTTGCCGCTGATGATTTCACCGGAGAAAGGATCTCCCTGCCAATCCGCAGATCCGAGAGGTACAGTGTCCAGGTGTCCGGTAAAGCAGATCGGTAGCGAATCGCTTCCCATTGGTGCGCGGGCTATCAGGCTCGTTCTTCCTGGATCGAATTCATAAAGATCGACACGGAAGCCAGCATTTTGCAAGATGTCGGCCAAGTATCGGCAGCATTTCCGTTCCTGACCGGGGGGATTGATCGTCTCGAAGGCGACGAGCTTCCGGGTCAGATCGACAGGTTCGGGTATGTTTTTCATCCCAAAAACTCCTCCTCAGTACAGTCCCTGGGTGATTCCCCCGTCTACGGGAATCACAGTCCCGGTAATGTAACTCGATCGTTCCGAGGACAGGAAAAGGACCAGATCTGCCACCTCTTCGGGTGTTCCGAACCGTTTCAGAGGGATCTGGGTATCGGCGATGGCCGCTCTTTCCGGCTCGGAAAACAATGTAAGGACCTGGGCCGAGAGAACTCTTCCCGGACAGACGCAATTGACGAGGATATTGTCCGCAGCGACCTCTCTGGCGAGGGTTTTGGAGAAACCAAGAAGAGCAGATTTGGCGGCATTGGAGGCCATGAGATTGGGGCTCGGCTGCTTTGCCGACACCGCAGCGAGGTTGATGATTCGGCCCCACTGCTGTTTACGCATGGCGGGAAGGATCCGTTCGGTGCAGAAGATCGCACTGTGCAGGTTGGCGTCCAGGCTGAGGCTCCAATTTTCAGCGGTCAGTTCGTCGAACAAGGCCTTTACAGCGCAGCCGACATTGTTGACCAGGACATGCACGGTACCCCATCTTTCCAGCACCATGTCCGTAAAACGCCGCACATCGTTCCGAGCGGTCATATCGCCGGCGACGGCGAGGACATCGCCCGCGGTTTGGGCCCGTATTTCATCAGCAACCTCGGTCAGGCGCCTGCTCCGGCGCCCGGATATCGCCACCTTGGCGCCCTCCTTTGCCAAGCCCAAGGCGACGGCCTTACCGATTCCTTCGCTGCCGCCGGTCACAACGGCGATCTTGTCTCTCACCTGAAGATTCATTTTTAACCAGGGTTATCCGAAATAGGCGGCCTGGATCATATCGCTGCCCTTGAGTTCCTCCTTGGTTCCCGATGCGATGATTTGCCCTTTTTGAAGGAAATAGCCGACATCGGATATGCTGAGAGATAGATGGGCGTTTTGCTCCACAAGAAAAACCGTTACACCACTTTCATTGATCCTGTGAATGATTTCAAACGTCTGTTGGACAAGAACGGGAGCCAGACCCAGAGAAGGTTCGTCGAATATGATCATCTTTGGATCGCTCATCAGACCCCGTCCGATGGCGAGCATCGACTGCTCCCCGCCGCTGAGCGTGCCGGCGATCTGTTGGCTCCTATCCTTGAGGCGCGGAAAATGCTCAAAGACTTGCTTGAATCTGTTCTGGATTTCGTTTTGTTTTTTTTCCGTAAAGGCGCCCATGCGCAGATTCTCGAGAACGGTCATTTTCGGAAATATTCGCTTACCTTCCGGAACGATGGAAATCCCCTTTCGAACGGCCCGATAGGTTCTCTGGCCCGTAATGTCCTTTCCGTCAAACTGAATCGTTCCTCCCACAATCTTCACCAAGCCCATGACGGCTTTGATTAGCGTCGATTTTCCCGCCCCGTTGCTCCCCAGCAGGCATGCACATTTTCCGTTGGGCACCTGAAGCGAAACATCGAGCAACATTTTGTTCCCGCCGTAAACGGTCGTCACGTTGCTCAATTCAAGCAGTATGTCCTCGCTCATTCCCGTTGCTCCTTTCTACACTTCTTTGCCCAGGTACGCTTTCCGCACTTCAGGATGGTTCGAAACTTCCTCGTAGGTCCCCCTAGCGATTTCGTTACCGAAATTGATGGCAATAACTCTTTCCGAGACCGTACTGATAACGCTCATGTCGTGCTCGACCACGATTATGCTCACATCTTCCATGGTCGACCGAACCTTTTTAATATCCTCCATCAATTCCTTGGTTTCATCCGGAGTCATGCCGGCGGATGGTTCATCGAGTAAAATTAGTTTTGGCTGGCCGGCCATGGCACGGCAGATCTCCACACGCCTTCTGTCAATCTGGGGAAGTTCACCCACAGAATGAAACATGCGGTCGATGAGCTCGGGGTTGAAAATATTTAGGAGTTCGACCGCCCGGTTCTTGAATCGCCGGATTTCGGCGATAAGACGCTTGCGGTTGAACAGGGCGGAAAAATAGCCGGCAGTCTGGTTGTTGTACATGCCGATCAGGATATTATCGAGAAGGCTTAAATCGAGACAGAGGCGGCTGGACTGATATGTCCTGGATATGCCGGATTTTGCGATTTCGTGGGGTTCTTTGCCGAGCAGATTTTGCTCCATAAAGTAAAAGGTTCCACCTGTGGCTTTGTAGACGCCGGTAATCACGTTGAAAAAGGTGGTTTTTCCTGAACCGTTTGGACCAATAAGGCCAACGGTCTCTTTTTCATACACATCGATGTTGATGTCTGCGAGGGCGTAAAGACCGCCAAAATTCATCTCCAGATTTCTCGAATAAAATATCCGTTTTTTATTGTTTTGCATCTGAATAGCGCCTCCTTTTTCCTTCCCCCTCTGCGACAGATGAATCGTACGTTCTCGGTTTAAATGGGAGAAGCCCGCCAGGCCTGAACATCGGAATGACAATCAGGAGAATACCGTAAATCAATATTCTGTATTCGGTGATCACCCTCATTTTTTCGGGCAATATCGACAGAATCAGTGTGCCAATGATAATGCCCAAAATGTTGTCCAGACCGCCCAGTAGAACCATGGCGACAATCAGCAGGGATTCGCCGAAATGAAAATTCGGCGGAGAGATGAATCCGATCATGTGCGCGTATACTGCCCCTGCGAAACCGATCATGACATTTCCCGTGACAAACGAAATTCCTTTCCAAATGTGCGAATTCACACCGCAGCATTTTGCAGCTATCTCATCATCACGGATGGTGGCCAATGTCAGGCCCACCCAGGAATTATAAAAGAAATAGGAAATCAAGATTGCCAGAAGTACGAATACAAGCACGAAGTAATAATAATTCGTGTAGAAGTGAAGACCTCCGGGTTTAGTCAAAAAACTGTATCCAAAGAATTTCAACTCGGGGATGGCCATCAGACCCTGAGGGCCGCCTGTAAATTCTGTATTATCCAAGGCCAGCACCACCATATAACCGAAGGCAAGTGTTACAAGGGCCATGTAGTGTCCCTTGGTCTTGTAGAGTGGAACATAGAGGAGCATGCCAAACAGCGCAGCTCCGATGCCTCCGAGCGGCAGAGTGATGATCGACGGTACTCC
>CAYPFH010000362.1:0-4202 GCA_964409825.1 uncultured Desulfobacterales bacterium | reverse complement strand
GTCTTTTCCGGACACTACCCTGATGCGGGGGAACTTTTCGCTGCATTGGGGTTGAATTTGCCGTCTGGTGAAGCAGGAAATCCGTCCGTGAAGGAAAGCGGTTTTATCAAGGCGCCCATTTCCGGCGCGGACGTAGACGCGGGCGGTTGCCGCCCGGATGGGGGGTGCTGCTGATGCAATCATTTATTGAGAACGCTCCGCGATATCTGTTTTTTACGGGAAAAGGCGGTGTCGGCAAAACCTCCATGGCCTGCGCCACTGCCGTGGGCCTGGCTGAGCGGGGAAAGCAGGTACTGCTGATCAGCACGGACCCTGCCTCGAATCTGGATGAAGTTCTGGAGACGCCCTTGTCTTCCCGCCCCACGCCCGTGCAAAAGGTTTTCGGCCTGTTTGCCTTGAATATCGACCCCATCGATGCTGCTGCCGAGTACCGGGAGCGGATGATCGGACCGTATCGCGGGGTACTGCCCGAGGCGGCCGTTACCCAGATGGAGGAGCAGCTTTCCGGGGCGTGCACCGTTGAAATCGCCGGGTTCAATGAGTTTTCCAAATTGCTCGGCGATGACGACGCCATGCGGGATTATGATCATATCGTACTCGATACCGCCCCCACCGGCCATACCCTGCGTTTGTTGAACCTGCCTTCGGCCTGGAACGATTTTATCGCCTCAAACCAGACCGGCAGCTCCTGCCTGGGGCCGATCGCCGGATTGAAAGAGCAGAAACTGATGTACGAGCAGGTGGTCGCGGCCCTGAAAGATCCTGTCAGGACGTTGCTTGTTCTGGTTTCCCGGGCGGAAGCCATGTCATTTCAGGAGGCGCGTCGCTCCGGGCTCGAACTGGGTGAGCTTGGCCTGAACAACCAACACTTGATTGTCAACGGCATGTTTACCGCTGCGTCAGACGACCCTGTCGCCAGGGCCTTTGCCGAAAAATCGGCCATGGCCATGAGCGCTATGCCCGAAGAGTTGAAGCGTCTTCCAGCGACCCGGGTTGCCTTTCGGGCATCGGGCGTCATGGGGGTGGCGGCCCTGGAAAGCGTGGCTCAGGCCGACACGGTTCGTCCGGCAGCAGTGGGTGATTTCGTCTGTCCCCAGTCCGAGGTGGATACCGTGCTGGGCAGAACCTCCGGCTGGCCGGAGCTTCTGCGTGGGCTTGAGGCAGAAGGCCGGGGGGTCATCATGACCATGGGCAAGGGGGGGGTCGGCAAAACCACCATGGCCGCAAGCATCGCGGCCGAACTGGCCCAGCAGGGACATGCGGTGGTGTTGTCCACCACGGATCCTGCGGCCCATGTGGCGCAAACCATCGGAGACGGTCTGCCGAATCTCACGGTCGAGCGGATCGATCCCAAAGTTGAAACCGATCTTTATGTGACCACCGTGCTGGACAAAAATCGCAGCAAGCTTTCCGCTGATGACATGGCCCTGCTGGAAGAGGAGATGCGTTCGCCCTGCATCGAGGAGATTGCCGTATTCCAGGCCTTTGCCCACACCGTGGCCAAGGGTGAAAAGGGTTTCGTGGTCCTCGACACCGCGCCCACGGGCCATACCCTGCTGCTGCTGGATGCCACCCAATCCTATCACCGTGAGGTGGCCAAATCGGTGGATGAGCTGCCCGAGGCGGTCAAAACTCTCCTCCCTCGTGTTCGGGACCCGCAGTTTACCAAGGTGCTTATCGTGGCCTTGCCCGAGGCCACGCCGACCCACGAGGCGTCCGCCCTGCAGGAGGATTTACGGCGGGCCGGGATCGAACCTTACGGCTGGATTGTTAACCGCTGTTTTGCCTTTTCCGGAACCCGGGACCCGGCCCTCTGTGCCAAGGGCATGGATGAGCTCACTTACCTGAACGAAATCCTTGAGAACCACGCCCGAAGAACCGTTGTTTCTCCATGGGTCCCCCAGGAATTGAACGGGGCTGAAAATTTACGGCATTTACATACGACACAGGAAGGGAAAGCAGCATGAGTCCACCAAGGATAGACGAAACGGAAAAAAAACCGCCCCGGGAGATCCTGGCCATACCGTTACAAAACGAAAAAAACTTGCCGACGCTTTGCGGCCCCGGCTGCGCGTGCGGCAAGACGGCCCTAACCGGCAAATGGAAAATTGTGATCATGCTGATTATTTTGGCGGCGGTTGGGATTGCTTCGATCTATAAGGAGATTCTATAAAATGAAACAAAGCAAGACAGCAGGAATTAGTTTTTTTGAGAAGAATCTGACTTTGTGGGTTATTTTGTGCATGGTTGCGGGAGTTCTGATCGGGAAATTTCTTCCTGCTATCCCAGCAGAACTGGCAAAATTCGAATACGCGAAGGTTTCCATTCCCATCGCGGTGCTGATCTGGCTGATGATCTATCCCATGATGATGAAGGTCGATTTTGCCAGCATCAAAAATGTCGGCAGAAACCCGACGGGTCTGTTCGTCACATGGGTGGTCAACTGGCTGATCAAGCCTTTTACCATGTTCGGTATCGCCGCGTTTTTTTTCTATGTGGTCTTTAAATCGCTGATTCCGCCTGAATTGGCCAGGGACTATCTGGCCGGCGCTATTCTTCTCGGTGCTGCCCCATGCACGGCCATGGTCTTTGTCTGGAGCCATTTGACCAGGGGAAATCCCGCCTACACGGTCGTGCAGGTGGCGACCAATGATCTGATCATCCTCATCGCCTTTACGCCGATCGTAGCCCTGCTACTCGGCGTGGGAGGCATCACCATTCCGTGGAACACGCTGCTTTTGTCGGTCTTTCTGTTTGTGGTGATCCCGCTGGCGGGCGGCATATTGACACGTCACCTGGTGATTAAAAACAAGGGCGAAGACTACTTCAACCAGGCCTTTATTCCCAAATTCAACAACATCACCATCGGCGGACTGTTATTGACCCTGGTCCTGATTTTTTCCTTTCAGGGCGATGTCATTCTCGGCAACCCCTTGCATATCGTTCTGATTGCAGTTCCCCTGATCATTCAAACCCTTTTGATTTTCTTTATCGCTTATCTGGTTTCTAAAAAACTGAAATTGCCTCATGAGGTCGCAGCGCCTGCGGGAATGATCGGCGCTTCCAATTTTTTCGAACTGGCGGTGGCCGTTGCCATCACCTTGTTCGGCGCCGCTTCGCCGGCGGTTCTGGCAACGATTGTCGGCGTATTGGTTGAAGTGCCGGTCATGCTTTTTCTGGTCAAGATCGCCAACCGGACAACGTCCTGGTTCCCTGCTATTCAAGGCTTTAAAGCGAATTGAAGGATTAGAAATCCTGAAGGAGAAATGCTATGTTCAAACGTTTTATTGTCGCCACAGATCTATCCCCGGCGTCTTTTGCCGTGGTGAACTGCCTTTATGAATTGCAGTCTTTCGGTGCGAAGGATTGCCTTTTGCTCCAATGCCTCAGTTTTAGGGATGCGGCGTCGGCGGCCTTGTCGTACAACATCGACCAGTTCAAGGAGATGCTGGATGAGCAAAAAAATATTTTGGAAAAACAGGGTTTCACTGTCGAAGCCAGGACCATCTCCGGGGTGCCTAAGCAGGAGATCGTCCGAATCGCCGAGAAGGAAGATTATGCCCTGATCGTGGTTGGAGCCCAGGGCCAGTCCCTGATGGAAGAGAAGCTGCTCGGAGGAGTCGCTTATGGTATTGTCACCAAATCCGTGAAGCCGGTGCTGGTTATTCCGGTGAAAAAAAAACCTGGGGAAGAAAATACATGCGATCCGGTCGCCCGGAGCGCCTTCGGTGTCCATATGATGTTCGCCGCTGATTTTTCGGAAACGGCCGACCGCGCTTTCTCTTATGTCGAGCAGTTGGTGGCCCACGGTGTGGGCAAGGTCACCCTGGTCCACGTCCAGGACAAGACCAAATTAGAAAAACATCTCAAGGCGCGGCTGGAGGAATTCAACGAACTGGACCGGAATCGACTTGAAAACCTGAAGCAGGACCTTTTGAAAAAAGGCGCTCCGCAAATCAACATTGAAGTCTGTTACGGGGTGCCTTTTAAAGAGATCACCCGTCTGATCCGGGAGCGAGACGTGCAGCTGGTGGTGATGGGAACACAGGGACGCGGCTTCTTTGGTGAGTTTTTTCTGGGCAGCGTCAGCCATAATGTCCTGCGTCAGTCCGTCGCTCCCGTGTTATTGATTCCGGCCCCGCGGTAAAAGGCGATGCGGAATTTCCCCATCATCAACCTGGAAAATTCAGGGAGAACCCCAT
>CAYPFH010000361.1:0-4204 GCA_964409825.1 uncultured Desulfobacterales bacterium | reverse complement strand
TTTCATCCTTAGGACCTTTTGGGTAATTTAATCCTTCGGCCGCCACGATTTTTACCCATCCGCTCCTTGGGACCTTTTGGGTAAATTTCTCACTTACGGTGTCGTCTCTCACATTACTCAGCGCGCCGCCTTACCGATTTCACGTCAAACCTGTTTTCGGTAAATGGAGAGAAGTTGTTCAAAAAGAAAAAAAACCCTGAAATTGGACTTGAGTACTCCTTCCTCTGTCGTCTGTCGTCTCATATGAAACTACCACCAAAGATAGACCATTGAATACCCCCGGGGGAAACCCATCGTCCCGCGCCGAGCATCGCAGAATAAAATCGCTTCGCGCTTTTATAAAACGCGGCTTTGCCGCTATAACCCCAAAAAGTCAATACAAACAGGCAGCGGTTAAAACGGTCGATCCATAGTGTTGGGGTAAACAGAGCCGCCCATATATCCATTTATCATGCGTCCGCAAGGACGCCTCATTTTCTTTGCACAGCAAAGAAAATTTTGGGCGAGCAAAGAAAAGTAACGATAAAAACATAAAAATTTCATAGCATTATATAAAAACCGTTTCATTCTTGATCAAATCCCGTTCGAGAACGTGACGGCAGGGCTGACATTTTTCTCTTTCTATCCTCCGTGATGAAAGTTTTCCCCTGATGAAAAGAATCTTTTTATCTCCGCCACACATGAGCGTTCGGGAGTTCGAACTGGTTCGCGAGGCCTTTGAGAGCAACTACATCGCCCCGCTGGGGCCTATGGTGAACGCCTTCGAGGCGGAGTTTGCCGAATATGTCGGGCTGAAGCATGCATTGGCCCTATGCAGCGGCACCGCCGCCATGCATCTTGCGCTTCGGTTTTTAGGTGTTTCCCAGGGCGACGAAATTTTTGCCTCGACCCTGACATTCGTGGGAAGCGTTTCGCCGGTCACCTTCGAAGGCGCGACGGCGGTTTTTATCGATGCGGACAAAGAATCCTGGAACATGGATCCTTCACTGCTCGAAGAAGAACTCGAACGATGTGCCTCAAAAGGAACCCTCCCCAAAGCCGTCATCCCTACCGACCTCTACGGCCAATGCTGCAACCTGCCGAGGATCGTCGAGATCTGCGACCGATACGGCGTTCCGGTAATTTGCGACTCCGCAGAAGCCGTAGGAGCGAAGTACAAGAGGACAGATGACAGACGACAGATGACAGAAAGTAAGGACCAGAGGTCAGATGTCAGAGGTCAGAGATCAGAGGTCAGACGTCAAAAAAACAGAAGAACAGCAAACCGTCAGGCCTGACCTCCGACATCGGACATCCGACATCTGGCAGTTCTCCGACCTCCGGCATCGGACATCCGACCTCCGGCCCTTCTCCGACATCTGACATCGGACATCCGACATCTGGTAGTTCTCCGAAATCTGCCATCCGACATACGACATCCGACCTATGGCCCTATGCCGAAATAGATGGAAATATCACTGGACTGTTGACCGACAACTATCCCATACTATATCTGAGTAACCTGAGATAAAAAGAAAAAGCTTCGAAGAACAGGGAAAGGAACTGGAATGGCGCTGAAACTGGTCAATGTATCTGTTGTGGTGCTTTCCGAGGGGAACAACCCCCGACTGTTGAACCCGGATTTCCTTGAAAGAAACAGGGTCGTGCCGAAAGAATGGAAAGTTGCCGATGTGCTGGTGACCCCCCCTTTTGCGCAGGTGGTTTACGAAAACGGCATTCAATTTACGGTAGAGATGAACAAGCTCCAATTCCAGACCGGCAATCCTGATGCGGTGGATTGGGAAAAGACGATACCCGGCGTTGCAACAACATATCTGGCGCTGCTTCCGCACGTGACATATCGGGCAGTTGGCATTAATTTTGTGTTTGTGGACGCAGACTATCCCGAAAGGCCGTTTGCAAAACTCCTGAATGAGGGCCCCTGGCTTGAAAGGGAGGGCGGTATAACCGGGGCTGCCATCGAATTGCACTATCGGAGCAAGGCGCCGGAGATGAATGTGAAAATCGGTCTCCAGCCGGATGCGAAGGCCGGCAAAGAAGCGGGTAACCAGTTGACTTTCACGGTCAATTATCATCACAATTTCGACCCCGACGATTCCGACGGGCGAAAGGAATTTATAAGTAGCATCGGCAGGTTGAAAGAAAGATTCCTCAATTTTGCCGGATCGCTTCCTTTTGTCGGAGTGGAGGTGTGAAGTGTTGTCTTCCAGTGCTGTTGCAGATCGGTTCGATTTTACGGAAACAGAGCCATTTTCCGCAGAGAAGATTTCCGGGTTGTTCAAGGACATGTTTCTGAGAAAGGCCGAGAGGCGCAAAAATGAGGGGGATCGGCCTGATTGGGATACATCTACCCAAGGGGTGGATTTCGACGATGACAGGCGCGACGAGCTTCTGGAACTCCGGTCCCATTGGGGCATGCAGGAAGTTTCGATGCTTTTGGAATCTTTGGCTCCGACCCATGGCCGCGATTTTGTCGAAAGAATTAAGTCGCGGCTGGTTTCACTTCGTAAAATGGTTCAAGAAGAAGAAGGCGCTGAAGCCGACCTGGCTCCGGACTCTCTCAGGGCTTTTGTTGAATTTTTGCGCAGAATTCCAGGGGCGCGCCAGCCGAACATCGGCCTTACTTCGGAGGGGGAAATTTATGCCCGCTGGAAAGGCGACGGCGCCGAGCTTTTTGCCGTTCATTTTCTTTCCGGTGAAAAGGTTCGTTTTGCGGCGTTTCGCCCCAACCCTCGGTATCCCCGCCTGGTCCAACGCCTTTCCGGTGTCGATGCAGCAGACACGGTTGTCGGTATCGCAAACGATGCCTGTGCCGTTCTCGACTGGGTAATGCCGTGACCGGCGACCGTCTTCCGCCGGAGGATCATACTGCACGGTACTGCCCCGGTTCGAAGCTGATGGAGGACGGATCGGTTGGAGGGGCAGCTTTTTATCTGAGAGAAGGGGAACAGTATCTTTCCGTCGAATGGCTGGAAGCGTTGAATCAAACCAGCCGGGTCGATGAAATCCATGCGGTTGTCCAAATTTTGTTGAAAAAACTGCGGCTTGGCGCTTCAGCAGCCATTGCCGTGCTAAACGTCGGAGAGGTCGGCCACTATGTCCACGAGTCCTCCGGATTTCAAATTCGCTTCGTTCACGAGCCGGAGCCGGCCGATTTCGCCCACAGCGGAATATTCGACACCGACCAGGACGAAATGATGATTGCCGAGCTCATTGCGGAAAAAGTTGCAGAAAGTTTTCCGGTAAAAGATTTGTCGTAACTCTTGCCTTAGTCGAAAAGGATAAATTGAAAGCCGGCCGCATTTTTCTCTCCCCTCCACACATGAGCGGACATGAGTTCGAACAGGTTCGGGAGGCCTTTGGAAGCAACTACATCGCCCCGCTTGGGCCTATGGTGGATGCATTCGAGGCCGAGTTCGCCGAATATGTAGGATTGAACCATGCCGTTGCCTTGGCCAGCGGCACCGCTGCCATGCATCTTGGGCTTCGGTTTTTGGGCGTTTCCCAGAATGATGAAGTTTTTGCCTCGACGCTGACATTCATGGGAAGCGTTTCTCCGGTCACCTTCGAAGGCGCGACGCCTGTTTTCATCGACGCAGACAAAGAATCTTGGAACATGGATGCGGCATTGCTGGAAGAAGCCCTTTTTCGGGGAGAAAAAGACGACAATTTGCCTTACCCATTTCGTCCTTAGGACCTTTTGGGTAATTTTACCCCTCAGATTTCCCATTTTTTACCCATCTGCTCCTTGGGACCTTTCGGGTAATAAATCCGGGCCAGTGGATTTATGCGGATTTGCAAAGTTTGACAGGAAAGCGTATTCTATCAAAAAATGCTGATGTGAAGTTTCCCAAGATAGACGCTATGCTTTAATCAATCGTGATAGAAAGTGAGAAAATAGATGGAAAGCACCATTCCTCGATGCGAACGGAGATTAAAAGACCATTATGGCGGCCGATTTCGCGGGCTTGTGCTGTACGGATCATCGGCGAGGGGACAATCCGGTGATGAAAGCGATATCGATTTGCTCGTCCTTTTGGAGGATCCATTCGATTATTTTGCAGAGCTGCGGGAAATTGTTGAACTGCTGTACCCGGTTCAACTTGAGTCTGATCGCCTCATTTCTGCAAAGCCCGTTTCCATCGATGAATATAATGAAGGAACGATTGCCCTATACAGAATTGCCAAGCGCGAGGGTCAGGCG
>CAYPFH010000360.1:0-4223 GCA_964409825.1 uncultured Desulfobacterales bacterium | reverse complement strand
CGCCTGAAAAATCCCGACGGCCGCCCCGACTATTTTGACGAACTGCTGGAACGTATCCGGGATATCCGGGCCTCCGAGAAACGCTTTTACCAGAAAGTCCGGGACCTCTTCTCCCTCAGCAGCGATTATGACCCCACCGACAAAGCCACACAGATGTTTTTTGCAGAAGCCCAGAACAAACTGCTCTATGGCCCCCGCCGTAACCGGCAAAACAGCCGCTGAAATCATCGTGTCACGGGCGGATGCGTCAAAGGTAAATATGGCGCTCACTTCATGGAAAGGCTCCATTGTCCGCAAACAAGATATTTTTATCGTCAAAAATTATCTCAGTGAAGATGAGATAGACACCTTGAACCGCCTGGTGGTCATCTTTCTGGAAACAGCCGAGTTGCGCGCTAAAAACCGCCTGGATATCCCCATGTCATTTTGGAAAGAAAATGTGGATCGAATTCTGCAATTTAACGATAAAAAAGTGTTCACCGGTAAAGGCTCGATCTCCAATGCTGAAATGGAACAAAAAGTCAGGGATATCTATGCCGAATTTGACGCCCGCAGGAAGGCCTATGAAGCAGATCTGGCGGACAAACAAGACGTTCTGGAAATCGAGGATATCATAAAAAAGCAGAATAAAAGCCTGCCAAAAACGTAAAAGAAAGAATCATTGCAGAACTCGATAAAAACAGAAGCAGATGGTGTATGAATTGTACGGATCTACCAAACAAACGAAACAACCGCCCCAGACGACCAGGGTTTGGGCAAGCAGGTGCAATGAAAAATCGGTATAACGCACCGCATCAACTCGGACTGGCAATTCCGCTGCGCTCCATTGCCAGCCGGTTATGCGGAGCGTTAGGGCCCATGGAGACAACTGAACAAACAACTGGAGTAAATCGGTGAGTGAGCGTTACGAAGATATAATCCGTGAATATATCGATTTCATTAACGAACAGGTATGCACCTACATGGACGCCTTGGCGGGATTTGCTGGCCACTGCATGAGAGTTCAGAGACAGGTTCACCGTATATCTCGACCGGTTGGAAACCGGAAGAAAAATGGTGAAAACATCGTTGTTTACGCAAGGTACGAAGACCCAAGCAAGCCAGACATAATTCACAACCGCATTGTCCGCGCTGATACTTATATCGAGGCCAACTCCCCAGGCGGGTCAAACGAGCAACGTAATGCTCGGGCAATTTTGGTTTTCTTGTTCAGCTACTGGGAAGATGAAATCCGACCTCGCCTTTCAGCAGCTAAGGGAACACCAGTAAATGAAATTAAGTCTGACATCATGGGTGATATGCGAATACTGAGGCACGCTATTCTGCATGCCAAGAGCTGTATTCGTTCCGAAGAGCATAGGCGCTTGAAGGTATTTTAGCCATGGGGTCGCCCACGGCAACTTGTTGTAATAGCGATGAATAGTTTGAAATTAGGCATTCAGAATAGGCCTATAACGCGTTTTTCAGGTTCAAAAACGAGCATATAGGAATTCATCCGGAATTGGATTCCCTCCATGGCCGATGGCTGTCGGCTGTCTTCGCCAGGGAAGATAATAATTCCACACGATCTCTCCCTTTAATTGGCGACCCCATGAAGAAAAAACGGGCTACGAATTGTAATTTTACCTCTGGTGATCTATAAAGCGACGGTTGCGTAAACCCGGTGCGGTCTTCTGCCCGATATCGGATCGATTCCACAGGGAGGCGGTTTTGAACCTGGATTTTTTGCCGGCGTGGCTCATCTGGTTTTTGCTCGGCATCGGACTGGCCTTTTTGGAGCTTCAAATGCCCGGGTTCATTGTCCTGTTCTTCGGCGTTGGATGCTGGGCGGTGGCGGCCGTCTTGATCATCTGGCCGTTGACGGTTACCCAGCAAATCCTTCTGTTTATGGCTACGACCGTGGTTTCGATCGTTTTGCTTCGAAAGTGGATGATGAGAATCTTTCGCGGCGTTTCTTCCGGAAACAAAGACGACGGTTTCGACGATTTCCCCAGGGGAGCACGCGTCAAAGTCGCCCACCGCATCACCCCCCATGAAAATGGACGAATCCTCTTCCGGGGCACGCTCTGGGATGCAACGGCAGATGAAGAAATCGAAGAAGGCGAGATCGTCGAAATTATCCGGTTCGCGGAAGATTCCCGCCAGATTTATTTTGTAAGAAAAGCATAATTTATCAGGAGCATACTATGAGCCCGACGCTGATCGCCGTGGCGGTGCTTGCCGCCCTCGTTATTGTCATCATCGTAAAAACCGCCGTTATCGTACCGCAAAAAAGCGAATACGTCGTTGAAAGACTGGGCAAGTACCAAAAGGTGCTGGGGGCGGGGTTTCACATTCTGATCCCGTTCCTTGACAAGGTGGCCTACAGATTTTCTCTGAAGGAGGAGGTTTTCGACATTCCCAGCCAGACCTGCATTACAAAGGACAATGTCACCGTCGAAGTCGACGGACTGATCTACCTGCAGGTGATGGACAGCAAAATGGCTGCATACGGCATCAACGATTACCGGCTTGCCTCTTCCCAACTGGCGCAGACCACCTTGCGTTCGTGCATCGGTAAAATCGATCTGGACAAGACCTTCGAGGAGAGAGAAACCATAAACGGTCAGGTCGTCGATTCCATCGACCAGGCGGCGCAGGCCTGGGGGGTCAAAGTCCTTCGCTATGAGGTCAAGGACATCCTGCCACCCGAATCGGTCAAAAAGGCCATGGAGGCGCAGATGACCGCTGAAAGGGAAAAGCGCGCGGCCATCGCCAAATCCGAAGGTGACCGTCAGTCCACCATCAACCGCGCCGAGGGAGAGCGGCAGGATGCCATTCTGCGTTCCGAAGGAGAGAAACAGAGGCGTATCAACGAGGCTGAAGGAAAGGCGCAGGAAATCCTCGCCGTGGCGCAAGCCACCGCAGAGGGGCTTCGAACCATTGCAGAACAGCTTCAAATGAACGGTGGGCAGGCGGCCGCCAATCTGCGCGTAGCCGAGCAGTACGTATCGGAGTTCGGCAAACTGGCCCATACCTCCAATACATTGGTCATTCCCAGCAACGTCGCCGACCTTGCCGGCATGGTGACATCGGCGATGAGCGCCCTGCAAAGTGTCAGCAAACAGCCTCTGGATCGAGGAAAACAATAGCCTGATGCTCCTTTTCCCAGTCTTGCGACCCCATGAACCATGATCGATGCAACGCCGCTGTTGTGGATCTACCTCGGGCTGATCGCCGCCGGCCAGGGACTGGAAATCCTGGCCGAACGACTCAACGCGCGCCGGATCTCCCGCATGGGCGGCCGGCCGCCGGCGGCCCTGGCCGGATGGATCGGCGCCGCCGAGCTGGACCGGATCGAACGCTACAGCCTTGACAGGATGCGCTTCGGCCGCATCCGGTCGGCTGCAGGAACGGCGATCCTCGTGGTGCTGCTGCTGTCGGGTGTTTTGCCGTGGCTGGCCGACCGGATCGCCGGCTGGGGCAGCATTTCCGAGGGGCTTGTGTTTTTCGGCGCCGTCGGGGCGCTGCTTTTTGCCGCGGACCTGCCCTTTGACTACGCCGCCGTGTTTTCGGTCGAGCAAAAGCACGGGTTCAACACCCGGACGGTGCGGACCTGGGTTGCCGACGCCGTCAAGGGGGCTTTGCTGTCGGCGGCGATATTCGCGGCCCTGCTAGCCGCACTGCTGCTAGTGATCCGCCTGGCCGGTCCGGCTTGGTGGATCTGGGCCTGGTCGGTGGCGATCGCCTTTCAGGCGGCCCTGGTGCTGGCCTATCCGTCGCTGATCGCTCCGATCTTCAACACCTTCACCCCGGTCGAGGACCCGGAGCTTCGTCGCCGAATCCTGGACATGGCCGACCGGGCCGGCATCCGGATCCGGCGCATCGATCAGATGGACGCCAGCCTCCGGACCCGGCACACGAACGCCTACTTTGCCGGCCTGGGAAAGACCCGCCGCATCGTTCTGTTCGATTCGCTGCTCGCCGCCCACGACCATGACGAGGTGCTGTCGATCCTGGCCCACGAAATCGGGCATCTGAAACGGCGCCACATCCCCAAGCAGCTGGCGCTGGCCGCAGCCGCCGGCTTGGCGGCCTTTGCTGCCGCAGGTGTTCTGATAGCCTGGCCCGGCCTGTACGCCGGTTTTGGGTTTTCCCGCCCGGGACCATACGTGGGCCTGTTTCTTTCCGGACTGTTGCTGCAGTCTCTGTCGGTGTTTTTATCGCCGCCAGCGGCGGCGGTT
>CAYPFH010000359.1:0-4269 GCA_964409825.1 uncultured Desulfobacterales bacterium | reverse complement strand
TCAACTTATCCCCCAAGGATGAAGAATTTCTGAGGGCCTTCTACCGAAAAGAGACGCCGACAGAGGATGACCTGCAGCAGGCGCGCGCATTGCGCGATCAAGGATGGCAGTTGATTGCAGGAATCCTGGCGGAAAATGCGCCTTCCGATGATGAAATCCAGACTTTTCTGGGCAAGATGAAAGGGGTGCAGACCCTGGCGGCGGCTTTTGAAGAAGCGCTCACTTCTGCCGATGCGGTATCGGACCGGCTCCGGCGCGAGGCGGACCGGGTCGTAACCAAAGCCCGCCTTCTGGCAGACCGGGCAGCTTACAGCAAAGAGATCGATCAGCTCGAAAAAGAACATCGGGATGCCAACGAGCATCGTGAAGCTTTGAACACCCAATGGGAAGACCTGTGGAAGCCAAGCGGAGTCCTTGCCCGCACGCCGAGGGAAATGGGGCAGTGGGTTCGTGATTTTGAGGCGCTGGCGGTACGCATGAGCGAGCTTCGGATCCGCCGGAAAAAGGCCGATGCGTTGAGCGAACAGATCAGCGCGCAGCGGCAAAAACTCCTTGAATGCCTGAAAGCACTGGGTGAGCCGGAATCAGACAACGAGGTGCCGCTTTCAGGTCTTGTCAAACGCGCCGAGGCATTGATCCGGAAAGAGCAGGAACATTCGCAGCGCCGGAATCAACTTGAACACGACAAAAAGCGGAAGGAAAAAGAACGTGATGCGGCTAAAGATCGCATAGCATCCACCGAAGCTGATCTGAAGCAATGGCAGGACCGGTGGAAGGAGGCCGTCACCCCCATCGGTTTGAGAGCAGACGCGCTTCCGGAGGAGGCGGCCGCTTTTATAGAAGAACTCAAGGACTTGTTCGACAAGCTCAAGGAGGCGGGCATCCTCCAAAGCCGAATCGAAGGAATCGACAGGGACGCCGAAAGGTTTACTGAAAGGGTGGAAAGACTCGCCCGCGTGGTTGCGCCAGACCTGTTAGGCCGCTCGTCCGAAGAAGCTGCCCTGGAACTGCACCAAAGGCTCAAAAGGGCTGTGGAAGCCTCGACGCGAAAAGAAACCCTTCAAAAACAGCTGGAGCAGGAAAAGAAGCGCTGCGCCCAGGCCGAGGACGACATTTCCCGCATCGACAATGAACTGGATGTTCTTTGTGAAGAGGCGCGGTGCCAAAATCCAGATCAGCTGGCGAAGGCCGAAAGGCGTTCGGATCGTCGCCGGCAGCTTGAAAGCGAATTGGAGGCCACAGACGATCAGCTTCGGCGTTTGTCGGCCGGTGCAACGGTGGAGGCCTTTATCGCGGAGGCCGAAAAGATTGATCCCGATTCCATTGAAGGCCGAATTGAAAGATTGGAAGAATCGATCGAGGGACTCGAAGTGGAAAGGTCGGATCTCGACAAGCAAATCGGGGTTCATGACCATGAACTGAGCAAGATGGACGGCACGAGCCGCGCAGCGGCCATATCCGAAGACATCCAGACGGTTTTGGGCAGCATCGAGCGCCATGCCGAACATTACGCCCGGCTCAAAATCGCTGCCAAGGTGCTTTCCATGGCAATCGAACGGTACAGCGAAAAAAGCCAGGGGCCTATTTTAAAACGCGCATCCGAGCTCTTTTCCCGGATCACGGACGGCTCCTTTGAGGGGCTGCGGGCCGACCTGGACCAAAACGGCCAGCCGGTGATCGTGGGGGTGAGACCCGGGAGCAGGGAGTTCGTCGCCGTGGAGGGAATGAGCGACGGCACCGCCGATCAGCTCTTCCTCGCGCTTCGTCTGGCAGGCCTGGAAATGTACATAGACAATAACGAACCGCTGCCCTTTGTCGTCGACGACGTCCTGATCATGTTCGACGACATTCGCGCCGCCGCCACACTGGAGGCGCTGGCCGAACTTTCCAAAAGAACCCAAGTGATTTTTTTCACACACCACCGGCACCTTGTCGATTTGGCGGAGCGGAATATCGACTCATCCATTCTGGTAACCCACACGCTGGAGCGGTGACGAATGACTGAACTCATTCCAGTCTGATAACAGTTTTCTCGGTTGCCCGGTCAGGATCTCGGGGATTAGCGGAATGACAAAAAGTAAAGAAAGTGAACAACGTCCCCTCTATTGCTCCTGCGCGAAGCGCCCAATGGGTGATCTGGCTCAAATTCAGATAATGGCCGCTGAGGAGAGAAACTTATAAAGCGCAGGAACAAGGTGCTCTTTATCAACGCGGTGAACGAAGTGACCCGCGAGCGAGCACAGAGCTTTCTTACCGATGATCACCTCCAGCGCATTGTAGATGCCTACCAAACCTTTTCCGACAAGGAAGGCTTCGCCCGGGTGGTCAAAAATGACGAGATTCGGGAGAAAAACAGCAACCTCAGCATTCCGCTCTACGTTCGGTCGGGCAACGGAAACGGCAATGGCAACGGGGCGTCGGAAACGGTCAGCCTCAAGCAGGCCATTGCGAACTGGCAGGAAAGCTCGATGGCATTGAGGGAATCGATGAACGGACTTTTTGAGGTGCTTGAGCAACAGACAGACCATTTTCGTGGCGACACGAAAACGGTTCAGGATCAATTTCCTGACGCCGGGAAATTGATCGGGGCCTCCGGCGGAAAAGGGCCACGATCATGAAAGCGGAGAAAGGAATGAGCGAACTGAGCAAAAACAATCCCGGCCCGGACTACGCGGATCTCCTCGCCGAGGTGAAAGAGCGCATCCGTTCGGCGCAGTACGCCGCGCTGAAAGCGGTCAATACCGAGCTGGTCGGGCTTTATTGGGATATCGGGCGGATGATCGCCGAACGTCAGAAAAAGTCCGGATGGGGCAGGGCGGTTGTGGAAAACCTGTCTGCGGACTTGCGGCGGGAGTTTCCCGGAGTCGCCGGTTTTTCGGTGCAGAACCTCTGGTACATGCGCCAGTTTTATCTGGAATACAGCGGCCATGAAAAACTCCAACCACTGGTTGGAGAAATTGCATGGGCTCACAATCTCGTTATCATGAGCCGGTGCAAGGACCCTCTGGAACGTGAATTCTACATCCGCATGACCCGTAAATTCGGCTGGTCCAAGAATGTCCTTATCCACCAGATCGACAACCAGAGCTACGAAAAATCCCTGCTTGGCCAGACCAATTTCGACCAGGCGCTGACGCCGGAGCTGCCCGCTCAAGCCAAATTGGCGGTGAGGGACGAATATACCTTCGATTTTCTGGAACTGGGCGAGGAACACAGCGAGCGGGAGCTGGAACGGGCGCTGATTGCCCGGGTCGAAGACTTCCTGCGGGCCATGGGCGGCATGTTCGCCTTCATGGGCAGTCAGTATCGACTGGGGATTGACGGTGAAGAGTTTTTTATCGACCTGCTGCTGTTTCATCGGCGGTTGCGCTGCCTGGTGGCCATCGAGCTGAAGATCGAAAAATTCAGGCCGGAGAGCGTGGGCAAGATGCAGTTTTACCTGACCGCGCTTGACCGGCAGGTCCGGCAGGAGGACGAGAATCCTTCCATCGGCATCATTCTTTGCAAGGAAAAGAACCGCACCATCGTCGAGTACGCCTTGCACGACGCCCGCAAGCCCGTCGGCGTGGCAACCTACGAAATCACCAGGACTCTGCCCAAGGAATTGAGGGGGCAACTGCCCCAGCCGGAAGAGATCGCGGCCTTGCTTGAGGGGATTGAAGAATGAGAGCACAATCCCTGAAACCTGGCTGGAAGATGGTCAAGTCCGGCGATATCGCGCAGAACGTTGCTGTTCGGGTGAACCCTGCCGATGCCAAAACCGACGTCTATGTTGGGCTGGAACACCTCGATCCCAGCACGATTCACCTGCGCCGGTGGGGCCATCCGTCCAGTGTAACCGGGCAGAAACTTGCCTTCAAAAAAGGCGATGTGATTTTCGGTCGCCGCCGTGCGTATCAGCGCAAGCTCGCCGTGGCGGAGTTTGACGGCATCTGCTCGGCCCATGCCATGGTGGTCCGTGCGAAACCCAAGATGATTCTACCGGAGTTTTTGCCGTTCTTCCTGCAATCCGACATGTTCATGGAGCGGGCCATCGAAATATCGGTGGGCTCGCTCTCTCCGACGATCAACTGGAAGACGCTTCGAGTGCAGGATTTCCCGCTGCCGCCGCCTGACGAACAGAAGCGCATTGCCGAGATCCTGTGGGCGGCGGATGAGGCGGTTGAGAGCTTCATGACTGCATATAGGAACATGGCTGTTGTTAAGGAGTTTGCATTCAAAGATTTTCTTTTTGGAGGTTCTTCAAAACAACATAGGAAATTGACCAAC
>CAYPFH010000358.1:3047-4282 GCA_964409825.1 uncultured Desulfobacterales bacterium | reverse complement strand
TTTTTTGTTGTACCAGTTCATGAACGCCGACGTGGACAGACTGAAGATCAGATACACCAGCATGATCAGCGCAACTCCTTCGATGGACTGGCCGGTCTGGTTGATGGTGGTGTTGGCCACCGAAACAAAATCCGGATACCCGATGGCCACCGCCAGGGAGCTGTTCTTGGTCAGGTTCAGCATCTGGCTGGTGAGCGGCGGGATAATCACCCGAAGCGCCTGGGGAAGAATCACCAGGTTGAGCACCCGGGCCGGTCTGAGGCCGATGGACATGGCCGCTTCTGTCTGCCCCTTGCTGACCGACTGAATTCCGGCCCGGACCACCTCGGCCACAAAAGCCGCCGTATACAGGACAAGACCCAGCAGCAATGCAATGAACTCCGGGCTGAGGCTCATCCCCCCCTCAAAATTGAACCCTTTCATCACCGGTATGTCCATCGCGGTGGGCGCGCCGAAAAAAAACCAGGTGGCCAGCGGAAAGCCGATAATGATCGCCGCCCCCACCAGGAACACCGGAAAGATCTGCCCGGTCCTGGCCTGCCGGGCGGCAGCCCATCGCCGGATGAAAACCACCGCGACGATCGCCGCCCCCAGGGCCAGCAGCATGTAGTTGTGGGCGGGGTGGGACTCGGGAACGGCAAAAATCACCCCCCGGTTGCACAGGAAAAGCCCCGTGAAAGGATTGAGCGCCTGCCGTGGGCCGGGAAAGATTTCATAGAAAATCGCATACCAGAAAAAAAGCTGGAGCAGCACCGGGATGTCCTGCATCACTTCGATGTAGATCCCCGCCAGACGGGAGACGAGCCAGTTGGTCGAAAGCCTGGCGATGCCGACAATCGCCCCTAAAATGACGGTAACGACAATGCCGATGAACGACACCTTGATGGTGTTCAACGCGCCCACGAACAACGCCCGCAGATAGGTGTTGGCAGAAGAGTAGGAGATCAGAGACTCGCCGATCTCAAATGAGGCGGTCTTTCCCAAAAAACCCCAGCCGGTGGCGATCGACTGGCGCTCCAAATTTTGCAGGGTATTGGAAACCAGATACCAGGCCAGCAGCCCGACCATGGACAGCACGCCGATCTGGTAAAAAACGGCCCGAACCTTCGGGTTCAGCCATGGGGGAACTCTTTCGATCGCCTCAGCGGTATTTTCCATGAGCTTTCCGACTCTGGACCGGGCCGGCTTCAGGGAAGAACAAGGCCAACGACCTGCCCTGCGCATCTGCGCGGGCA
>CAYPFH010000358.1:0-3037 GCA_964409825.1 uncultured Desulfobacterales bacterium | reverse complement strand
CAGGTCTTAGGTCAAAGGTCCCTCGGTTCCGGCAGGCGCCTGAAGCAGGCGCCCGCCGTCTCATCGATTATCTGAGGGGAGATGCGTACATCAGTCCGCCGTCGGTCCACAGCGCGTTGAGCCCTCGTTCCAGCCCGAGGGGTGTGTTGGGGCCGACGCTGCGCTCGTATATCTCGCCGTAGTTGCCCACCTGCCGGATGATCTTGACGACCCAGTCATTATCCAGACCCAGGGTCGCTCCAAGGCCGGGATCGACGCCCAAAAAACGCTGGATCCCCGGATTGTTGGAATTGAGAAACTGATCGATGTTCTTGGAGGTGATGCCGAACTCTTCTGCCTGAATCAGGGCCATCATCGTCCAGTTGACGATGTCGTACCACTGATCGTCTCCGTGCCGAACCACCGGCGCCAGCGGCTCCTTGGAGATGACTTCCGGCAGGATGATATAGTCGTCCGGATTGGGGGCCACCGACCGCTGGGCGGCCAGCTGGGACACGTCCGAGGTCAGGCTGTCGCACCGGCCGGCGAAAAAAGCCTTGTTGAGTTCTGCGGTCTGCTCGATGACCACCGGCTTCCACTGCATCCGGTTGGACCGGAAGAAGTCTGCGGCGTTGAGCTCTGTGGTGGTACCGGGAAGGACGCAGACCGTTGCGCCGTCGAGTTCTTTGGCGCTCTTGACCCCGAGCGCCTTGGGTACCAGAAATCCCTGGCCGTCGTAATAGTTTACCTGGACAAAATTCAGCCCGTTGGTGGTCTCCCGGGTAAGGGTCTGGGTGGTGTTTCTGCAAAGAACGTCGATCTCCTTGGACTGCAGGGCCGGAAGCCGCTGCACCGCCGTCAGGGCGACAAACTTGACCTTGTTGGCATCGCCCAGAACCGCCGCGGCAACGGCCCGGGCGGTATCGACGTCCAACCCTTCCCACACTCCCTTGTCGTTGGGCATGCTGAAACCGAAAACACCGCCGTTGACGCCGGCGATGAGTTGACCCCTGGCCCGGACCTCTTCCAAGGTTCCGGCCGTAGCCACTCCGGCAAACAGCATCACCAGGGTCACGGCCATCGCACTCAGTGTAAATCGCTTCATCCCTTCTCCCTCCTTTTTGGATTTGGTTGATCGGCCGGACCGGATAGCTTGGACCGGCCGTCCGGCGGGGGCGCCGAAATCGACACCGTTGACGAACCCTGTGTGGATTGGAGAAAAAATGCGGACTCTTCCCGCACTAATATTATTTTATTACCTGATGCGGCGGTGAAAATCAAATCCTAAGGCGGGCGATAACCAAAAAAGAACCCGCTTGAACGCGGCCGGAAATCTTTCCAATTTCCCTTGCCGCCGGCCGGGTCAGGGCTCCGCCAAAGTTCGCGTAACGGACGAACCATTGATGGGGCACCGGTCGTATTGGACTTTGACGGGATCCTGCCGGCCGGGTCCTTTCACTTGACAGCCCTGTCTTTAGACGGTTAGAAACAAAAGGCCTTCGATCGGCTCCGAGCACGATCCGGCAAAATCTCGTATGAAACTTCGACCTTGCCATGTCGTCATTCCGGACGAGCGAAGCGAAGCGGAGCGGTGATCCGGAATCCAGGGCTTCTGAATCCTCCTTCGATCCCGCCTTGGCGGGACTCAGGACGGTGAGTCCGACCAGCGGCAAGGCTCATAATTCTAATAAAATCGCGCCAGCGATTTTATGCAGGAGCGATTTTATCCGAAAAGGAGAAGCCCATGGATCGGCACTGCACCCTTTTTACCGGCCTTCTGGCAGTCGTGTTTGCCGGAATGATAGCGGCCGGATGCGCCAAGCCTTCCTATCTCGACGTCCGCTACGCCCTGCCCCCGGCATCCCACGGCCTGAGCGGAATGCAGGCCGCCCTCGAAATCCGCGACGAACGCGCACACATGGAGATTTTTGCCGGAGACGCCAAGAAGGAGTTCGAATACTTCACCGGGATCTTTTCCCTTTCCCTGGAGCGGGGAGGCGCCAGCCACGTGGCCGGCACCTACGATCTGCCGATGCTGTTTGCGGAGGCCTTCCGGAAGCGCCTGGCGGCCATCGGGGTGGAGGTCGTCTCCAGGCCTTCGGAGAATGTGCCGCTGGTGGAAATCGTCCTGCATCGGTTTTTGATCGAGGGCGCGGGCCGGAAATGGATCGCCGATATCGCCTATGAAGCCCGACTGCTGGTCGAAGGCAGAACCACCGCCACGCAGGCCGTTTCCGGAAAAGCCGAACGGTTCAAACTCATGGGCCACAGCGGCGCCGAAAAGGTGATCGGGGAGATCTTCACGGAAAGCGTGAACAAGTTCGACCTGTCCAAACTTCTGGATAAGGCGGGGATGGAGTAATTGACCAATCAACCCGCCTACAGCAGGAGCCGGTCCGACTGGTAGGCGTCCAGCGCTCCTTTGATGAACCTCTCCAGGAAGCTGTCCACCTGCTCCTTGGCAAGGCCCTCCACCTTGTGAACCTCTTCGTCCATCTCGACTCTCCGGGGAAGACGCTGGGGAAACCGGATGATGAACGTCACTTTTCGATAATCGCCGGAGGGCCGGAAAAAGGCTTTGTAGGAGGCATCCACCAGACGCTGCCGATGATAATTTGTCTGAAATTTTTCCGGATAAAAGTAAAAAGCGACATCCTGGATATTCTGCCTTCCGGTGCTCGGTGAGGTCGTCTGGCCCACGTGGATCTTGTGCCACAGCCCGAAGCCTTGAAGGTCCTTTTCCACCTCCCGGACTGAGGGAAGAATCACCTCCTCGAAGCAGCGGTTCAGCCGTTCGATTCTGGCTTCGATCTGCTGGGCGGTCTTCTCCTGAAGCTCTTTCCAATGCTTCGTTTCCTGCTCTTCTTTCTGCTTGAAATCGTCCAGGATTTCCTTGATCGTCATCGGTTCACCTCCGTCGATGGAATTGTCCCTATGCTAATCCATCTGCCGAAAGCTGGCAAGGGATTTGCCCCTCTCGCTCCCGCAGGGAAGCCCTTCTCTTATGTGAAACTATGCCAAAATGGCACGGTTTCACATTTGATCAAACTGAACGCCT
>CAYPFH010000357.1:0-4287 GCA_964409825.1 uncultured Desulfobacterales bacterium | reverse complement strand
CTCGGTCGTCGCCGTATCATTTTTTCACCACCGGGCGCGATACGATCTTCTCGAATCCATCGTTGCGGGCTTTTCCCGGGCAAACCTGAAGGTCCATGCCATTGCCTCTTCGCTGGCGGCGCTGACCTTCATCACCGACTATGATCAGCTGGACGAAGCCGTTGCGGCCGTCACGGACGTGGCCGCGCTTCCCCCCAACCATGCCCCGATTCGACCTGAATTCAAGGTCAAACAGCTCTGATGGAAACCATCGCCGTATACTGGGAGCCGAAGATCAAAACGTACGGCATCGCCGAAAAAACCGGCTTGTCGATGGTCTCCTTTTACCTGCTCACAGAAGAACTTGGGCGCGGAGAAGGCCGGCTTCGCCGTGCAGGTTCGGCCGCGGGCGATCTCTTGCTGGTCTTTGCCCGGCCTTCGGCCCAGGGAGGTCTTCGGCTTCATCTGCTTTTCGGAGGCCGACCCACCTGGCATCTGCTGGAAGAATTCAGCGGAGCCACCGGGGGAGGCCACCCCTCCGGACTTCGCGTTGACGCCGACGTCGAACTGATCTATTTCCAGGGCCCCCACTTCGGGGACCGCTACGGCATCGCCGATGCGGCGTTCGGCGCCCTTCTCGGGGCGGATATTCCGGTACTGGCCGCCGCCTGCACCGGTGCTTCCATTTATATCGTGCTGCCCAAGGACACGGCCCAGGCCGCCCGCAAGGCCTTGTCCGACGGGTTCGTCGTCCCCGGCAAATAAGGATGCCATGAACGAAAAGATCAAAAAGGAAATCGATTGGCGGATGCGGGTGTTCGACTCGCTGTCGTTTCCGACCCTGATCCTGCGGCCGGATCGAAGCATCGTTTCGGCCAACCGGATCTTTCTAAAGAAAATCGGAGCGGATCTTGCCGATGTGGTCGGACGCACCTGTCGGGATATTTTCCGGAAGTACGACCATGACCCGGGCCTGCCGTGCACCAAACAAAACTGCCCGCTTCACCAGACCCTGCAGTACCGGGAAGGAAGCTCGGTGCTGCGGCAGATCACGGACAAGGACGGCACCCTGCGCTGGGAAGACCGGGTTTTTTCCCCCATCCTCGACGAAGACGGCAACGTCATCTATGTGATCGAAAGCGTTCGGGACGTCACCCGGACCAAAACCCTCGAAAAGATGTACCACGGCATCCGGGCATTTCTGGACAAGGTCATCCAGAGTTCGGCAAGCGCCATCGTCGCAGCCGACAGCAACGGAAAACTGCTGCTGATGAACGAAGCCGCCGAGGATCTGTTCGGATACTACTTTTCAGACGCGGAAAGGATTCGAACCAAAGACCTGTATCCTCACGGCGTCGCCAAAAAAATCATGGACAGGCTGCGAAGCGAGGTTTTCGGCGGCCGCGGCAAGCTTCCGGTCACCAAAGAGACCATCTTAACCGCTTCGGGCGAGGAAATCCCGGTGGAAATGACCGCAGCCATCATCTACGAAGGCGAGCGGGAGGTCGCCACCATGGCCATCTACAACGACCTGCGGGAACGACTGGCCGTGGAAAAAAAGCTGCAAGACGCCCAGAAACAGGTCCTGCAGTCGGAAAAGATGGCCTCCTTGGGCCGCCTGGCGGCAGGAGTCGCCCACGAGATCAACAATCCTCTGACCGGCATCCTGCTTTACGGCAACATGATGATGGAAAAGATTTCGCCGGCAGACCCGCTTCGGCAAAACCTGGAGTACATCCTGGAAGACGGCGAACGATGCCGGGACATCGTCAAGAACCTGCTGGCCTACAGCCGGCAGACAAACCCGAACAAAGAAGCCTTTCATATGAACACCCTGGTGGAGGAAAGCCTCGGTCTGATCCGGGACCAGAAGCTGTTCATGAACGTACGGATCGAAAAGCAGCTGTCAGACGCGCCGATGGCCATCACCGCCGACCGCAATCAGATGCGGCAGGTGGTCATCAACCTGGTCATGAACGCCCTGGATGCGATGGAAAAAAGGGGCGTTCTGACCCTGCGGACATTTTCGGAAACGCGGGCCAAGACCGCCGTGCTGGAAATCTCCGATACCGGCAGGGGAATCTCCGAGGAAAACCGCTCCCGGATATTCGATCCGTTTTTCACCACTAAAGACCTTGGCCGCGGCACGGGCCTCGGCCTGAGCACGGTCTACGGCATCGTGAAGGAAAACCAGGGCAACATCCACTTGAAAGAAACCGGACCGGAGGGGACGACCTTCCGCGTGGAGTTGCCTTTGGCGGACATACCGGAAAAAACAGTAGAAAATACCATCGGGTAAGACGCGCCCGCAGCCTGCCGGCTGATTTCGCTCCCGGCACCCGGCATCTTCAGGGACACTTACCATGGCGTCCAAGGAATGGAGTCCGATGACAACCGAACAAGAATACCGGAGCGCAGTACCGCCGAAAATTCTGGTCATAGACGACGAAGCCCGGATCCGGGATGCCTGCCGGGCGGTGCTAAAAGAGGCCGGATACGACGTGACCACGGCCGAAGACGGCGCAAAGGGCCTGGCCTGCATCGAAAAAACCCCCTTCGACATCGTCCTGCTCGATCTGATGATGCCGTCGATGTCCGGATTCGAGGTGCTGGCAAAGGTCCGGTCGCTTCATTCGGACACGGTGGTCATCGTCATCACAGGCTACGCCACCGTGGAGCACTCCATCGAGGCCATGAAAAGCGGGGCCTTCGACTTCATCCCCAAGCCCTTCACCCCGGATCATCTCCGGGTCACCGTCTCCAAGGCCATCGACTACATGCGCGCGCTTCGCGATATCGCCGACACCCGCTCCCGGATCCGAACCATGATACAGCGGCTGTCCGACGGCGTGATGTGCACGAACCAGGAAAATCGCGTCGTGATGGTCAACCCGGCTTTTCTGCAGATGGTCGGCTACACCGGGGTGGTATCTGCCGTCGGCAGACGCTGCGATGCGGTGATCTCCATTGCCCGCATCCGGCAGACGATCGCCCAGACCCTGGCGGCGTCCGGTGAAGACACCGTAGAGCGGACCGATGAAATCGAGCACGGCGAAGACGCAGAAGGAGAGCCGCGGATTCTCAGTGTCCGGTGCACGCCTTTCCAGGATCATGCCGGCTCGACCATGGGGGTCATCACAGTGCTCCACGACATCACCACGCTGAAAAAGCTCGACCGGATCAAGTCCGAATTCGTCTCCAGAGTGAGCCACGAGATCCGCGGGCCCATGAATTCGGTCCTCATGCAGCTTCAGGTGATCCTGGACGGCCTTGCCGGAAAGGTCACCGACAAACAGCAGGAGATCCTTGCCCGGGCCTCTGAAAAAATCCGCAACCTGGCCCAGATGGCCACCGAGCTCCTCGACCTTTCCCGCATCGAATCGGGGCTGATCTCCCAGGAAATGGAAAAAATCGACTTGTCCCGGCTGCTCCGGGAACAGATCGAATTTCAACGCCCACGGGCAGAGGCTGAATCGATCCGGCTCGAGCTGGATGCCCCCGACCGCCTGCCTCCGATGACGGGCCATTGTCGCAACCTGGATGAGGTCTTTTCCAACCTGATCGGAAATGCGATCAAGTACACCCCTAAAGGCGGGCGGGTAACTGTGACCGCCTCCTCCGGTCTTGAATCTCTTACCGTGAAGGTGGCCGACACCGGGATCGGCATCGCCGAAGAAGACCAAAAGCGTCTGTTTCAAAGGTTCTACAGGGTCCGAAACGAGCAGACACGCTATATTCAGGGCACCGGCCTCGGTCTTTCCCTGGTCAAAAAAATCGTCGAATCCCACAAAGGCCGGGTGGAAGTCGAAAGCCGGCCCGGGAGAGGCACGACGTTTTCCGTATCTTTTCCCCGCGCCGACGCCTGACCGCCCATCCTGCTCTGTCCGATTGCCCGGCCTTTACGGAAACGCTTCCCAGTCACGAATCCGGTTCATCGGGTGCAATGCATTTCCCTTGACACCTTTCAGACGAATGTGGCATAGGCATTGCTTGGTGTGCGCTTAACACCTGTCAAGTCAGCATACGTGTAACATACCGTTTATTTTAATACTTTTTACGCCTGTCGTTCAGACTCGTTTTAACATTCACAACGGCAAGGAGTTTTTATGACTGCTCCCGAAAAGAGTGGATCCGTGATGGTGGTCGGCGGCGGTATCGCCGGCATGCAGTCTGCCCTGGATCTGGCCGAATCCGGCTACTATGTCTACCTGGTGGAAAAATCCGCCGCCATCGGCGGCCTCATGAGCCAGCTCGACAAGACCTTTCCCACCAACGACTGTGCCATGTGAGTGATCTCGCCGAAACTGG
>CAYPFH010000356.1:0-4293 GCA_964409825.1 uncultured Desulfobacterales bacterium | reverse complement strand
GCAAGTCAGACATAATGTTATCCATTGTCATAGCCCATTTTGGGAATAAAGTTCAGGCATATCGTCCATCTGGTAATGCACTCGGCAAAGATCAGCTGGGAGAAAATCACCTGGGATAGGGATTCAATATCCGAGAACTTCCTGGCAGCCTGAGCTTTATAGAGGACCGCATAACGCAATTGATCGAAGCCGCATATTTCAAGAAATCAAAATGATCTGAAACATTCACTTTTTATTGTGAAAACTTTTCAAGAAACCAAGTTAGGGGATGCTTCAAAAGCTGTTCGGAAGCATTCAATGGCAATATCAGTTTTATCCATAGGCATGACTCCCATATATTGAACCAGCGGAGGCTATTCAATGGGAAAGATTTCCGTCGCGCTCTTCAATTCCCACACGCATTTATCACCGGCGGCGTCGCCCTTTCCCGCCGTGCTCAATTTGACAAATGCATTTCTCCCCTTGTCGCCAACTGCCAGTTCCTCGAAAAACTCTGCGGCTTCGGGCCCGTCATAGCTGATGTTCGCTGTGAAATATTTCGGCAGGAATCCGAAAAACGCCAGGAGCACATTTTCAACATTTTCTGCGGTTTTCGCCTGCCCGTGGGATGCAAAAGTGATTTCCAGCATCGCATAGGGACTGAATTTCCAATTCGACGGATCGGGCAGGGTGGCCGCTTTGGCGACGGCGACAAAATCGGCCCGATATCCGCCGTCCAAGAGGTTTTGATATTTTTCGGTAAGCGGGGTGGAATAGAAATACACCCACAGCCGGTTGTCGTCCTCCCAGTGAGCGGCAGAACCCTTGATATCAAGGGCTTTGTCATTCACCGAAACCCGTCCTTCGGTAATAAAATCCATCGCATATCCGATCGGGCAAAACACCAGCGCTGCAAGCAAGTAGACCAGAGCAAACAAAAGAGTTTTATTCATGGATCACCTCCTGATGTTCAATAGTTGGCGGATTTCGTTTGCTTTATCTCTTCGACCTGTTATGCCGAGCAATGCTGTATGGCGGGACGATCATAAAGCAGACGCCGATAACCGCGATCAGGAGCTGGAAAAACCACAACTCGTAAAACTGCTGAATGTCCGCCTTTGACGGGTTGCCTTTTTCATAAAGCACTGTCACCGTGTCTCCAATGCGATAATCGGCCCAGGCGGCGTAAGAGTCTACGGAAAATCGGACCGTCTCTCCGTCCCGGGTTTCAAAGCGGACCACCGGCACCCGGTCTGCTCTCTGATCACGCTGAAACATGCCGGTTTGTAGTATATCGAAATCGACAACGGTCCCAGTGGTCCGGATCGCATCCCTGACGAAATCCCTTTTGGCGGCATGGAGGAAATAGGCACCGATCAACATCGCAAGCCCGATTAACATGAAAAAGCAGACTGCGAGGATGACGACGATCATTTCGGTTTGCTGTTCTTGATTACCGGACGGAACCATGAGAACCTTTCGAAATTCGGGCGTCGAATACAACCCGGCAGATATTGCCTGCCGTTTGTATGATTCAACGCGTATGTTGGGCTGAACTTGTGAAGCCCAACCCACGGATTCTAAGAATACGGCAGCAAGCTCTGGGGCTCATAACACCGGACTGATTCGGCTTCGGCTTTCCTCTAAAAATCTGGCAAGCATCGCGCACAATGGTAACATTTCTCGTCAATATTACGGATTCTCTCGGCAAATTCCCATGGTACAAGATGTAGTAGCTGCTTAGCAGGCATTGGCGCCAAAAGTCAATTTTCTGAAACCGGAAAGGTCTGTCCAACAGGTGTTGCGCTCGGTAGAGACCCAGGAATATCGTAATATCGGGAGTGTAGTCCGCGGTCTGGCTATATGGTTGGGCACCAAGGAATAATGCCGATAGTGTTTGGCCCCGAGGCTCATGAATTGGAACGGTATCGTTTAGATTCTTACAGTGGACAGAATTTGTGAATAGGATAATTATTGTTGAGTTGCCTCTTTCGCTTCGTCCAGCACCACGCGCACCTTGACGGCCAGATCCTGCTTGGAAAACGGTTTTTGAATGAAATGCACCCCCTCGTCCAGCACGCCGTGGTGGGCGATCACGTTGGCCGTATAGCCGGACATGAACAGGCGTTTGAGATTCGGATATAGCGATAGAAGGTTTCCGGCAAGATCCCGGCCGTTCATCTCGGGCATGACCACGTCGGTAATGAGCAGATGAATGTCACCGGCATGCTCGCGAGATAGCGCAATGGCTTCGCCCGGCGTGCCGGCCGTCAATACGGTGTATCCCAGCCGTTTGAGCATCGTCTGTGCTATTTTCAGAATCGCTCGTTCGTCTTCCACCAGCAAGATGGTTTCGCTGCCACGGGCGTCGGACGCAGCCGGTGCTTTCTTGTGCTTCCGTTCTGAGGCGACTTCATGCCGAGGCAGATAGATCTTGAAAGTTGTCCCCTGGCCCGGCTCGCTGTAGACATTGATAAAGCCGTTGTTCTGCTTGACGATGCCGTATACCGTGGCTAGCCCCAGCCCGGTGCCCTTGTCCACGTCCTTGGTGGTGAAAAACGGCTCGAACAGGTTGTCCAGGGTCTGCCGGTCCATGCCGCAGCCGTCGTCGCTGACCGCCAGAAGCACGAACTCTCCGGGAACAAAACCGGGATGCTCGGCACAGTAGGCTTTATCAAATGCCGTTTTGCCCGTTTCGATGGTGATCTTTCCTACGTCCGCGATGGCGTCGCGGGCGTTGACGCACAGATTGGCCAGGAGCTGATCGATCTGAGACGGGTCCATCCTGACCGGCCAGACGTTCGCTTTGGGCAGCCACGTCAGGTCGATATTCTCGCCGATCAGACGCCGCAGCATTTTGAGCATTCCCTCGACCGTTTCGTTCAGGTCGAGCACCTTGGGGGCGATGGTCTGTTTGCGGGCGAAGGCAAGCAGCTGCCGGGTCAGATGGACCGAGCGCTCGGCAGCCTTTTGGATTTCCTGGAGGCCGGCATAAAGCGGCTGGGTCGAATCCACTTGCTCTAACGCCATCTCCGTGTTGCCGAGGATCACGCTGAGCATGTTGTTGAAATCGTGGGCCACGCCGCCGGCAAGACGTCCCACGGATTCCATCTTCTGGGCTTGGTTCAATTGGCCCTGGAGTTTTTCCTGTTCTTCCTCGGCGCGCTTGCGCTCGGTGATGTCACTCATAAAATTCAGGGTGGCTGGTTTTCCATTCCAGTTGATCAAGACGGTACTCAGCTCTCCCCACCTGATGCTGCCGTCCCTATGGAGAATTCGAAAAGAATAGAGACTGGGAAGTATCTCACCGTTTAAGCGGCGGATATGCCGGTCGATAACCATCTCACGGTCGTACTCATGAATAAACTCAGTAAATGGCATTGCCTGGAGATATTCTGCGGAATAGCCGGTGATCACGGTGGTTGTCGGATTGACAAATACCAGTTTTCCGTCCTGGGCAACGAATATGGCTTCATTGGCATTCTCGATAAGATTTCGATATTTTTGTTCGCTCTCTTTCAACTCCTCTTCTGCCTGCCGCTCCCTGGTGACGTCCACCGACACGCCTTCGATCCAGCCCTTGTCGGGCAACAGCCGGGCCGAGAAGCGCACGAACATTGTCGATCCGTCGTTGCGCCGGAGGGGGGCCTCGAAGTCGGTAACCTCACCGTCGTTCCTCAGCAGGACTGTCATCTCTTCCCGGTCGCCGGGATTCACGTACCGCTCGGCGATACTGAAGGGTGCGGCCAGCATCTCCTCCCTGTCCCGGTATCCGACAAACCGGGCCAAGGCGTCGTTCGCATCCAGTATAAGGCCCGTCTTGATGTCCGTCCGGAACATGCCCACCTGGGCGTTGAGAAAGACGTTCCGGTATGTCTCTTCAGCGGCCCGGAGTTTTTCCTCGGTCTGCTTGCGCTCGGTAATATCCCGGATTATGGAGCAGTTCACTGTCCGGCCGCCGAGCTTAAACTTACTTCCTGAAATCTCTACATCGAGCACGCTCCCATCTTTTCTCTTGTGTTGACGCGAGGCGACAAACCTTGAACCCTGCTGGATGGAATTGTAAATGGATGATTTGGTCTTCTCGGGTTCGGCAGACAGGTCTTCCGCGCGTAGCAAGCAAAGATCCTCTTTGGAGTAGCCGTAGAGTCCCTCCGCAGCACGGTTGGCGTCCAGAATACGGTGGGTCTCTCCGTCCACGATAAATATGGCATCGAATTCGTTCTCGAACAGGAGCCGGTACTTCTCTTCGCTCGACCGCAACGCTTCCTCGGCCTGTTTGCGCTCGGTGATATCCCGTATCATACCGATGAA
>CAYPFH010000355.1:2234-4306 GCA_964409825.1 uncultured Desulfobacterales bacterium | reverse complement strand
GGTGCTTGGTGCTTGTTTGAAATTTGGTATTTGGTGCTTGGGATTTTTTTGCCCGTCGGTTTCCGTATTTCGCCATCTTACCTCGCTGCAAGGGCGCGAACGGGCGCAGACCCAGACCATGGGGGCGACGTCCTGATAAGTTTCACGGTTGATCAAATCCCGTTCGAGAACGGAACGGCAGGGCCGACCTGATCCTGAGAACCAGGATTTCCAGGCTTCATTATAAATGGCGGCAAAGCCGCCTCCAATAAATTCGCGCCAGCGAATTTATCTTCAGTTTTTCCGGCGGGTGCTGGCTTTCCGGACGATGTTGCGGATTTTTCTGGGTTTTTCTGCGCGCTTTTTACGGATTTTTTCCTTTCGCAGCGCCCTTCGCTCAGCCAGCTTCTGCTTGATCTCCGTCTGATATTTCTTCACGGCGACGTAAGCGAAAAGGTATCCGGCCACACCGAGGGGAATTCCGAAGATGATTCCGCCGAGGGTTAAAGTCGATATGATTTCCGGGGCGCTGCGAATCATATGCAGAATATAGTCCATATCCATGGTCTGCGGAAAGCGGTAGATCTTTTCCGAGCCCAAGAGCTTTGCCCCGACCAGATAGGTCAGCGGATAGATTACCGGAACGGTGAGGGGGTTGGAGATCCAGACCCCCACGGCCGCCGAAACCTTGTTCCACTCGAACAAGGCGGCAAGAAACACGGCGATGGCCATATGAAACCCGAGAAAGGGGGACATGCCGACAAACAGGCCCAAGGCAAAGCCGAGAGCGATCTCCTGGGGAGTGCCATGGATCCGCAAAAAACGCTCGTAGGCCTTCTGCCGGGCTGCGGCCAGCTTGCTGCTGTAACGGGCGACCATCTTCCGATTCTGCTGCCTGCCTGCTATACAAACAGGTCTTTTGACGAGTCTTTAAGGATTGTAAGCTGATTGTCGGGCGTCTTAAGTACATGGGGGCGCAAATTTTGGCGCCGATGGTTTCACCGCTGAGGCGCCGACGACGCAGAGAATGCGCAGACGAAAATATATAAGGTTTTCTCTGAGTCCTCTGTGTCTCGGCGGTGAGCGTTCTTTGATCCGAGAACCGTCACCGAAATTATGCCATCGAGCACTACGGCTCGAAACGTCCACCAAAATAGATTTTTTAGCAGATCCAAGGCGGGTTGTAAACGACCCCATAAAGGGGATCGTAAGATAATTTTTCTTTTTTTTCAAAGCATTGGAACTTTCCAGGCGGTATCGAAGCCAAGGTCGGCCAGCCACCGGCCGACCCGGTCAATGTGAAGGCCGACGCTGTCGACCCCGTGGGAGTCGTCGCCGGGGACGGCGGCGATGTTCAGCGCCAGGGCCTGTTGCAGAATGCGTTCGGTGGGATAGGGTTCGGCGGCGCCCTTGACAAAGGCCCTTGCGTTGCAGTCAAGAATGAGGTTCCGCTCCCGGATCAGCGCCAGGTTTCTCCGAATCCGCTCCATGATCGGCGGCGCTTCTATCCGCTTCCGGTAATCCGGGTCGTGGATCCGCACCAGGTCGAAATGGCCCACCACCGCAGGAGAGAGGCTGCGGATCATCTCGTACTGCTGATCGAAATAGCGCAGGTAAAGCGTGTCCAGGCCGCCGACGGCCGAGACGGCGGCCTGGTAGTGTTCGGCGGAAAAATCGAAGTTGACGTCGTCTACATGATGCACGGAGCCGACAACGAAGTCCGGGCGGTGTTCGCGGATCAGCTCCCGGCAGAAGTCGATGGCTCCGCTGTAAGTTTCGGTTTCCATGCCGACAAAAATTCGGATCTTCCCGCGGCATGTTTCCTGGAGCCTTCGGGCCTCCACGACATAGCGGGCAAAACGATCCTGGAGGAAAGCGGCACTCAGGCCTGCGGCAATCTCGTCCTCGTAGCGAAACCGGTCGTCCGGCGGCGGCATGTGCTCGGTAATTCCCACCCAGGAAAAGCCCCGGGCGATGTAGGCCAGCACCACCGCCTCGAGGCTGTCCTTGGCGTGCAGGCAGAACTGCCCGCTGTGGCCGCCGTGAATCGAAACTCGGGCCCAGGCGGCAGGCGTTGCTATTTCTTCATCTTT
>CAYPFH010000355.1:0-2224 GCA_964409825.1 uncultured Desulfobacterales bacterium | reverse complement strand
TAGATGGCATAAATCCTGCGATTCATCCTGTATCGATCCATTTGACCCCAACGAAAGGCAACCTGTCCTGTAAATCCGAAATCCGAATATCGAAATTCGAAACAAATTCGAATTTCGGATTTTTTCCTGAGCCGGCGATATATCTTGCGCTGCCAGCCAGTTTTTTTATCCGAGACCGGCATCAGCGTCCGCCGATCCGGTCCAGGAGCGTTAAGATCCGGTCCCGGGCCGTAAGCGCGGAAAGCCAGGCATCGGGAATGGCTTCAAGCCCGCCGTGGGCGCCTAAGATCATGGCCGCCGCCATGCCCCGGGCCGCGGAATCGCCGCCGGCCATGACATTTTCCGCCAGGGCGGTTTCAAGATCCTCCGGATATCGCGCCACCAGATGAATCACTGACGGCAGGGCGGCCATGACCCCGCAGTGCTGACCGAATCCGCCAACCGCGCTTCGGGTGTCGCGGCCGGCGCTGGCCAGCCCCTCTTCGACCCACATGCCGAAATCCCCCCTGGAAAAGCCCTCATCCCGGATCTCTGCTACGGCTTTGTCCGGCGCGCTGCCTGAAAGCACCCGGTGCGCGACCCGAACCAAAAATTCGGCGGCGCGCACCACCGGTTCGGCACGGTGGGTCATGGAAGTCTGCTGCCGGGCCGCCGCGACCATCGCGTCCGGATCATCGGCATAGGCAAACAAGATCGGGGCGATCCGGGCCGCACCGCCCAGGTCGGTGGAGGTCGAACCGGCCTTTTCCGGCTCTTTTCCGGCAGCAAACCCTTCCAGGGTCTCGGTGGTGGCGTGGTCGAAATATCCGCCGTAGCCGGCAAAAAAATCCCGCCAGGATTGGGCGAATGCGGCAAGGTCAAAACCGCCGGTTTCGGCCATGGATTCGAAAAGCACCAGGGTCTGGTCCCCGTAATGGGTAAAATCGCCGGCCTTTTTCCCGGCGTGGAATCCGCCTTCGGGCGGGGCCAATAGGCGGTCGACGCTTCCGATCTTCTTATCGATCTGCCGGGTGTCGTAGATCCAGTGGGCACCCAGGGCCAGGGAATCGGCGGCAAAAGAAGCCAGCACCGCCGCTTTGGCGTTTTCCTTCATCCGTTTGCCTCCCTTCTTCAGACAGTCGGCGCTTTCGCCTTGAGGATACCTTGTAAAATTAAATCCGAATTTCCAGACTGCATCAAAAACTTTCTTTTAAACTTTCGTTGATCTCTTCGGGAAAGGCCATGCACAGCGTCTCGTTGAACAGGTTGCGAAGCGCGCCGACGTCCGGCGTCCCCAGGGCCTGGTTGAAGAAGGTCCGGGGGGAAAAGACCAGGTGAAAGCGGGAAAAGTCGTCTCCCTCGGTGCCGCTGAAAAAATTCATGTTGAAGCTGTAGATCCCCATCTTGTCGTAGGCGGCCATGGTTTTTCGAAGCCCGTCAGCGATGTCCAAAAGATCTTCATCGGTCAGCGCAAGGGTGGAACGGGCGCCGTCGACCACGGCCACCACGTCTCCGGCCACGCCCATGGGGGCGTATGCCGTCAGCCAGGTGGTCCGGCCGATCCGGCCCAGCAGACGCCGGCCTTTTTCGGTCTCAGCGGCCACCAGATCGTCCCAGTAGTTGCTGCCGTTTTTATCCATATAGGCCCTGGCCGCCTGGAGCTCTTCACGCATGAGGTTCGGGGCAGACGAGGTGGAAAATACCTGCAGGTGCGGATGGATGATGGAGCTGCCCGACGCCGGCATGTAGTTCCAGTTGATCAGGTGGTAGACCGCCTCAGGGTGTCCGATTTCGGTCACGTGCCGGAAAAAACCCATGGCCAGGTCGAAGGCCCGAACGATCCGGTCCTTTTCGATCCCGGTCATGGGAATGAAATGCCGTCCGCCCATGGTGGCTACGGCGCCAAGGCTGTCGTAGGGGGCCAGATTCGGAAACAGGACCATGCCGTCGGAGGCCACCATCCGACCGCCGGGCAGGATCTCATCCGGAAAACAGGGCGTCACCTTCATCACCTGTTCCGGGCAAAACGGGCAGTTGGCCTCGGTGCCTGCCACCATCTTTTCGAAATCCGGCTTCTCCCATTGCAGCTTCATGAAATGGCAGATTCGCGCGCTCCGGCCGGTGAGCGGATCGAAGCGGATTTCGCTGGGGATCGACCGGCGCTCCATGTCCTTGATGGGGTTTAAAATGACGGTCTCTTTTTGGATCGCTCGAAATTCCATGGGACCTCCTATCCGATACGTTC
>CAYPFH010000354.1:0-4324 GCA_964409825.1 uncultured Desulfobacterales bacterium | reverse complement strand
GTTGATCCCCACCACCAGCAGCACCAGTGCGACGCCGGGGAAAACCACCATCCACCACATCCCGGCGTAGATGTAGTCTTTACCGATGGCGATCATCATCCCCAACGAGGGTTCGGTGATCGGCACGCCGACGCCGAGAAAACTCAAGGTGGCTTCGAGCATGATCACCACGGCCAGGTCGACGGCCACCACCACCATCACCGGCGGGATGGCGTTGGGCAGGATATGGCGGAACAAAATCCGCAGGTCCCGGGCGCCGGTGGCCTTAGACGCCAGAATGTACGCTTCCTGCTTGACCTCCAATACGCTGCCGCGCATGGTGCGCGCATACCGCACCCAGTCTGCGATGCAGATTGCGGCGATCACGGTCCCGATGCCGGACTTTTTGAACACCCCCAGAAGCAAAATGGCCAGCAGGGTCGTCGAAAAGGAAAACATCGTATCGGCTATGCGCATGGTCACCGCATCGAGCCAGCGCCCGTAGTAGCCGGCAAACAGTCCGATCAGCACCCCGACAGTGCCGGCAATCAGCACCACGGAAAAGCCGACGATCAGCGACGTCCTGCACCCGTATACGATGGTGCTCAGGATTCCCCGGCCCTGGTCGTCTGTGCCGAGCAAAAAAGGCATCTGGCCGCCGTCCTTCCAGATTGGCGGGGTCAGGAAATTGTCGAGGGTCAGCTTCTCCAGGTCGTAGGGATTCTGGGGCGTGATCCACGGGGCCAGCACCGCTGCGGCCAGAAAGACCACGATAATGAGGCTTCCCGCCATGGCCGGCGGGTCGTGCAGGAAGCTGTGGAGCATCTTTGAGCGTTGGCGTTTGCGGGTCATCGGCGTGCTTTGCTTTTTGTCTCTTTTTCAGTGCCCGGCAGTTGTCTGTTGACCTTACCTTCAAAGTCCCGGCGCGCAGCGCCGGGACTCAGTCGTACCGGATCTTCGGATTCAAAACGGCATAAAAAATGTCCACAATGATATTGATGCTGATGATGATCACCGCGGCCATCATGATGTAGGTGACGATCACCGGCTGGTCGGTTTCATAGATGGAGGTGAGCAGCAGGTTGCCCATGCCCGGCCATTGGAAAATGGTTTCGGTGACGATGGCAAAGGCGATCAGCTCACCGAACTGAAGTCCGGCCATGGTGACCACCGGAATCAGCACGTTTCTCAAGGCGTGCTTGACGATCACCGTCATCGGGGAAAGTCCCTTGGCCCAGGCGGTCTTGATGTATTCTTCGGCCATCACCTCCTGCATCCCGGCCCGGGTCAGGCGCAGCAGCACCGCGAGCTGATAGGTGGACAACGTGATGGCCGGCAGAATCAGGTGCCGGATGCCGTCGACGGTCAGCAGCCCCGTGCGCCAGAAGCCGATCTCCACGGTCTTGCCCCGGCCGAAGGGGGGCAGAATCCCCGCGTATACGGCGAAAATCATGATCAGCAGGATGCCGGTCAAGAACGTCGGCATGGAGATGCCTCCCAGGGATCCGGCCATGATCGCCCGGCTGTGCCAGGCATAGGGGCGCAGAGCGATCAGCACCCCGAGCCCGACGCCGAAGACCAGGGAGATGAGGATCGCGCAGGTGGCCAGCTCGAAGGTCGCCGGAAACCGCTCCAGGATCAGCCCCAGGGCCGGCACCCGGCTGACGTAAGACTTTCCGAAATTGCCGTGGGCGGCATTCCACAAGAAGCGTACGTACTGGACGTAGGTCGGCTGGTCCAGCCCAAGCGATTTGCGGACCTCCTGAATCTGGTCCTGGGTGGCATAGCGGCCGGCCAGGGTCAGGACCGGATCGCCCATGTACCGGAAGATGACAAAGCAGATCAGCGATACGGCCAAAAGGACGACCACCCCCTGCAGCAGACGTCTGATGATGTAGGTGAGCATGGGTGCATGGTGCTGCGGCCGCATTTTCTGCGGCCGCAGCACGCCTTTTCATCCTATTTGTCGATTTCCTTGTAGACCATCCAGCGATCCGGGCGGGGGTCGAACTTGATGCCTCTACCCTTTTGGATTGCGTACAGATCCTCCTGGTAATGAAGGGGGATCCAGACGATCTGTTCTTCCATGGCCATTTTGTTCAGGCGCTGGAGGGTTTGCCTGCGCTTTTCCGGATCGATGATTTTTGCCGTGGACTCCAGGAGCTTGTCCAGTTCGGCGTTGCTGTAGTTGGCGCCGTTCAGGCCGCCGAATCCCTGATCCGCGTCCCGGCTGTGGGCGAGCTTGAAATAGGTGCGGCCCATGTCGTAGGTGCCGTCGAACCAGCCGATGAGGTAGAACTCCAGCGTCCCTTCAGCCACCTCCGGAAAGAAGATCGACTTGGGCTTGACGTCCAGGTTCACCTTGATGCCGACCTTGGCCAGATACTTGGCCACGGCTTCGCAGATTTTTTCGTCCTGCACATACCGGTCGTTGGGGCCGGTCAGGGTCACGGAAAAGCCGTCCGGGTATCCGGCTTCGGCCAGCAGTTTCTTTGCCGTGGCCGGGTCGTAGGGAAGCCGGGTAAGATCAGGGTTGTATCCCACGGTGGGGGTATCCGGGATCTGGGCCGCCGGAGCGGCGTGGCCCCGCATGATTTTTTCGATGATCTCATCTTCGTTGATGGCCATGTACATGGCCTTTCGGACCCGGATGTCGGCCATGGGCGATCCGGGCTTGTTGCCCAGGGCCAGGAAGATGGACCGGCGGGCGGGTCGGCTGACCACTTCCAGCTTCGGGTTTTTCACCACCGGCTCGTACAGCTCCACTGGAACACCGGTGACGATCTCCACCTTTCCGGAAGCCAGGGCGGCAAACCGGGTGGAGGATTCGGTGACAGGGCGGATCTCGACGTTTTTGATCGGCGGCGCGCCTTCCCAGTAGTTCTCGTTGGCGGTCAGGCGCACGTAGGAGCCTTTGACCCATTCTTGGAGCTTGTAGGCGCCGGTGCCGATCGGCTTGATCATCACGTCGCCCGGATCGCGGGCTTCGGTGGACTCCTTGTCCATGATGAAGATCTGGTGCATGTTGTTGGCAAACCAGGGAATCGGCTCCTTGGTTTTGATGACCACCGTATAGTCGTCGATCACATCGATGGAGGTGATCTGCTTTCCGGTGTTGAGAAACTCGGAGACTTCCGGGCTCCTCAGCCGTTCGAAGGAAAACTTCACATCGGCCGCGGTAAAGTCATTTCCGTTGTGGAACTTGACCCCCTTACGGAGGGTAAACTTCCAGGACAGGGCGTCGGGATGTTCCCACTTCACCGCCAGGGCCGGGGTGAGCTTTCCATCTTCGCCCTTACGCTGGAGAAGGCCGTCGAAGAAGTTGGCCATGAAAGAGAGCCCGGCATCCGAATCGTCTCCGTGGGGGTTCATCATGCGCGGCGGGCTGTCCACCGCAACGACCAGGGATTTTGCCGCCGCAGGTCCGGCGGCGACCAGGGCGGCCGTCATCAATGCGATGGCTGTCATCCAAGCAAGTTTTTTCATCTTGTTTCCTCCTTGTATTTGTTGGTTGCCTGAAAAAAACCGGTTGTCTATAAAACTCCAGTTGCATCCAGCCGGCGTCACCCTGGATCTTTCTGACTTGTCCTGTTCCCCAAAGCCTTGCCGGCGTCACCCGTACAAAAAGCAGCTGACCTCATGGCCGCCCCCCAGGTCCTGGAGCTGCGGCTCTTTTTTGTCGCAGAGCTCCATCCGGTAGGGGCAGCGGGGGTGAAACCGGCAGCCGGCCGGCGGATGGATCGGGCTGGGCACGTCGCCCTTCAAGATGACCCGGTTTTTCTTTGCTTTCGGATCCGGCACCGGCACCGCAGACAGCAGCGCCTGGGTGTACGGATGCTTGGGAACCGTGTAGATCGGGCCGTGGGCGGCCCGCTCGACGATGCGCCCAAGGTACATCACGGCCACGTGGTCGCAGATGTATTCCACCACGGCCAGGTCGTGGGCGATGATGATGTACGACAGCTGAAAGTCCTTCTGCAGCTCGATGAGCAGGTTGATGATCTGGGCCTGGATGGACACGTCCAGGGCCGACACCGGCTCGTCTCCGATGATGATGCTCGGGTTTAAGGCCAGGGCCCGGGCGATGCCGATGCGCTGGCGCTGGCCGCCGGAAAACTCGTGGGGGTACCGGCGGCCCTGCTCCGGCGACAATCCGACCCTTTTTAGCAGGTAGGCGATCCGGTCCTGGCGTTCCGTGCCGGAAAAGACGCCGTGGACCTGCATCGGGTCGTTGATGATCTGGTTTACGGTCATCCGGGGATTGAGAGACGAATACGGGTCCTGGAAGATAATCTGCATCTCCTTGCGCAACGCCCGAAGCTGGGCGCTATTCATGGCCCGCACG
>CAYPFH010000353.1:0-4337 GCA_964409825.1 uncultured Desulfobacterales bacterium | reverse complement strand
TGTATCTTCAAATATTACGGCAGCAGCGACGTTTCCGCCAACGATGAACGGCGCGAGAAAAACTACGAGCAGTGCCTGGAAAGCTGCCGCATATGCTGATAAATGCGCTCCCGCGCATTTATTGGCAGCGGCTGCGCCGCTTAAAAAAAGTAAAAGAGGAAAGCAAACACGACGCCCCTGCCGGCAAGGCAGGGGCGTTTGTTTATTGCGGTCGACGCGGCAAGTTCGATCGAGGGGTTTTTATTGGTCCCAACAATTCCCCTTCCAGCGTTTCAGCCTGAAAACAGCGGCAAAGCCGCTGCTACTTTTAAAATCGATTGGTGCGCTGAGCGCACCGATCGATTTTAAAAGCCGAGGGCGCAGCCGTCCTTTCGGGGGTCCGAGGCCGCGCAGTAGCCGTTGTGTCCGTCCAGCCGATAGATGAGCTGGGCGCCGCCGAACAGGTAGGTCGGTGGATTTTCGATGAACCGGTGGCCCCGTTTTTCCAGCTCCGGGCGCAGAGGGGCCAGGCCCGGCTCCAGGGCAAGGCGGAAGTCTTCTCCCACGAACCACCGCGGTGCGTCGGAAGCCGCCTGGGGGTTGAGTCCATAGTCGAAGATGCGGGTGATCATCTGCACGTGCCCCTGGGGCTGCATGTGGGCCCCCATCACTCCGAAACTCATCTTCGGCTTTCCATCGACAGTGACAAAGGCGGGGATAATCGTATGGTAGGGTCTTTTGGCAGGGCCGACCCGGTTGGGATGCCCGGGTGCCAAAGTGAAACCGCAGCCCCGGTTGTGGAGGCTGATGCCGGTGCCCGGAACGACGATGCCCGAGCCGAATCCACGGTAGTTGGATTGAATAAAGGAGACCATCATACCGGAGCTGTCTGCGGCGGTAAAATAGACGGTTCCTTTTTCCGGGCTGGCCGCAGGCTGAGGACAACCGGCCCGGTCCAGCCGGATCTCTTTTGCTCGGGCCGCCAGGAAAGACTCTTTGAGCATGGAGGCAGGGCCGATTTCCATGAAGGCCGGATCGGCGATATGCCGGTGGGCCTCTGAAAAGGCGATTTTCATGGCCTCCACCTGGAGGTGGACGCTGTCGGCAGAGTCCATGGCGGTCTCGGCCACCCGGTGGTGCCGAAGAAGCCCCAAGGCGATCAGCGCCGCAAGCCCCTGGCCGTTCGGCGGAAGTTCGTGCACCTGCACGGTTCGGTAAGTCACCGATATCGGTTCGACCCATTCGGGTTGGTTCGCTGCCAGGTCTTCTGCCCGGAGCCCCCCGCCGCTTTTCCTGCTGTGGGCGTCGATTTTTTCTGCGATTTTTCCGCGATAGAAAGAGGCTCCGCCGGTTTCGGCGATTTCCTGGAGGGTATCGGCCTGGTCGGGAAGACGGAACCGCTCGCCGGTTTTCGGGGCTCGCCCCTCCGGCAGAAACGCGGCGCCAAATTCGGGAAATTCCCTGTACAGAGCCGGCACCTGGGCCCAATGGTCGGCCACGTTTGGCGAGACGACAAACCCCTTGCGGGCATACTCGACGGCCGGCGAAAAGAGCTCGGCAAAGGAAAGGCGCCCGAACCGCTCCGAAAGGGCGGCCCATACGCTGACGCAGCCCGGAACCGTGACCGTATCCCAGCCCAGGTCGGGCATTTTTTGCATTCCTGCAAAGTGCTCCGGCGTCCAAGCCCGGGGGGAGCGGCCCGAGCCGTTGATGCCGTGGAGCCGTTGGCCGTCCCAGACCAGGGCAAACGCATCTCCGCCGATGCCGGTGCCGGTGGGTTCTACCACCGTGAGGGTAACGGCCGTTGCCAGTGCGGCGTCCACTGCGTTGCCGCCTTTTTGAATCATGCGCAGTCCGGCCTGGGCGGCCAGGGGCTGGGATGCGGCCACCACGCTGTCGGCAAACACAGGCATCCGACAGGAAGGGTAGGGAAAAGAAGAAGGAAGGCCGAACTCAACCATTTATAAAATCACTCCACGATTTTATTTTTGTTTTTTCTTCTTTGGCCTTTTTTTCCCGGTGGTCCCTCTCCAGATCTTGCCCCGTTTGCTTCGCCGGTCTCCCTTGCCCATGATCGATCTCCCGATGTCGTAAGTTAAATGCCAGCCTTACCGCAGGCCTGCGGGATTCAAAATTTCAGCCCCGCCGCTGGCCGGGCCGGTTCAAGATTCAAAATTTAAACGTATAATATGAATGGCTGCGGCCATGTATATCAATTGATGACAGTTAGTTCGAAGCCTATGCCCATTGATTTTATAAAAACGCGAAGCGATTTGCCAGTCATGAATTCGGCGCAGCCGAATTCATAACCGATATACAAAAATCGAATCACCGTGTAAAGCGCCGACGGAACGCAGGCTTTCCAAACAGGCGTTGCGTGCTCATCAACCTCATGAAGGATCGATTGAAACGGAGCGTAATGATGACAATCCCTATAACAGAAACCGATAGGCGTCCCGGAGAAGAAAAAGGCCGAGTCCGGCCAGCACCAAACCCAGCCCCCGCAGCACGAACATGTAGGCACGGCTGGAGAGAAAGCCCCGGTATCGGCCGATGACGACCGCCAGAAACAGCTTCGAGCCGACCAGCAAAATATAAAACCCGGCAACGAACAACAGGGGAGAAACCGGGTCTTTTTGCATCCCTTTTAGAATCAGCGGTCCGCCGACGGTCATCCAGAACAGGTAAGGGTGCGGGTTGAGAAAATTGACCAGGGCGCCCCGGCGCCAGGATTTCGGGTTGGCTTCGGAGAAGTCGGCTTCCACCGGTGCGGCTCGGAGCGCTTCCAAGGCCAGAAAGCCGAGGTAGAGGGCGCCGGTCAGGGAGATGACACCAAGAATCTTCCCGAAGTCCGACAAGCGGGAAAGCAGCAGCACCGATACCAGCACGATGGGAAGATCGGTCAACAGGGGCGCCAGGGCCACTTTCAATCCTTCGGCCGTGCCGAACCGAAGCGTCTGGGAGACGACCAGGGTCAGAAGCGGTCCGGGGGCGACACCGGCCGCGAGGCCGAGCAGGATTCCCGAGACAAAGGAAACGCTCATGCCGGTTTGCCGAGCCGAAACATCGACAGATAGTCGATGAGATCGAAACTGCTTTTCCCGGCCCCGGAAGGGGAATGTCCCGTCACAGCAAGCTCCTTTCCCGCCAGATGAAATTGCCCTGTTTCAGTACGGGGGTGCCGATTTCATCCAGCGTGACAAATACGGCTTGATTCGGTTCCAGCCCTTCTGTCCCGACCAGCGTCAGCGGCTTTCCCGGTATGGCGGGTCGGGCGAACCGGCATCCGATTTGTTCGATGCGGTGGATGTCGCCGCCGGCCAGGCGGCGGCACAGGGCGTTGCAGGCCATGGCGAGCACGCAGGCGCCGTGGAGAATCGTTCTGGGCAGTCCGGCCGCCCTGGCCAGCAACTCATTGGTGTGGATGAAATTGGTGTCTCCCGACACCTTCGCATATTCCCGCTGCTGAACTTCGCCGGTGGGGATCTCGATTCGGAACGCCTCTTTTTCCAGTTCCGGCCCTGCGGTTTTCGGTCGCGACGCCGAACCCTTTTTGCCCCGAACGATCAGCGCCGTCACCCCTTCGACGGCGGTTTTCCCCTCGATATTGCAGCGTCCGGTGATCTCCAGCAGCTCACCGGCGCCGGTCTTCCGAATGTCCGAGATGGTTGCCTCCAGGCAGAAAGGCTCGCCGCTTTTCAGCATGCGGCGCCAATACACCCACTGCCCGGCATGGACCATCCGAAGCAGATTCAGATTCAGTTCCGGCAACTGCCAGATCTGTTTCAGAATGGGCATCATCAGCCTGGCGATGTACAGGGGGGGAAGAGGGCCGCCGGGCTTTGAATAGGCCGGGTCCGGGTCGCCGGTGGCAGCGGCGAATGCGGCGGCCTGGGCAGGTGAAACCGGTTCGATGTTCACTTCGGTTCGCCATCCCACCAGCGACCGGTTCAGCGGACCGGCACCGAGGCTGCGCAGCAGGGTCCAGAGCAGGGAGGGTTGGGACATGCCGGGTTCAATACGCTAGATCATCGGGTTTAGGTTCACTCGCGGCAGTGCTGATCTGATAAATCCGAAGCACGAAATCCGAAATACGAAATGGTTCGACAGGCTCACCACCCTGAGCAACGTCGAAGGGCAAATAAAAAATTCGAATGACCGAATGAACAAAACAAGGTCTAATGCTATCTCTAGAAAGCTGCAGTTGTTTTGATCATTCGAATTTGGGTCATTCGGATTTCGTGTTTTGCGTTTCTTTGCTGCCCGATTGCACAATTTACACGGAGGTGCTCAAAGTTGATGGCTTCGTAAAAAGTCCGAATTTCCCTCTTTCCGTCATTCCGGACGAGCGGAGCGAG
>CAYPFH010000352.1:0-4369 GCA_964409825.1 uncultured Desulfobacterales bacterium | reverse complement strand
GCATAATGACCAGTGACCAGTGACCAATGACCAGTGACCAATGACCACTAAAAACGACCAAGGAATGGGAAATGACTGAATTCGAACCGAAGATCGTAGCGTTCCTCTGCAACTGGTGCAGCTACGGCGCGGCCGACCTGGCCGGTGTCAGCCGCATGGAGTACCCGCCGAATATCCGGGTCATCCGCATTCCGTGCACCGGTCGAATGAGTCCGAAATTCGCCCTCGGTGCCCTTCGGGAAGGCGCCGACGCGGTGTGGGTGTCCGGGTGACATCCCGGCGAATGCCATTACCTGGAAGGTAATTACTACGCCCGAAGAAAGTTCGCCCTGTTCAAAAACCTGATGGAGCACATGGGCATGGAGCCCGGCCGCCTACAATTTTCGTGGATTTCGTCTGCGGAGTCGACCAAGTTCGTCGATGTGGTGACCAAAGTGACCGAAGCGGTCAAGGCGCTGGGACCGAACCAGCGATTCGTCAAAAAAGAGGCGAAGGTAGCATAATGGTAAATTACAGCGACAAAATCAGGGAAATATCCAAGCGTCTGCTCAAGGAGTGCAAGGTGGATATGATCATCGGGTTCCGCAAGGGAAGCGTGCCGATGATGAACGAACCCCACTTTGCCCGCAAGGCCGAAGACGCAGACCAGCTGGTGTGGGACAGCAACTGCGGCATCAACCTGGCCAACTACCTGACCGACCGGAAGGAAAAAATCGGCGTGGTGGCCAAGGGCTGCGACAGCCGCAACATCGTCACCCACATTCTGGAAAACAAGATCAAGCGCGAGCAGCTGACCATCATCGGCGTCCCCTGCAAAGGGATGATCGACAAGCGCAAAATCGCCGGCCTCGTTGACGGCGAGGTGCTGGAGGTGACCGAAGACGGAGAACAAATCAACGTCAACGCCTCCGCCGGCAAAAAGAGCTTCAAAAAAGAAGCTGTCCTGCAGGAAAACTGCGCTGTCTGCATCCACCGAAATCCGGTAATCTTCGATGAAATGGTCGCCGATCCGGTGGAAGAACAAACGGATGTTGACCGCTACGAGGACGTCCGAAAGATCGAAGAAATGGAGCCGGAGCACCGGTGGGCCTACTTCGACGAGCTGTTCAAGGAGTGCATCCGATGCTACGCCTGCAAAAACGCCTGCCCCCTGTGCTACTGTCCCACCTGCTTTGTGGACGAGTCCAAACCGCAGTGGGTGGGCAAGAGCCAGGACCCGATCGACATCCGGACGTTTCACTTTCTGCGGGCCTACCACTGCGCCGGCCGCTGTACCGACTGCGGCGCCTGCCAGCGGGCGTGTCCGGTGGGCATCAACATGCGGCTGCTGACCAAGAAGCTGGAAAAGGACTGCAAGGAGCTTTACGACTGGGAGGCGGGGCTGACGTTGGACAGCCGGCCGCCGCTTGACTTCTACCGCCCGGACGATCCGGAGGACTTTATTAGATAGCTTCTAGTGTTTGGTGTTCGGTGTTTGGTGTTTAGAAAAACAAGACACCAAAAACCAGAAACCGAACACCAAACACCGAACACGAAATACGAAATACCCTTTCCGAAGGAAAAAAAATGAAGATCGTTGCCATCGACAAAAAAGACTGGGAAAAGGGTCTCGACAGACTCCTGGAGGCCTACCGGCTCTTCGGGCCGGTCAAAGAAGACCGGTACTATTATTTCCGGGAGCTTTCAGAGGGGCAGGCGCCGGATTTCGATTTTTTCAACACCCGGCTGTCGGCCAAAGAATTGGTCTACCCCCAGTCCGAGGACATGTTCGCATATACACTGGATCCAAACAAAGAGGACTACCACCTGCTCAAGGAAGCCGAAAAAGACTACTCTCCGAAGGCGGTGCTCGGCATCCGGCCCTGCGACGCCAAGGCCGTGGATCTGGTCAAGCTCAATTTCGACACCGAAGACTACAAGGACCCCTACTGGCTGCGGGCCTGGGGGGCGACCACCTTCGTGGGTCTTGCCTGCGACAGTCCCTGCAGCACATGCTTCTGCACGACGGCAAGCTGCGGTCCTTACCACGAGGAGGGCCTCGACGTGTTGCTGGCCGACAACGGCGACCGCTACTTGGCCAAGGTGTTGACCGAAAAAGGAGAAGGTTTTGTGCAGGCGGCCGGTTGGACCGAAGAGGTGGAAGCCGCCGAGCGCTACGAATCCGGCAAAGCAGCGGCAGAAGCCAAGATCGTATCGAAGGTTTCCACAGAAAATCTGCGTAACGCCGACACCCTCGCCCTGCATGGAAACGAGAAGATGTGGGAAGACATCAGCTTTTCCTGCATCAACTGCGGAACCTGCACGTTCGTGTGCCCCACCTGCTGGTGTTTCGACATCCAAGATGAAGTCCACGGCAAAGAGGGCAAGCGGACCCGCAACTGGGACAGCTGCATGTTTCCGATCTTCACGGTGCACACCACCGGTCACAACCCTCGGGGAACCAAGATGCAGCGGGTGCGCCAGCGCTTCATGCACAAGCTCAAGTACTTCGTGGACAAGTACGATGCAGGGATCATGTGCGTCGGCTGCGGCCGCTGCGTGCAGCAGTGCCCGGTGAACATCGACATACGCAACGTCTGCGAAATGATGAACAGCTACGGGGCTGAAAACGCCTGCGCGGTGGAGGGATAAGAAGCATGAATACTTCGGGCACAGCCGTCCAGGATAGGGAGGAGCTCTTGGAAAATCCGTATCTGCCATACCCGGTCCGGATCGACGACATCATTGTCGAGACCGAAGACCGAAACCTGAAGACGTTCAAGTTCGTCTTTTTGAACAAGGAAGACGAGCAAAAGTTCGACTATCATCCCGGCCAGTTCGCCGAGCTGTCGATCCCGGGAAAGGGGGAAATCCCGATCGGCATCGCCTCTTCGCCGGTGGAAAAAGGCTTTGTGATGTTCACCGTAAACAAGGCCGGTGTGGTGACCACCCACCTTCACAATATGAAAGTCGGAGACATCATGGGCATCCGGGGGCCGATGGGCAACTGGTTCCCCTGGGAAACGCTGGAAGGCAAAAACGTACTGCTGGTTGGCGGCGGATTCGCCTTTACCACCCTGCGATCGTCGATCGTCTACATGCTCGATCCGGCCAACCGATCCAAGTTCGGCGACATCACCGTCGTATACGGCGCCCGCACCCCGGGGATGCTGCTCTACAAAAACGAACTGATCGAATGGGAAAAGCGCGACGACATCGACATGCACATCACCGTCGACGCCACCGACGACCCGGACTGGAAGTACAACGTCGGATTCGTGCCCCCGGTGACCGAGGCAAAGGCCCCCCAGGGAGATGAAAACACCTATGCCATCGTATGCGGTCCGCCCATCATGATCAAGTTTACGCAGCCGGTGCTGGAAAAGCTCGGCTACACCCACGACCGCATCATTATGAGCCTGGAAAACCGGATGAAATGCGGCATCGGCATGTGCGGCAGATGCAATATCGGACGCGAACTGGTCTGCAAGGACGGACCGGTCTTTACCCTCGAACAGATCAACCAGACGCCCAGAGAATATTAAACTCAGCGCATAATATACGGGTTTCATTAGAATAGCTGCACCCACCCGCCCATCGCCGCAGAAATTGAAAGGGGCGGTTTTTTCATTTGACATGAAGGCTTTGATAAGATAAAAAAATTCATTCTAATGATGCCGAATTTAAAGGGAAAAAGGATAGAGGCTGACATCTCAGTACAATTCAACGCGTAAAGGAGGGTTTTCAATGCCACAGGTCGAATTCATGGGAAAGACTTTCACGATCGATGAAGACGGCTTCATCGATTCCTTCGACAACTGGTGCGAGGAGTGGGTCCAGTGGGTCAAGAAGGAAGAGGGTATCGACGAGCTGACCGACGAACACAAGAAGGTCATCGAAGTTCTGCAGGACTACTACCGGAAAAACGGTATCGCCCCCATGGTGCGGGTCCTGTCCAAGGTCACCGGCTTCAAGCTGAAGCATATCTATGAGCTGTTCCCGTCCGGACCGGGAAAGGGCGCCTGTAAAATGGCCGGTCTTCCGAAACCCACCGGGTGCGTCTAATCGCCACGCGTAAATCGCCCGGATCCGTTTCGATTTTAGCATCGTAAGAAAAGGCCCTGTGCATCAGCGCAGGGCCTTTTTTCTTCGCCGACAAGCGCCGGCGCTCGCGCGGGCTTCAGGGTTCAGGATTCAAGGTTCAAAGGTTGCCGTAGGGAATTCTATAGGAATTTTTTGGCCTGAGTCGACCAGTTTGATCAACCGTGAAACTTTAGTCGAAGCCTCTGCCGGTGGAGGGACGCGCTCTGTCGCGTCCGTGCTGCCGGTAACTGCCAAATGCCGGCCACGACGGAGCGTGGCCCTCCAACCGCCAAAACCCAAGGCGGGG
>CAYPFH010000351.1:0-4380 GCA_964409825.1 uncultured Desulfobacterales bacterium | reverse complement strand
CGATGCGGAGGTGATCGTCAAAAGCGGAGCCGAGCGGGGCAGGCGCTACACCGCCCTGGTGGACGCCTCAGACGGGCCGGCCCAGGCGGCGATTCTGCTGCTCAAGGCGGCGCTTCACCGCGGGCTTCGGACCATCGTCTACGTCCAGTCCCGAAAAATGGCGGAACTCATCTCGGTCTGGTCGAGGCAGCGGGCGGGCCGGTTTGCAAAGAAAATCGCCTCCTACCGCGCGGGGTACCTGCCGGAGGAACGGCGGAAGATCGAAGCCGACCTGGCCGACGGCCGGCTTCTGGCCGTGGTGACCACCAGTGCGCTGGAGCTGGGGATCGACATCGGCGATCTGGATCTGTGCATCCTGGTGGGCTATCCGGGCAGCATCGTGGCAACCCGGCAGCGGGCAGGCCGGGTGGGAAGAAGCGGGCAGCCTTCGGCGATGGTCCTGCTGGCCGGAGAAGACGCACTGGACCAGTATCTGCTTCGGCATCCGGCCGTGCTCCTCGACCATCCCCCGGAGCCGGCCGTGGTCAATCCGGAAAATCCGGATATCATCGGAAAGCATCTTGTCTGCGCGGCAGCCGAACTTCCCCTGGAAAGCGAAGAAAAATGGATGGGGCGTCCGGAGATCGCCCGGGCGGCAACGCAATTGGTGCAGGCCGGAGACCTGCTTAGTGCAGAAGACGGAAAAACCCTCTACGCCAGGAAACGAAATCCCCATCGACAGGTCGACTTGAGGGGAAGCGGTGCGCGATATACGATCGTGGCCGCCGAAACCGGAAGCGTTCTGGGCGAGATCGACGAACCCCGGGCCTTTCGGGAGACCCATCCCGGCGCGATCTACCTGCACAGCGGCGAGACCTTCGTGGTGGAATCGCTGGATACCGCTGCACGCACGGTGACCGCCTCCCCCCAACCGGTGGCGTATTATACCCGAACGCTATCTGAAAAGGAGATCGAGGTTCTGGAAACAATCCGCCATCAAACGATTTCCCATACCCGGGTGTGTTTCGGTCGTCTCAAGGTGACCGACCAGGTGATCGGCTATGAAACCTGGTCGATCCGTGCCCGGCAGCGCCTTGGGCGCTATGACCTCGATCTGCCGCCGGTGGTGTTCGAAACCGAAGGCTTCTGGTTTTCGCCGGGCAGGCCTGCCGAAAAGGCCGTGTCCGGCGCAGGTCTTGACTGGGTCGGTGCACTGCACGCCGCAGAGCACGGCATCATCGGCATATTTCCGCTGGTGGTGATGGCCGACCGGGACGATCTGGGGGGGCTGGCCGCTCCGTTTCATCCGGCTGCAGGGGGGGCGGGCGTATTTGTCTATGACGGTGTTGCCGGGGGCGCCGGGCTGTGCCGGGGGGCCTTCGAGAGAGCCGAAATGCTGTTCCGCCACGCACGGGACGGGATCGCCGCCTGCGGCTGTAAAGACGGATGCCCGGCCTGCATTCAATCGTCGAGGTGCGGCTCCGGAAATCGGCCCCTGGACAAGAAAGGCGCCGTTCTTTTGCTGGAAACGATCGTAGACGATGCCGGAGTCAAACTTCCTGAATCCAAGACCGGTAAGGTTTCTGTCCTTAATTCGAGGCCGAACCGCCGGAGGCGGGGCGGCCCTCAGCCGCAACGCGCCGGCTTTGCCGTTTTGGACCTTGAAACCCGGCGCTCCGCTGCCGAGGTCGGCGGCTGGCATCTGGCCGACCGGATGGGGGTGAGCTGTGCCGTGTTGTATGATTCTGGGCAGGAGCGGTTTTTTGAATATTTCGAGGAGCAGCTGCCGGAGATGTTCGAGCAGATGGACCGGTTCGAGCGGATCGTCGGGTTCAACGTCAAACGCTTCGACTACCGGGTCTTGAGCGCTTACACGGACCGGGATTTGGACAAAATTCCCACGGTGGATCTTCTCGAGGTCGTTTACGGGGTGCTCGGCTTCCGGCTGTCGCTGGACCACCTGGCGAAAGCCACCCTGGGGCGGAAAAAGACGGCCGACGGCCTTCAGGCCCTGCAGTGGTGGAAAGAGGGAAGAACCGCCGAACTGCTCGCCTACTGCAGGCGCGACGTTGAAATCACCCGGGACCTTTACGTTTTCGGCCGGGAAAATGGATATGTGCTGTTCGACGACCGGCAGGGGCGCCGCATGCAGGTGCCGGTGGGGTGGTGAGGTTCTGAGTTCAGAGGTTCGGGGTTCAGCTTCAGGGTTCAGAGGTTTGGGATCTCAAGGTTCAGCCGTTAAAAAGCTCAAGGGCTGAGATCTTGTAAGGCCTACAGAAGGAGCTGATTTCCGGCTTTTAACTTCTGAACCCAGAACCTTCGAACCTCCTACCCGGCAGCAGCGCTGCCCCGCACCCAGGCCGTAAAATCCTTCTCCTGCAAAAATTTCGAAATGGTGTCTCCGACGGCGGCGGCGGTGTCCACCTGGTAGTGGCCTTTTTCGTTTCTTCCCGCCTTTTGTTTGGCGCCTTCCACGATGGCCTTCAGGGCCTCGGGCTCGATCTCCACGTTCACGTGAACCAGCAGCGTCTTGCTTTCCTGCGGCATATCCGTGCCCTCCCTGATAAAATCGTCAACGGGATTTTATAAAAATTTCGCGTTCCGCGAAACACGCAATGAGAAAGACAATGCACAATAATAAGTGCACTTTCATTCGTCAACCTGTGCAGCGGTATTGATCTATGGATATCGAGGGGGGGGAACAGGTTCAACCGACACGACCATACGAGTGTTTTGTATGTATCTTAGCCGGTTGAAATCATATGTAAAATTGTTGGTTGATCGATTGTCCGAGGATTTTGTCGGAAACGACAAAATCCTGGTACAAAAAATGTATTGGGAAAATCCGCCGACGGTGGATTTTTTCCTGCCCACCAGAGCCCATCAGCGGAAGCGATTCCTCTTGTCGGCATCCGGCAGCACCCAAATCAAAACTCGAACAGCACCATGCCGTAGACGGCGGAACACGGTTTTTCCCGCGCAGAAAAAGTTTTTTCTTTTGCCGGCATCCGGCAGGGGCGCCTGATGCGCCGGCATTGACCCCAACCGTATTTGCAAAAGGAGGAAAGGACATGAGGAGACAAAAAACGCTGTTGGCCCTGGGACTCGTGATGATTTTCATTTTTTTGACCGCCTTGCCGGCAACGACGGCCGAAACGCCGGCAAAGATCAACATCAACACAGCCACTGTCGACGAACTGGCCCGGCTTCAGCGGGTCGGCCCGGCCTACGCCGCCCGGATCGTGGAGTACCGGGAGCAGAACGGCCCGTTTGAAAAGATCGAGGACCTCTTGAAGGTTCGCGGCATCGGCCCCAAAACCTGGGAGGCGAACAAGGACAACCTCAGCGTGGAATAGGGCAGAAGACGGCCTCTTTCCCCTACATTCCCCGGAGACGGTCGCTTTGCGGGGGGCGGCCGTCCAAATCAATGCGCCGCGCATTGATTTGAAGGAGATCCCATGATGCTGGATGCTTTGTGTCCCGTGCGAGATGTCCCGAAGCGTATCGAACCCCCCATGGTAATTACAGTCGACGACCGGGAGGAAAAAACCGGCATCGTCGATGAGCTCAAGGAAAAAGGATGGGAGGTGCGGATTCGCCGCCTGACGGTGGGGGACTTCCGTCTCGGAAATGAAGCCGTGATCGAAAGGAAAACGGCCCACGACTTCGTGCTTTCCATCATCGACGGACGTCTGTTTCGCCAGGCGGCGCAGCTGAAGATGCATGGGCCTCGCACTGCGTTTTTGGTCGAGGGCGATCCGTTTCGGACCGATTCCGATATCGATGCCCCGTCGGTTCGCGGCGCCATCGTCAGCGTATCGATGATCTGGCAGGTACCGGTGATTTTCTCGGAGTCCTTGTGGCAGAGCGTTGAAATATTATGGTTCATGGCCAATCAGGTGCACCGGCTCACGGATCTGCCGGCAGCCAGATACGGATATCGGCCGAAGCGGCTGATTCGCCGCCAGCTGTATGTGCTTCAAGGCATTCCCGGCATCGGACCCAAGCGTGCCTCCCGCCTCCTGCAGCACTTCGGAACCCTGCGCCGGGTATTTTCCGCCTCCCCGGAAGAATGGCAGGATGTCAGAGGGATCGGAAAGGATAGGGCTCGGCTGTTTACAGACCTACTGGATGCGGAATCTGCCCTTGCCGAACGGTCTGATCCCATCACTTTTGATCAAACGTGAAACTGTGCCATTTTGACCTAGTTTCAGACGAGCCCCGCCGCTGACCGCGAGTCGGTCAGTTTGATCAAAGATAGAAACTTTTTCATCGAAGCCGCAGCCCTGTTCGTAGTGGCGCCGTGAGGCGCTTGTTGCACGGCCTCTTGACCCGGCGAAGCTCGCAGAGCGTAGACGGTTGCCGACGCCCTCACGGGCGCACTACGAGCGGGCTGTACCG
>CAYPFH010000350.1:0-4383 GCA_964409825.1 uncultured Desulfobacterales bacterium | reverse complement strand
GGGCCTTGTCCGAAACCGGAAGGCCGGGGTTGCACTCCGCGCTGATTTGCGTTAGGATAACTAATTATTTAACAGTTAATGCTTTTATGTTTCAGGAAAGGAGTCTCGTTCCATGAGTGGACTGGCCGTGGGAATCGGTGGTGCGAACCAGGAGCAGGTACAAAAAATGATGGAAAAGATGGGGCACAGGGGGCAGGACCGGACCGGAATCTTTGCTCAACCCGGTGCCCTATTGGGCCAGAATTACCTGAGGGCGGACATTGGGCCGGATTACCGAGATGTTGCCGTTCCGGTGGTGGACCGCAGCGGAAAACCGCGGGCAATCGCCTATGACGGCGAGATCGGAAACCGCCGGGAGCTGTGCGGAACGTTCGGCGTGGAAGACGGCCCGCTCTGCGAAGAGCGGCTGCTGCTTCAGCTTTTCCGATCCCGGGGGGCTGAAATGCCCGCCCTGCTGACCGATGCCGTATTTGCATTCGTGATCGCCGATGAAGACGGATTTTTCGCCGCCCGGGATCTTCTCGGCATCAAGACGCTTTTTTACGGGAAAAAAAAGGACAGCCTCTATTTTGCCTCCGAGCTGAAGGGGATCCTGGCCGTCACAGACGAGGTCTACGAATTTCCGCCGGGCCACTGGATGGATGCCGAAGGCACCCTGAAACCCTTTGCTTCTCTGCCGGACAAGGCCCCGGACCGTTGGGAGACCGACGAGGACCGGGCGGTGGGAGAGGTTCGGCGGATCATCGAAAAAAGCTTCGACAGCCGGGTCGATTTTGCCTTCGAAACCGGCAGTCTGCTGTCCGGGGGCATCGACAGCAGCGTGATCGCGATGCTGGGCAGCCGGGCATATAAAAAACGGTTCGGCCAAAACGGCCGAATCAAGACGTTTGCCCTGGGAATGGGAAAAAGTGAAGACATCATCGCCGCCAGGAAGGTGGCCGATGCCATCGATTCCGAGCACCACGAGGTGATCGTCGACTTAGAAGACGCCTTGGAGGTGATTCCCGAGGCCGTTTACCATCTGGAAAACTTCGATCCGTCCCTGGTCAGAAGCGCGGTTTCCAACTATCTCATTTCCCGATATGCCGGGCAGAAGGGAATCGAAGTCCTTCTTTCGGGCGAAGGCGGAGACGAGGTGTTCTGCGGTTACCTGTATTTGAAGGAAAAGGCGCCGGAAGCGCTGTTTGACGGACAGATCGAATGCCTGAAATTTCTGCACAACAATGCCAGCCTGCGGCTCGACCGCATGAACCAGTGCAACGGGATTCGGGTGGTGACCCCGCTGATTTCTGGCGAACTTCTCGGCTATGCCCTGGGGCTTGCCCCGGAGCTGAAGCAGAAGCCGGATGCCGGCGGGAAAATGGAAAAGTGGGTGTTCCGAAAGGCCTTCGAAAACCGGCTGCCCAGTGAGGTGGTCTGGCGTCTCAAACAGGAGTTTTCCCAAGGATCCGGCTCGGCGGCCCTGCTGCCGAAGCATTTCGAGACCGTCTTCTCCGACGACGAGCTGGCTGCGGTGCAAAAGAATTTTCCGGTGGTTCGAAGCAAAGAGGAGCTGTATTACTTTCGAATCTTCACCGGACATTTCGGCGACGGGCACGCCGTGGCCACGGTCGGCCAGTGGGTGAGTTTGTAAGGTTCAGGGTTCCGGGTTCCGGGTTCAAAGGTTGAAAGGAACAAAAAGATCCTTTTTCGAACCCCGAAGCTGAACCTCTGAACCCGGAACCTTCAAACCTCTGAACATCTAAACCTCTGAACCCCGAACCTTTTTTCACCACAGATTTTCCGGCGGAAAGTTCATCGCCTCGATGAAGCGGTCGTAGAACTGGGGATGGACCGACAGCTCTACATGGTCGATATGCTCCACGATTTGAGCCGCTTTTTCCCAGTTGCGCTTGGACATCAGGGCCATCTCGGCCCCTGCCGATGCCGCATTTCCAAGCGACAGCACCTTTTCGACGTCGACGGTAGGAATGAGGCCGATGCGCATGGCGCTGTAAGGGTTGACATAGTTTCCCAGGGCGCCTGCCAGATAAATCATGTCCAGGTCTCCGGGCGCCACCCCCATTTCCGCCATCAGAATCTCCACCCCTGCGCCGACGGCGCTTTTGGCCAGCTGCAGCTCCCGAATGTCCTTTTGCGTCAGCAGGACGCACTCCTCATTATAGCATTCCTCGGGCGTGGCCACAAAAAAATCGTGGGACTGTTTTTTTTCATCCCATAGAATTCGGGGGCGAAACAGGTTTTCGGCCTCATTGACGCCGTCCGGGCTGAGCAGCCCTTCTGTGTCGATGGCCCCGCAGTGGAGCAGCACGGCCGCCAGGTCCACCAGGCCGCTTCCGCAGAGGCCGCGTGCTTTGATGTTGCCGATCACTTCGTAGTGCAGGTCGTCGTCCGTCACCTGGACGCTTTCAATGGCCCCGGCCCGGGCGATCATCCCGCGCGAAATCCGCGCGCCCTCCAGGGCCGGGCCGGCCGCTGCAGAGCAGGTCAGCATGCGGTGTCGGTTGCCGAGAAAAATCTCTCCGTTGGTGCCGAAGTCGAGGCCCAGAATCATCCGATCCTCTTCGGCTGCGCCGGATGCCAGAATGAAGCTGATCAAATCGCCCCCGATGTAACCCGATTTGCAGGGCATCACGTAGAGCATGGCCTCCGGATGCATGGCCAGCCCCAGATCTGCCGTACGGAAGCTGATCCCCTCGGTGAGGACCGGCGAAAACGGCGCCTCGGCGATTCCGGAAGGGTCCAGGCCGAGAAGGAAGTGCTGCATCGTGGTGTTTCCGGCCGCAATGGCAACGAAGAGATGCTCCGGGGCAAGTCCGTTTGCCTCCAGGAGCCGCCGGGTGATCAGGTTCAGGTCACGGATGAGCATCTCTCGCATCCGCTTCAGGCCGCGGTTTTTTTCCTTTACGTACTGCATCCGGCTGATGACATTGGTGCCGAGTCTGGACTGGGAATTGAGCCGGGAAACGACGCTGATCTCCAGGCCGTCGGACAGGTCGATGAGCTTTCCCACCAGGGTGGTGGTGCCGATGTCAAAGACGATGCCGTGTCGGCCGGACAGGGAATCCACCGGTGTCCAGGCCAGCATGCAGTTGCGGTGGACCAGGGCATTTCCAGTAAAATCGGTCCTGCGAAGATCTTCGTAGAGGGAGGAAAGACACCGGTAGGTGATCTTCATGTCCCGATACGATTCTCCCAGCGCGGCCCGCAGCCGGTAAAAGTCGGAAGTCGGTTGCTCGATGCTGGGGGCCGGGACCGAGGCACGCCGCCTTTCCATCAGCGGATCGAGCTCGTAGGCCGAAACTTGCCCGTGTTTGAGGATCTGAAAAAGCTCCATCTCCCCGCTGTCGACGTCGGTGTGCACCGTCAGCGTCTTGTTCAGCCGGGTGCGGCACGCCAGGCGCACCCCGGCGGTCAGATCTTCGGAGGTAAGCAGCTCCCGCTCCTGCTCGTCCGGCGGCCCCACGGGCGTCAGGACCCGGATCTTGCATTTGCCGCAGGTTCCCAGTCCCCCGCACTCGCCATCGAGATCGATTTCAGTCGGGGCGAGCGCCTCATAGACCGTCGTGCCTTTTTTGACCTTGATCCACTTGTCGTCCGGCAGGACATTGAGCCATATTGACTTGCGCCCGCCGGCCCTGGGAGGGATCTGATACGATTTTTTCTTCTTTTTCTTTTTGGTTCGAAGCAATTTTTTCATACGACCTCGCCGGTTAGAAGTCGTCCCTTTCCAGGATGGAAACCAGCTTTGCCTCAAGTTCCGAGTAGTCTGCATCCTCTACGCGAAGCGACAGCGAAAGGCGATCTGCCACGCGCCTTGCCTGATCCGTCAGATCCGGGTCCAGGGGCTGGCGGATGTATACCACGCGTCGGTAATGTTCGAAATACCAGCTTCGCATCATCGGATCGTAGAGCTCCAGCGGCTTCCAGCAGTATTCGTCGAAATTGAGCAGCAGTCGTTTTTCAAGAAAGAAGCTGCCCGGCACGGTTTCGGTAATCCGCCGGTACCGTTCGGTTCCCAGAAAAATTTCGAAGCAGTGGCTGCATGCAATCCGCGGCACGGACAAGGCCTGCAGAGCATAGTCGATGCCAGGAAAGCACAGCCCGAACAGGCAGCAGGCGCGCTTTTCCCGCCCGCGGGCCTCGGCGATTTCAAGAGAGATCCGCCGCTGCAGTTCATCGGGCCTCAAATGAAGATGCGCAGGCAGCCATCGAATCTCAAGATCCGGAAACCGGCGGGGAATTTCCAGAAAATGGAGGGCGTCTTCGAATACCCGGCAGGCGATGAGGCAGTTTTTCATGACGTCCCCCTGCGCATCAATATATCATCTCGTATGAAACTAGGCCAAAATGGCACGGTTTCACGGTTGATCAAACTGACCG
>CAYPFH010000349.1:0-4396 GCA_964409825.1 uncultured Desulfobacterales bacterium | reverse complement strand
CACATCTGGCTGTCGCCGCCGCTGGTGAAAATCCAGGCTCGCACCATTATGTCCGCCCTGCAAGAGGCCGACCCGGCACACGGCAGCGTCTATGAAGCCAACTTTACGGAATTTGCCGCCCGAATCGACCGCCTTGACGCCGACCTGAAAAGGACGTTTGCCGGAAAAACGGGCCTTCAATTCATGGTATTTCATCCGGCCTGGGGATATTTTGCGCATGCCTACGGGCTCAAACAGGTCCCCATCGAGATCGAAGGCAAAGACCCCAAACCGGCCCAGCTCCGAGAGCTCATCCAGCATGCCAGGGAAAACGGCATCAAGATGGTCTTCGTCCAACCCCAGTTTTCAACAAAAAGCGCCGAGCTCGTTGCCCGGGAGATTGGCGGGCAGGTCGCCTTTGCCGATCCTCTGGCCCAAGACTGGCTGGCCAATCTGCGTCAGGTCGCGGACAAGTTCCAAGCGGCGTTGAAATAGGAAGGTGTCTTTCTCATGACCATCGTCGAAATCAAAGACCTTGCCTTCGCCTACAACGGAGAAACCGTGTTACAGGATGTGAACCTTACCGTCCGGCAAAAGGATTTCATGGCTATTATCGGCCCCAACGGCGGGGGCAAGACCACCCTGCTGAAGCTGATATTGGGGTTGTTGAGACCGGTGAAGGGGACGATTCGCGTTGACGGAAAATCCCCCCGTGAGGCTTCACCGTGCATCGGCTATGTGCCGCAGGATGTCCACATGAACCGGAGTTTTCCGATCACAGCCGTCGATGTTGTGCTGATGGGAAAATTCGACCCCAAACAGCGCTTGACCCGGCGGCCTGCAGCCAACCGCCGCGATGCCCTGGCGGCCCTCGAACGGATGAAAATGGCAGCCCATGCCAACAAGAAAATCGGGATGCTATCCGGAGGCCAGCGTCAGCGCGTGTTCATCGCCCGGGCGCTGGTGAGCCGGCCCAAGCTTCTTTTACTGGATGAACCCACCGCCAGCATCGACACCAAGGGCCAGGCGGATTTTTACCGTCTTCTTACAGAACTCAACCAAGACATTACGGTCTTGATGGTCAGCCACGATCTTCTGGTGATCTCCCGCTATGTGAAATCGGTGGCCTGCGTCAACAAAAAGCTTCATTATCACGACCAGGCTGAAATCACCGGCGACATGCTGGAAACCATGTATCCCTGCACCGTGGAAGAGGTCTGTCCCGTGGAGTTGGTGGCCCACGGACTGCCCCACCGCGTGCTGGCGGACCATGAAAAGCAACCCCGATGATCGAAGCCCTGCAATTCGATTTCATGCAAAACGCCCTGGCCGCCGGCCTGCTGGCCAGCGTGATCTGCGGCATCATGGGCACCCTGGTGGTGGTCAACCGCATTGTCTTTCTTTCCGGCGGCATCGCCCATGCCGCATACGGCGGTATCGGGCTGGCGTTTTATTTCAACTGGCCCTATTTGCCGGGCACCATCGGTTTTTCTCTGTTCGCCGCCATGGTGATGGCAGCCGTCAGCCACAGCGCCAAGCACCGTGCCGATACGATCATCGGGGTCATGTGGGCGCTCGGAATGGCCTTCGGCATCATTCTGATCGACCTGACGCCGGGTTACAACGTGGATCTGATGAGCTACCTGTTCGGCAGCATCCTCACCGTTCCCGGATCGGATCTTTTGGTCATGGCCGTTGTCGGCGTACTGATGACAATCCTGATCGTCTATTACTACCAGGATCTTCTGGCCATGTCCTACGATGAGGAGTTTGCCCAAATCAGGGGGGTTCCCGTCAAAAGGCTTTATTTCGGCCTGATCGGCATGCTGGCCGTCACCGTTGTCCTGGTGATACAGGTCGTCGGGCTTATTCTGGTCATCGCCCTTTTGACGATTCCTCCGTTCATAGTCGAAAAATACGCCAACTCCCTGGTTCAGATGATGGCGGGGTCCAGTTTGCTCGGGGCCGTGTTTACCGTTACCGGCCTCTGGCTTTCATACCGGTACAATCTCACCTCGGGCGCTTCGATTATCATGGTTTCTGGTATCGTCTTTCTGATTTCATTCGTGGCGGACAAGATACGCTTTACGCCGAAAAAGGAGCGTAAAAAGGTCTGAAGCCAAAAAGAAGGATGACTCGTGTGCGATCAATGCAATTATGAAGAATTGCTGGCAGCGGCAGATCTGGAACCGACACCGAATCGGCTGCGCGTTCTGGAAGTCGTCGGCAACAACAGATTTCCCCTTTCTGCAGGCGACATCTATAAAATCCTGGAACGAAGCAGCAGGATCAACCGGGTGACCGTCTACCGCATTCTCGACCTGTTGGTGGAACACGGCGTGGTTGAACGCATCAGCACGGGTGGAAGGGCGTTTTATTACGGCCTGGCACCCAACGATCACCACAAACCGCACCCTCACTTCTACTGCAAAAATTGCGGCCAGATGGATTGTTTGAGCCCGGAGAGCCTGGTGGTCGACACCGAACCGTTGTGGAAGAATTATCCCGGCCGAATCGACAAAGTGGAAATCCGTATTGACGGGATCTGCAAAAACTGCGAAAAACGTCAGGCGAAATGAACAACGAGCAGCGGTGAAAAAGAGAAATCCATCGGCTCCGAACGACAACCAAAGGAGGTTTCCAAATGGCAAACTGCGCTGACATGAAAGAAGGCGACCTGTATCGTTGCAATACCTGCGGACTGGAACTGGCGGTGAAAAAAGCCTGCACCTGCGGCACCGGATCGGAGGGCGCCTGCAGCGTTCCCCTGATGTGCTGCGGCCAGGAGATGACCAAAACACCCGCCTGATCCTGGCTCAGAACACCCCACGTTCAACGAAGGCGTGCTCTTTATATCTTGGAGCACGCCTTCGTTTCGCTGGAACTTCTCATTTCAACTTTCGGGCTTCACTTATGATGCGTTCGTAAAAAGCCCGGAATTCCCAATTTTCGTCATTCCGGCAAAAGCCGGAATCCAGTAACGCCAACTACTTCTGGATGCCGGATCAAGAGAGCATGCCCCGGACTCGATCCGGGGTCCGGCATGGCGCCCGGGGGGCTTTTTACGCCATCACTGCTGAGTGATCCAAAAGGCTAATAATGCTCCCCGCAGCGCCGCCTAAGGCGGGATTTCCGCTTCGCCCCAACAAGCCGCAGGGGATTCGGGCGAAGGCGGATCAATCGTCGTCAGCCATCTCCTTGAATTCAAGAACGATCGGATAATGGTCCGAAAGCGCCTTTCGAAACTTCGCTTTGTCGGACGGCGCCACAATCTGAACGCGGCTTACCCCGCGGAATTCGTTCTCCCGCTGTTTCCTCGGAATATAGCAGCGATCCAGCGCTTTCCCACTCACATGAGTCGGAACATCGTAGTAATTGAGGTCGAAGAGCCGCGGCTTCGAGTTCCGGAAGACCCTGCCGGCATCCTCGTTCTTGTTCGTCATGTTGAAGTCACCGATCAAGATGATATCCCGATCGTCGAAGTGCGCCTGAAGCTCCAGGAACTCTTCCTTGAGCGAGATGGCTTCGAGTTGTCTCTGACGGATATCGTCTTCGTCGTAGAACCCTGACTTCATGTGGATGGGAACCACCACGAAATCGGTCCGACCCTCTCCCTTCGTAAACTTCATGGCGTGAGGGTGACGATCCCACTCGGAATATCGATTGCGCTCCAGATCCACCACCGGAATCCGCAGTCGACGCCCCTCTCGCTTGATCCGCATCTTGTTCCATGCGATTCCGGTGAGATGTGTCTCTTGACTCCGCCTCTTCCTGGCGAACAACTCGTACTGCCAATCGTTTCCTGGGTCTTTGTTCAGGATTTCAAGGGCCTCATCCAGGATCGAATTCGACCGAGCGCCTGGATCCTGATCGTTGTCGTCGATTTCCGTCAGCGCCAGGACGTCCACGTTCAGATTCCGGATGACCTTGGCGACATTCTCCGGTTTCCGGGCGATTCCGTAGCCATGGGACGAACGCTCCCTGGGATAATCACGATTGTACTTCGAGCCAAGGTTCTCGATATTCCACGCCCCTACTCGAATAACGCCCTGTCCGTAAGCACACACGACGCTTCCGAAGACCAACGCTGCTGCGAAAAGATACCTCATCTTTTTCCCTCGCTCGATTCGGTAATGGGGTCAGGCACTGCAATTGGCCATCCTACCTGCATTATTGTTCATAGTTTGCCAGCCACATAAAGCTTTAAGTTCGCGGTTATGACCCGCTTTTACGACGCGTAGGTTGGGCTGAGAGAAGCGACGACCAACAATGGTTCTTGACGCCGATCCTGCTTTTGTTTAGGTTGGAATCGTCAGGGTGGCGCAGCCGCGCTGAAAAGGGAATCCCGTGAGAATCGGGAGTGGTCCCGCCGCTGTGATCCCGCCCCGGAGCCTTTACCGCCGGGGAACCCCTTCGG
>CAYPFH010000348.1:0-4411 GCA_964409825.1 uncultured Desulfobacterales bacterium | reverse complement strand
ATCCTCTGTCGGCCCCTCCTGTTGGAGGCGTTCGGCTTCGATCTGCCGCTCGGTTTCGGCAAGACTCGTTTGCGCTTTGCGGAGTTCGTTTTCGATGTCTTTAAGCCGACTTGCCGCATCAGCCATGTCCGCCTCGAACACGCCGACGGTTTCAATTCCGGGCACCGGCAACTGCTCCATAGCTTCATCTGGATGTGCGCCGAGTCCCAGCTTTTTTTGCTCGATTGCAACCGCCTTTTCGGAAGACTCGATTTCAGCCATTTCAGTGAGAAGTTGCTTTTCGATTGGCCTAAGCTCAAGGGCCACGGACAAGGCGCTTTGCAGTTCCTCGATTTCACGGGCATCGGGGAGGCTGGCCAGGCCTTCTTCGTATTCGGCGATTTCCCGGATGATCACCGGGAGCCTGTCTCGGCTTTCCTCCATGCGGGCGTGAATCCGCTCGAATAAAGCCCCCAGTTTCTGGATCCGGACGGCTTCGGTTTTATGGATGCGAAGGGTCTCCGCCTGCTCCAGGGTCAGGTCGTCGCGCAGGCTTTGCAGAATTGCGCTTGCTTCGCCCAGATAGGTTTTCCGGCGAACGACCAGCTCGACCCTGTCTTTAGCCGCCTTGCGCTGGCTTCCCAGATCGCGGTGAAATTCTTCGATTGCCCCGGTGTTTTCCAACAAGGCCGGTTCAAGTACCAGCTCGTCGATGCCCCGGCTGAGGTCTTCGATGTTCTGCCCGGCCTGTTTTCGGCGGCCAGCGGCGCTGACTTTCTCGGCATTTAGATCCCGCCGCTTTTCGGCAAATTCAGGCGAAAGCAAAACGGCGCCGGCATACTCGCCCAGCTCCTGGACCAACTCCGCCCGCCGAGCGATCAGGGGCAGGGCTTCGCCGACTCGTTTGAGCCGGTTGCGCTCCTTCTGACATTCGGACAGATCAGCGTCGACCGCCTTCTTTCGAATTTTTGCGGCCTGCAGCGCCTCGTTGAGGTTTACCCAATCCTGGCCGGTGAGCAGCGATTCCCGGAGCTCTTTCTGGTTGTCTTTCAGCTGTTTCAGTTGCTCGTTGATGACACGCTGGCCACGGGGAAGAAAGAGATCTGCCGCATGGCTCTCAAGCTCTGTCTGGATTTCACGAAGATTGGCAATGCCCGAACCGGCCGAAAAGATGAGGCGGCCGACATCCCCGCCGCCCTGGATGATGTCCCGGCCCCCTTTGACCAGATCCTCGTGGCTGATGCCGAACATGGTGGCAAAAAGATCTTCGTCGACACCCGTGAGGAACTGCTGAAGTTCGACCTCCTCCACGATGGCGTCGTCTTCGCCATCGCGCAGGGTCCCAACCCTACCCTTTCGGCGAACGACCTGCAGGGTCCTGCCGGAGGCGGTTTTCAGCACGGCCCCGACGCGCATCTGCGGATAGGGATGAAGAAAGTTGTCGTCGGATCGCACCGGAATCCCGTAAAGCAGATTTCGCAGGGCCCGCAGGGCGGAACTCTTGCCGGCCTCGTTTTGCCCGTATACCAGGTGAAGGCCTTCGCGCCCTTTGCTTAAATCGAGAACGCTGCCCGCAAAGGGGCCGAAGGCGATCAGCTGCAGCGCATCGATTCTCACTCGGAAGCCTCCCTTCGCAGCAGGCGCCGAATCAGCATGGGCTGCACCGTAGCCAGCAGGTCTGCCGTCCATTCGGCATCATCGAATCGAAGGCCGTCCGGGCCGTCTTTGATCTCACGGGGCAGCTTTTTGTCCAGGTCGGCCAGTTCGGCGGAAAGCACCCGGCGGGCGGGCGGATCCTCGGCAAGCTCTTCGATCAGCTCTAGCAGCCCTCCAATGGCCCCTGTCCTTTGCAGGGGCCGGCCGGCAAGCGGCGGCTCGGTCTCGATCCGGATCTTTTCCAGCCAGATCCGGTTGACGCCGACCTCGCTCGCGACCGAGCGGATCTCCGTGGTCCATCGTTCCGGGTCTGCCAAAAGGTCACCGTGGGCTTTCGTTTCTCCGGCAACAAAAACCCGCACGGCCAAAGGGGCGCCGTCATTTTCTTCGATCAGGTTTTCCAGGCGGGAGCGGATGAGGTCGACAACCTGATAGGGGTCTTCGGCACCCGATGCGTTCACGTCAGCCCTGGCCCAGCGGACGACATCAACCGGTGTGAAAGCCGGTTCGCAACGGCCCGCATCGTCTACTTCGACAACCACGCATCCCTTGGTTCCAGCCTCGCGGATATGGCGCCCCTGGATATTGCCGGGGAATACAATGGGGGGATCCTGGGACAGCACCTCGTATTGGTGAACGTGGCCCAGGGCCCAATAGTCATACCCCTTGCTGATCAGGTCCTCCACCGCACAGGGCGCATAAGGCTCGTGTTCTTCGCGGCCGTTTGCACAGGTATGAAGAAGGCCGATATTGAAAAATCCGGAAACCGGTTCCGGATAGTTTTTGGCAAGGTTTTTTCTAACCGCAGGGGACGCAAAGCTCTGGCCGTGGACGGCAACCCGGGGGGCTTCAATCCTAAAGGTGGAAGACCTGTCTGCGGGAAACATCCGGACATTATCAGGAAAACGCAGCTTCCTTGTGATTTGACTTGCAGCGTCATGGTTACCCGCAATGATGAACACCGGAATGCCAGCCTCTCTGAGGCGGCCCATCTGCCTTGTCAGGAACAGACCCGTATTGTAGTCCTTCCAATCGCCGTCATACAAATCACCGGCAATCAGCAAAAAATCGACTTTTTCGCTGGCAGCTAACTGAACCATGTTCTCAAAAGCACGTCGGGCTGCATTGCGGAACTCATCCACCGGAGCACCCTCATAATCCTCGAGTCTGTGCAGCGGACTGTCGATGTGAACATCGGCGGTATGGATAAACTTGAACATTTTTCTTAGCGGACCTTATAAAATTTTCGTTAAAGAAGCATTATAGGGCTGCTGGATCATTACCAGACGGACCACATACTTATCCCCGGATATTGTGAGATGCCGCTACCTCATAGAGCGGCGTCAGGGCCGCAAAAAGGGCTGAGATATCGTTTGCAATTTCAACCCCACGCTGAATGGCGTCAGCTTTTGAAACGGTCTTTGCGATGACGAGGTCGAACCAATGATCATGGGGTAGTGCATCTAAATACTCAGAAAGCTTAGCTACCGTTTCTGTATCCTTCTCGCCCACAGCTTTCCACATTCCATTTGATGGCTTCAGTTTTTCAGAAAAGCTGAGCTCGAATAGGTCAAAAACCGTAAGTTGTTCTGAATCTGATAGACGATTCAGCCATTGGTCGTTTTCGTCATTTCTGAGCCACTGAATAAAAGCCTCCCAATCTTCGGATTTGCCATCCTCCTTTTTCGGGCGTTCGATATAAAATCCGTAGATCATCGATCCTTCGCCCAAGCGAACAAAAAATTTGGCCTGAAAGGAAGCTCTCTCTTGAATCCTGTGACGCGTATCAGCCCAGTGGATTTCCGGCCTGCGATAAATGCTCCAGGAATTGAACCGAAAATGATCCGAGGGGAGCCGGGCAGTAACAGCTCCCCCAAGTTGTTCTCTGCTTCTCCAGTGCGTACCGGTCACATCGGTGCTGAAATCGCTTTCTATCAAGCCCGAAAAATTTCTCCCAAATACTGTCGAAGGCCTGTAAATGCGAGTGGGTTTTTTAGAAGATTTCTTTTTCTCTTTCTGGAGCATTTCCTGCCTCCGTTCCCATGCAATGCGATCCTGTATGCGGGTTTGTAACTCGAGCGGTGTAGTCGCCCTTTCGCCGTTCTCCCACTGAATAGTCATTTCTTCGCCGTCGATGGCGAGCACCTCAAAAACTCCCTTTTCGTTGATATATTTTTCACCGATTTGAAATCCGGTAAAACCCTCAGACATAAATTAAATCTCCTCAAATTATACTGAGCTTTTTATTGTTCTTGCCCCCACAACTTTCTTTCCTGAAACTGATCGGCTGTTTCGGCTACTGATAGTTGAGGGAACTCCAACCCTTCGTAATAACTTTTCGCTTTCTCAAGGCTATCTGCCATTTCAAGGATCAACTCCGGTGGTTCAAGCACACGTGCCTCTGGGCCAAGGGAAAGAACCCACTGCTTGATCTCCTCTAGGCCGGCTACACGGAAGGTGATCTCGATGGCACCGTCGAATTGTTTTTGAATGCGCTGGCTTTCGTGCCAGATGCGCTCGCTCACGTAGCGGGCCCACTCCGGGGATATCCAGATCCGGACCGTGTATAGCTCGTCGGTCATGACCTTAAAGCTGTGGCGGACGCGGTGGTGGAGGTCGAAATCGGCGGGTTTTTCAAAGGTCTCTTCGGTGTCTTTGAGCATCCGGATCCGGTCGAGGACGAACATCCGGACATCGTCCCGGAGGTGGCACCTGCCCACTACGTATATCGTTCCGTCATAGAGCCATACCGCATAAGGGTCCAGCTTCCGAATGG
>CAYPFH010000347.1:0-4426 GCA_964409825.1 uncultured Desulfobacterales bacterium | reverse complement strand
ACGGCGGCGGGTGGCGCGTCAAGAAATCTTTTCATGTCCGCTTGTCCTGAGCCTGTCGAAGGGCGTCCGTCCGCGTGTGTCCGCGGCAAATAATCTGTTTCTGAAAGGATAAAATGAGCTTTCTGAAGAACAAACGAATTCTCGTCACCGGCTGCTGCGGCACCGTCGGAAGCGAACTGGTCCGCCAGCTTCTTTCCGGCCACGCCCCGGCAGAACTCGTCGGCCTCGACAACAACGAAAGCGAGCTCTTTTTCACGGAGCAGCGCTTCTGCCGGCATCCCGAGGCCAAATTCTTTCTGGCCGACATGCGCGATCCGGACAAGCTCTTCCGGAAGATGGACGGCATCGATGCGGTTTTTCACGCTGCGGCCTTCAAACACGTGATCCTGTGCGAGCGCTCCCCGTTCGAGGCGGTGCAGACCAACATCCTGGGCATCCAGAACCTGATCCAGGCGGCCGTGGAAAACGAGGTCGAAACGGTCGTCTTCACCAGTTCGGACAAGGCGGTCAATCCCAGCAGCGTGATGGGCACATCCAAGCTCATGGGGGAAAGGCTTGTCACCGCGGCAAACGCCACCCAGCGGACCGGGGCCACGGTGTTCGCCTCGGTCCGGTTCGGCAATGTCCTGGGCTCGCGGGGGTCGGTGATTCCGGTCTTCCGGGAGCAGATCCGCCGGGGAGGCCCGGTCACCCTGACCGATCCTTCGATGACCCGCTTTATCATGAGCCTGGCCCAGGCCGTGCGCCTGGTGATCGACGCGGCCGAGCTGGCAAAAGGAGGGGAGGTGTTCGTCACCAAGATGCCGGTGATCCGGATCGCTGACCTGGCCGGGGCGATGATCGAGGCCCTCGCCCGGGGGTTCGGACACGATCCGGCCGGAATTAAGATCACCACCGTCGGATCGAAGGCCGGCGAAAAGATGTTCGAAGAGCTGCTGAGCGGAGAGGAAACCCGCCGCACCGTGGAGCTTCCCCGCTACTTCGCGGTTCTTCCGGCGTTCCGGAGCCTGTACCAGGACATCGACTATGCCTATCCTGAAGTCCTCGCAGACAAGGTCGACCGCCCTTACAACTCCGCCGGCGAAGCGCCGCTGTCCAAAGAGGACTTGCTGGCATTCCTGCAGGAAAACGACCTGCTGGCGCCCTCTCCAAGCAACGGTAATGGGGGCGAATGCAGGCCCTGATTCACCGCCCGCTCGCATTGCTCGCTCAAGACGCAAAGGGCGCAAAGAAAACAAATTTACGGTATCGGGTCGCTGTCGGAGCCAAAGGACGGCTCCAACAGCTCACGATCCCGCAAATGTTTCGCCTTTTAGTGAGCGGGCTCATCGGAGCCTCGGCGTAAACTTCCAACCTGGCAGTTTTAGGGTACACCGACCCAGCCTGCCGCAGGCATGCGCTATTTGATTGAATCGTGAGCCGGAGGTAGTTTTCCGGCGACCCGATTCAATTAAAACCCTTCGCGCTCTTGGCGTCTTCGCGGTTCAATCGTTTTTCATCAGCAAAATAAATCAATAGCCTGCTTTTGACATTCGCGAAGCGGGCGGTGAAACTCGAGAGAAAAAGGAAAACGTATGAACATCCTCATACTAGGCGGCGACGGCTATCTCGGTTGGCCGACGGCGATGCACTTTTCCGCCCTGGGCCATGACGTCACCGTGGTGGACAACTACTTTCGCAGAAACGCCTGCACCGAGCTCGACGTGGGCATGCTCTACCCGGTGCCCACACTGCCCCAGCGGGCCAGGACATGGCATGCCCTCACCGGAAAAGAGATCAAGGTGGTTATCGGCGACCTGACCGATGCCGAGGTGATGCGCTCTTTGTTTGCCGGCCGGGTCAAATACCAGTGGGCAATCGATTTCGAGTTTTCCGGCATCCCGGACACGGTCATCCACTACGCCGAGCAGCCCTCTGCCCCGTATTCTCTTCTCGATCATCGGTATGCAAACGTCACGTTGGTCAACAATTTACTCACCACAAACAATTTAGTGTTTGCCGCGAAAGACTTTTCGCGGCAAACACATATTGTAAAATTAGGCACCATGGGCGAGTACGGCACCCCGAACATCGACATCGAAGAAGGCTGGATCGAGATCGAGCACAAGGGACGCAAAGACAAATTTCTCTTTCCCCGGCAGGCCGGCTCCCTGTATCACACCACGAAAATCATGGACACGGACCTTCTCTGGTTCGGGGTGCGGATGTGGGACCTGCGCATCACCGACCTCATGCAGGGACCCGTTTATGGAATAAAGACCAAAGAATCCGAAATAGCCAAACAACTCAGTCCTGAGCGTGGCCCGGCGAAGCGCAGCGAAGACGGCTCCTCAGTCCTCGATACTATCTTCAACTACGATGAAATCTTCGGGACGATTATCAACCGTTTCATCGTCCAGGCCGTGGTCGGATACCCCCTCACCGTCTATGGCAAGGGCGGCCAGACCCGGGGCTACATCAACATCAACGACACCCTCCAGTGCGTGGAAAAGTCGGCCGCCTCGCCGGCGAAGAAAGGCGAACTTCGCATCTTCAACCAGATCATGGAGACTTTCTCGGCCAACGAACTGGCCGAAAAAGTCAAGAACGTCGGAGACGCCCGCGGCCATAAAGTGAAGATTGACCACCTCGAAAACCCCCGAAAAGAAGCAGAGGAGCACTACTACAATCCCACCTACCAGGGTTTGATAGACATCGGCGTCGAACCCCACTACCTCACCGACGAAGTCCTCAACGGCATGTTCGAAATCGTCGAAGAGTATCGTGAAAACATCCGAAAGGATGTAATCTTCAAAGGTATCAAATGGTAGCGCGATATCCGACTGCCTTTAAATCTTGATGCTCTCGTAAAAAGACCGAATTTCCCTTTTTCCGTCATTCCGGCGAAAGCCGGAATCCAGTAATTCCAAATACTTCTGGATTCCCCCGGATCGAGTCCGGGGCAGGCTTATCAAGCCCGGAATGACGAATAGTGGCCGATTCGGACTTTTTACGATTTCATCAATCTCGAACCTTGAATTTGGAATCTTGAATCCTATGTCGGAGAAAAGAAAGATGTCAGAGGTCAGATGGCAGTTATCTTGACAATCGAGCCTGCGAAGGCTAAATTTTGACCAAAATACAGGTCAACCCTAATAAAGGACTTGTCATGAATACCATCTCCGTTTCAGAGGCCAAAATGAAACTGAGCACCTTGGTGGATTCCGTCAAAGAAACCGACGAGGAGGTCGTCATCACCAAAAACGGTAGGCCGGTGGCCGTGTTGGTAAGTCCCGACGAATTTGAAAGCTGGCGCGAAACAGACAACGTCCGGTTCGATGCCGAATTGATGGAGGAAATCAAAAGCGGCCTGGAATCCCTGAAAAAGGGAAAAGCGGCGCTGTACACCCTGGAAGAGCTGATGGGAAGGTAAATGGCGCCTGTCGGCCGACAGTTTCTTCTGAGGGTCCCGGACGAAGTCGCCTCAGTTCTGAAAAAACTTCATCCGACCATCAAATCGCATATCCGGTCCGGCCTGAAGCGCATTCTCGACGATCCAAACAGCGGCAAAGCGCTGAAAGAAGAGCTTCAGGGATTGAGAAGCTACCGCGTGAAACGCTACCGGATCGTCTACCGCATCCGGCCCAAGAAGAGGCATATCGAAATCGTTGCCATTGGACCCCGAAAGGTCATCTACGAAGAAACCTTCCGGATACTGAAGAAGGCCCGAAAAGGATGAGCCGTTTTACGAAGCCCGATATCGAACAGAGGGACAGTTGCCAGAAAGTAAGACCCAGAGGTCAGATGTCAGATGTCGGATGTCAGAGGCGCTTCGCGCCAGATGTCGGATATCCGATGTCGGCCCTGACGGTTTGCTGTCTTTTTGTCTTTCTGACCTCTGACATCCGACATCCGGTTCTTATCTGACCTCTGGCCCTTAAATTGGAATCATATATCTTACAGATAATCCTATGAACGGTACTCTCAAGATCATCAACGTCGTCGGCGCCAGACCCAATTTCATGAAGATCGCCCCCCTGGTCGAAGCCATGAAAAGCAGGCCGGAACGGATTAAACAGATCCTGGTCCACACCGGCCAGCACTACGACCGGGCCATGAGCCGGGCGTTTTTCGACGACCTGGCCATCCCCGCCCCGGACATCAACCTGGGGGTGGGCTCCGGAACCCACGCCGAGCAGACCGGAAAGGTCATGATGGCCTTCGAACAGGTGCTCTATAAAGAGCGGCCCGACCTGGTCGTGGTGGTGGGAGACGTCAACTCCACCATGGCCTGCACCATCACGGCCAAGAAGCTTACCATCGCCGTGGCCCACGTGGAGGCGGGCCTTCGCTCCCGGGACATGACCATGCCCGAGGAGATCAACCGGATGTGCACCGACGTGCTCGCCGACTTTCTGTTTACCACCGACACCATGGCAAACGACAA
>CAYPFH010000346.1:0-4434 GCA_964409825.1 uncultured Desulfobacterales bacterium | reverse complement strand
ATCCAGGATCCAGGATCCAGGATCCAGTATCCAGTATCCAGGATCCAGGATCCAGTATCCAGTATCCAGTATCCAGTATCTATTGCATCGTCAGTGAAACTGAACGGTTCACGCTAATCTCTTTGGGGCATCGAATCGACAAGGAACCAAAATGGTTTTAGGTTACAGCACCAACGCGTTCGTCAATTTCTCGCTGGAGGAGTCGATCGACAAGATCGCCGCCCTGGGCTTTGCCGGGGTGGAGATCATGGGAGACCGGCCGCATCTCTATCCGCCGGACTACGACGCGGCAGCCGTCGATGCCCTCAAAAAGCGTCTGAAGTCGCGCCGGATGAAGGTCACCAACATCAACAGCTTCACCCTGTTTGCCGTGGGCGACACCTACCTTCCGTCCTGGATCGACCCGGATCCGGCGCGCCGGCAGATCCGGATCGCCCACACCCTCGATTGTTTGGAGATGGCTTCCGCCTTAGGGTGCGCCAGCATTTCGGTTCCCCCGGGCGGGCCTCCGGGCGGTGCGGAGCGGCAAAAGGATATGGCCCTGTTTCACCGGGGGATCGAAGCCGTGGCCCCGGATGCCGAGCGCAGCGGCGTTCGCATCCTGGTGGAGCCGGAGCCGGCGCTGCTGATCGAAAACAGCAGCCAGTTTCTGGAGTTTGTCCGGGGCGTCGGCTCCGAAGCTGTGGGGATCAATTTCGATATCGGCCATTTTTTCTGTGCCGGGGAGGACCCCTGCCGGGCGTTTGAACTGCTCTTCGAATGGGTGGGCCACGTCCACCTGGAAGACATCGCCGCTTCCCGCGAGCACAACCACCTGATTCCCGGATACGGGGCCATCGACTTGCCCGGTGTCTTTTCCGCCATGAAACGGCTCGGCTATTCGGGCGACATCAGCCTGGAGCTTTACCCGTATGTGGACGCACCGGAGGCGGCCGGAAAAGAAAGCCTCGATTATCTCCGGCCGCTGCTCTCCGAAGCCGGACTGGAAGTGGGACTCCGATCATGACGATACTGAAATCTCCCTGGACCGACGACCGGAGGCGCAAAGAACAGCTTGACGAGTACATCCAGCGATCGAGGACCGCCTATTTCGGATTTCAGAAAGTGGCGGCCGACGAAAAGCAGCCGCGGGTGGCCCGGCACTTCGATGCGGTCGCCCGAAAATACGATCTGATGAACTCGCTTTTGAGCTTCGGGATCCATCATGCCTGGAAGCGAACCGCAATCAGGATGCTCGGGCTCGGTCCGGGGGCGAAAGTCCTCGATGTCTGCGGGGGGACTGCGGATCTGGCGATCCTGGCGGCCCGTGCCGCCGGTCCGGCCGGTCGGATGGTGGTCTACGACATCAACCGGACGATGATGACCTACGGGAAGCCCAAGGCCGCCAAAGCGGGGCTCGGGAAGCGGATCGACTTCGTGCAGGGAAACGCCGAGGTTCTTTCGTTTCCGGACGGCCGTTTCGATGCGGCGCTGGTCGGCTTCGGAATCCGCAACGTCACCCACATGAAGCAGGCCTTTACCGAGATGCACCGGGTGCTCAAACCCGGCGGAAAGCTCATGTGCCTGGAGTTTTCCAAGCCCGCCTGGCCGGTATTCCGCTGGATCTACGATCTGTATTCTTTTTACGTCATGCCGCTGCTGGGCCGCATTATTGCCGGAAACCGGGCCGGATACCTTTTGCTGACCGAAAGCATCCGCCTGTTTCCCACCCCCCGGGAGCTGGCAAAGGTGCTGTCGGATGTCGGCTTTTCCGATGTCCGCTTTCGGCGGCTGACCAACGGCATCGCCGTGATCCACATCGGCACGAAGAAAACACCTTGAGTGCAGTCTCCCAATTTTGATCCTCAGGACCAGGTAAGAGGACATTGGCTCTGCCTTTCAGCCCCAAGGGAAAAATTCGAAGCACGGATTTCGAATTTCAATTTAAATGCCCTCCGGGCTTAACTCAAAGCCGGGTCCTCCGGGACCGGATATTTACTTACCCGCTGATCACCAGCCGAAGCACGATCAGCACCAGCATGGCCGGGGGGTAGTAGCTGGCCCGGTTGAACAGGGCCATGGCATCGGCCCGCTCCCGGCTCTGAAAGAGGCGCCAGCCGGGGACCAGCAGGAGGAATCCGCCGACGGCCAAAGAGGCGAGGATGAAAAATGGGGTGAATTCCGCCCGGGAAAGAAGCAGCACGGCAATGCTGAGCGCCACCGCCGCGGCAAGGGTGAAAAAGACGAGTGCCGATGAGCGCCGGAAGCCGAACTGGACGGGGATGGTTCGGGCTCCAAGGCGCCGGTCCTCTTCGACGTCGGCCCAGTCCGCCGGGATATTCTGTCCGCCGATCTCCCACAAAAACAGCCACAGGAACATGACCGCCAGAAAACCGATGGACGGAGAGGCATCCACCGCGTAAACCGCGGCCAATGCGCCGGTATTTTTCACGACCCCGCTGACCAGGGTCCGGAAATGCGTGATTTTCAGCAGGAGGCAGTAAACGGCCTCGAAAAGACAGCCGCCTAAAAAGAGCACCACGCAGACCGGGTTTAGCAGGTAGGCGCCGATCAGGGCGATGAGCCCCCAGGCCAGGGCCCAAGCCAGCCCCTCACCGAGGCTGATCGCCCCCTGGGCGATGGGATGTCGGACCATCCGCGCGTCCAGGTAGCCCTCCTGACATCGGTCTCCCCCGTGGCCGAGCTTTTCTCTGTCCGTCCGATGATCGACGACGTCGTTTAAGGCATATACGGCGGTATATCCGGCAAAGGTGGTCACCATTCCGATGAGAATGACCTCCAGGGAGGGAAAATTCCCGAGCCATAACAGCGCCGCCGCCGCAGGTGTTGTCATGTCCAGCAGGCCGTGGGGCGTCCGCGACAAGGCCCAGAAAAGTTTGATGCGGGCAAGTCCGGTAACCGGTGTGCAGGTGGATGTATCAGCCACGGAAGGGGTCCGTCTGTAAGGGTTGACAGATTCGGGCGCGATGATCGGATGAAGGTCTAAACTCTTTTTTGCAAAGCGTCAAGGCGAAGGACCGCTTGGCTCCGATTTAAAATTTTACCCTTATTAGATGGTCCATAAAGGTTCAATTGCCCCGGTAACAGGGATGAAAAGCACGAAATTCGAATTTATGTCTGTTATTTGTTTATAGCTTGCATACTTGGCGGAAGATCGAAAAAAGGGGGCTCCTCCCGAATTTCACAGGAGGGTCTGTACCGCGTCGGCCGCCATTTCAAGCGACATGGCGATCATCAGGATGCCGGAGAGGATGTCTGAGTGCTTCCGGTAGCGCCGGGCGGCCGCCGAGGCGCCGCCGCCGACCAGCAGCAGGCCGGGCAGGGTTCCTGCGCCGAATGCCGCTGCCAGAACCGCCCCGGATGTCATATCTCCGGCGCCCAGGGCGCGGGCAAAGGCGCCGAAAGAAAGCCCGCAGGGGAGAAAACCGAACATCGCCCCCAAAACGAAAAGACCGCGCCAGGTTTCGGCGGCTGTCCGGGACCGAAGAAGTCGGCCGAGGCCGGGAATCCGGTGGGGTTCTGCGATTGAAAGCCAGCGGGGCTCGGAGATCAGGCCGATCCGCCCCAGTCCGAAGAGCAGGAGAAACCCGGCTGCTGCCATGGAAAACAACACCTGGGAGCGGGCGATCCACAGGGCCGGATCGCTGCCCGTCATGCCGGCGATCCAGCCGAGTCCGGCGCCTGCGGCCCCCATGAAGGCGCCGATGGTCGTGTAGGTTATCAGCCTGCCGGCGTGGTAGGCTAAGTGGTGGCGATAGCCGCCGGTTCGGCCCGGAAATGCGATCACCAGCGGTCCGCACATGCCGATACAGTGCCCGGTGCCGAAGATGCCGAGAAGAAACATGGCCGTCAGATCGATGGAAGAGGGGTCCATAACGATTCCGCTGCCCTTATGGCACGGGAGACGCAGATTTTCAATAAGCGACAACGCCCGGCAAAACAGCGTTCCGGAGCAACCCTTGCCATTTCCCGAAGGTTTCGGTATTTTTCGTTCACCGCAGAGACGCTGAGGACGCAGAGAAAAATAAAATTCGGTTGCCTATGAAGATAGAGGATGCTCGATTTGGAGGTGGTGGAGGGATGCGCGCAGTCTAGTCCGTGTTGCCGGTAACGACCAAATCCCGGCCACGACGGAGCGTGGCCCTCCAAGCCCACACCCATCGGCATCCGGCGGATCATAGCTCGTAGGTTGGGCTGAGAGGAGCGAAGCCCAACAATGAATTGCCTGGCGAAAACCAAAAGCCTGCCTTCAGGCTGAGAATGTTGGGCTTCACAAGTTCAGCCCAACCTACCTGTTTCGCCTTTTTGCCTTGAGCAGGGAATTGCTTCGGGCGAAGTTTCACATAAGCCCCGCCTCTGACCAAAGGGCGGTCAGTTTAATCAACCGTGAAACTTCTGTTTAAGTCGCAGCCCTGTTTGTAGTGGCGCCGTGAG
>CAYPFH010000345.1:0-4434 GCA_964409825.1 uncultured Desulfobacterales bacterium | reverse complement strand
CGTGGCCCTCCAACCGCCAAAACCCAAGGCGGGGGCAGGTCGGTTTTTACCGCCGACTTCGACCGAAGTTTCACATAAGCCCCGCCGAGACCCATCGGTTTGGAACGGAAGGGGAAAACGGCAATGAACATCGTGTTGATCGAAAGCAATGCAGAAAAAAGAAATCGGCTGCGATCGTTTCTGGAAGCGCGGGGGTATTCAGTGGCCGGACATCCGGGCGATGCATCCAACAATGATTTTCAAAGCAGTATAGATTCATGCCTGATTATGGCTGGTTCCGGCTCCGGACCAGATACGATTGCCGATGTCTGCGGCAGTATTCTGGAAAAAAACATCAGGGGTGCGGTCTACACCCTGGCCGTGGCCCCGGAAACGGCTTCCATCGCGGCGCTCAGGGACCTTATTCCGGTCGACGATGTGATCGCGGAGCCTTTTTCCGAAGAGGAGCTGGCTGTCCGCGTCCAAACCGCGATGAGAATCATCTCCCTGGAAGCCGAGCTCAAGGAGGCCAAAGACAAAATCCGTTCCATGTCTCTTACCGATCCGCTCACCGGATGCTACTCAAAAAGCTATCTCCTAGAACATCTGCCCCGTGAAATCAAGCGGGCCGTTCGTTACGGCCGCAGCCTGTCTGTGGCTGCCTGTGCGATCGATCATTTAGAGGCCATTTGCGGCATATGGGGCGGCGGAATCGGAGACCGGGTTTTGACGGCGGTGGGCGCCTTGATTCAGGGTTCGATCCGGCGGCATATCGACTGGGTGGCCCGCGAGGAACAAGACGGATTTTCGATCGTGCTGCCGGAAACGGATCGAGAAGGGGCGCTCTGCCTGGTGCAAAGGCTATGCAGGCAAATCAACGAAGAGCGATGGTCCGAAGACGACGCTGAAATACGGGTGACCGCCGGCTTCGGTATCGCCGAACTTGACGCCCCGGTCAGCGGAGACCCCAAAAGATCGGCTGAAAAGCTTCTCGATAGCGCAAAAAAATCTCTGAAACAGGCCCAGCGCAAGGGAATGAACCAAATATCGGCAGGAACGATCGGAGACGAAAACCAGCCGGCCGGGCCTTCCAATGTCAGGGCAGCGGTGAAATGACAGCAGAGCCAAGACTTCGGGAAGCGGAAGTATACCGCGATATGGGGATGTTTGACGAATCCTTGAGCATCTATGAGGATCTGCGAACCCAGGCCGAAGAAGCCGGCGATCCCTCCAAATCAGAAATCGAATCCCGGATTCGCGAAATCGAACAGGAGCTCGACCGGGAGCGGAAGGCCTCTTTGGCGCAGCCGGCGACCGAGGAGGTCATGAAGTACTTGGGCGATTTTGCCGGGGAAGACGGCCCGGCGGCGTTCATGGACAAAGCCAAAGCGTTGCGGGAGTTGGGCCTCTTTAAAGAGGCGGCCGACAGCTTCCGGCAGATGATGGAAACGGCAGGATCCGAAGAAGGGCTCCACATTCCGGACATCGTTTGCGATCTGTTTTCCTGCCTGATTGAATTCGAGTCTCCCGAAGATGCGGCTGCAGAAGTCGAAAAGACGGTAGAGCGCTTCGGTCTTGCTCCGGAGGCGGCCGCCGCGGCCCTTTACCGCGCCGGCCTGGAGATGGAAAAAAGAAAGATCCTGGAGCCGGCCGCAGAGCTTTTCCGAAAAGCCCTGGCCCTGGACCCCAACAACCAGGAAATTCGCAGCCGGGTTTCGGCCGGGTCTCTCAAACCGAAGAATTACTCCCGCTACGAGTTCTTGATCCAACATGGTTTAACGACCAAAGAGGAACTGCAGCAGGCGTTTTCTCTGGCAAAGAAAAAGGGCAAGGGGATCGAGTCGGTCCTTGTCGAACAGTTCCATAAAGACAAAATGAAGATCGGCGACGGGTTATCGCGATTTTACCGCTGCCCGTTTAAGGCATTCGATCCGGACCTGCCCGTCCCGGTGGAGCTCATCCGCAACTTGAAAAAGCCTTTCCTGCTTCACAATGCCTGGGTGCCCCTGGGTTGGGACAAAAACGGCATCGAAGTTCTGATCGACGACCCCAAGGACCTTCGCAAGACAGACACGATCCGGGCACTGATGTCGACTACAAAAATTCGGTTCTCTGTTGGATTCAAGGAGGACATCGCCCGCTGCATCGAACATTTTTTCAATTCCCAGGAGGAAAACAGCCTGGAGGGGACCCTGGACGATCTGGAAGAGATGCTTCCTGACGTGGAGTTCGAGGAGGTCGAGGAGACCGACCCCGAAGAGGAGGTCATCGACGAATCCTCCAGCCAGGTGGTCAAATTCGTGGACCAGGTGCTGGTCACGGCGTTTCGAAGGGGCATTTCAGACATCCATATCGAACCCTCCCCGTTGACGAAGAAGACCGCGATCCGCTTCCGCCAGGACGGCGTCTGCCAGCAGTACGTTCAGGTGCCCAACACCATGGCCCCGGCGATCCTGTCCCGGCTCAAGATCATGGCCAATCTCGACATCGCCGAAAAGCGCCTGCCCCAGGACGGCAAGATCAAGATGAAGCGAAAAGGGATTCCGTCCTTCGAGCTGCGGATGTCGACCATGCCCACGACCAACGGAAAAGAAGATGCGGTGCTGCGGATTCTGGCAAAAGCCGGCGCCATGGCGCTTCATCAGCTGGGTCTCAACGACCGAAACCAGCGGATTTTAGAAAAGATCATCGTACAGCCCTACGGCTTGGTCCTGGTGGTCGGTCCGACCGGTTCGGGAAAGACCACCACGCTTCATTCGGCCCTGGGCTATATCAACAAGCCGGAGATCAAGATCTGGACTGCGGAAGACCCGGTGGAGATCACCCAGCCGGGCCTCCGGCAGGTGGAGGCAAAGCCCCGCATCGGCCTTGATTTTGCCCGGATCATGCGCGGGTTTCTCCGCCTCGACCCGGATGTCATCATGATCGGAGAGATGCGGGACCAGGAGACGGCCGCAATCGGAGTGGAGGCCTCTTTGACCGGGCACCTGGTCTTTTCCACCCTGCATACCAACAGCGCACCGGAGACCATCACCCGTCTGCTCGACATGGGGCTCAATCCATTGAATTTTTCCGATGCCTTTTTAGGCGTGCTGGCCCAGCGGCTGCTCCGGCGGCTTTGCAAAAACTGCAGGGAGGCCTACCGCCCCTCGGAGGAGGAATTCGATCAGATCGCAAAGACATACGGGGAAAAAGAGTTTGCAGCCGCCGGGATCGACTACGATCCGGGCATGACCCTTTACCGGGCCAAGGGATGCGAGGTCTGTTCGGGTTCGGGCTACAAGGGGCGGATGGGAGTCCACGAACTCATGGAGGGAACCCGGGAAGCCAAGCGCCTGATCAAGGAGGGCGCCTCCACCGAACGGCTTTTCAAGCAGGCGTTTGCCGACGGAATGGCCACCTTGAAGCAGGATGCGATCGTCAAGATGTTCGATGGCCACACCGATATGAAGGAAATTTTGCGGGTATGCATCGAAATTTGATTTTCTCCGCGCTGCAGGCAGTGCGGAGAAAATCGAATTTTAGTGAAAACCCTTAGCCGGACGGGAGTTGGTTTTCGGAGGGCCGCGTTTCATCGCGGCCGCAACGAGGGTTGGTTTTCGGAGGGCCGCGTTTCATCGCGGCCGCAACGAGGGTTGGTTGTTGGAGGGCCGCGTTTCATCGCGGCCGGAAAGACGGACTATATTGCGCGCGTCCCTCCACAGGGGCAGGCGGGCAAGGGGGTTGGTTTTTGGAGGGCCACGCTCCGTCGTGGCCGGACGGGAGTATGGTTTTTGGAGGGCCACGCTCCGTCGTGGCCGGACGGGAGTATGGTGTTTGGAGGGCCACGCTCCGTCGTGGCCGAAATGGAGGCATCATGAGCAAAAAGGCCCTGGTGGTCGACAACGACTACTTTTTCGTTGAGTTTCTCTCCGAAATACTCATCGAAAAAGGCTTTGACGTCGTCAAGACCTACGACGGCAAGGAAGCGATGGCGGTGCTGGAGACCGATTCCGTCGATCTGATGTTCGCCGACATGGTCATGCCGAAGATCGACGGCTGGCAGTTGATCCGGTACGTCCGGAAGCGGTTTTCAGATGCCCCGTTTCCGGTGGTGGCCGTGTCCGGGACCATTGTCGAACAGATAGACGAGCTGGAACAGATCGGCGCCGACTACTATATCATCAAAGGGCCGCTGGAAAAGATGAAGGCACAGATCCTTCGGTTTTTAGACGACCTGGAAACCCGAAACGGCAAGCCAAGGAACGAACTGCAGATCTACGATCCGGGCGATATCTATCCCAGGCGCGAATCGGCGGAGCTGATCGAAAGCCTTCAGTTTCAAAAGGCCATATTCGAAAGCCTCGGCTTCGGCCTGATCGTGGTGGACCAGGACGGAAAAATCATGCTTGTCAACGAGCTGGCGTTGAGGATTTTCAACTGCCGGCCGGAGGGGATTTTCAACCATCCGGTACC
>CAYPFH010000344.1:0-4448 GCA_964409825.1 uncultured Desulfobacterales bacterium | reverse complement strand
ACCGGTTGTAGCGTCCGTCACCGTCGATCAGCTCGTAGGTGCGGATCATCTCGTCTTCCACTTCCGCGGAAAAAAGCCGGCTGACATACTCCGGGGTGTGGACCCGAAGCAGGTCTTCTTTGTTGAGAATCTCCCCCCCCGGCCGGCGGTGCCAGCGGGAAACCCGATCCCTCAGCAGGGGGTGGTCCTTGAGGGCTTCGAAGGTCATGGAGGCACGGGTGTCGGCAACCGGAATCAAGATACCGAATTCGGTCAGCCCCAGGTTGTATCGGTCGTCGTGGAGAATCATCGCCGACTGTCCTTTTGCCCGTCGAGCACGTTTTTCATGCGGTCCCGCGCGGCCCTTGCCCTGCGCAGCTTCTCTTCGATCTCTTCCTTCCGGTCGTAGGGAGCCTGTTCGAGGTCTTGTTCCAGGGCCTCGACCTCTTTTTGAAGTTGATACAGCTCCCGGGCGATCCGTCGGATCGACATCGGCGGCTTCTCCGAAACTCGCGGGGTCGGGATTGCCGTCTTCCGGTCCCCACCGGCGGAAAGGCGCGATCGACCGCGCCGGTCAAAGGGGAAACATGCGGCCTTGGCCGCAGCATTGAAGATTTTTTGCATACCGTCAAATCGAGAATACCTCAAATCCAAAAAGGCTTCAACCGGTAACACCGCTATATCAATTGACATTTCCATTTCGTTTCTGTAGGACTGGTTATCATGCACATCGGCCGCCGGGGCATCGATCGCCGCCCCGTTCCGTTTTACCCCCATCAACCCATGGATCCGGTCAATGACCGAGGCAATCGACGGCCCACGACCGGAGGCTTGTGGGAAGGCAATAATCCGACCTGCACCGAATCAACATGAGGAGGCTGAAAAATGGCGGAAGGCAAGAAAGAAGGGTTTCCTCTCGTTCTGGTGGGAATTGGCCTCGGCGCACTTTATTGGTTCGTCGACTCTCTGCTGGACATCTTTCTGACCGACAACCTCGATTTTTTCAGCCATTTTTTTTCCCCGGATCTTTCTTCCATCTACCGCCGTCTGGTTGTCATCTGCCTGATGGTGCTGTTCGGCTCCCACTGCCAGTCCAGGCTCAAAGTGGTCAGAGATGAAGCCGAGGAATGGATGGCCTACTCCCAGCAGCTGGAAGAAAGCGCCGAGGGGGCGCCCAACCCGTCGTCCCCCGAATAGACCGTCGATATTGAAAAATGGGCCCAGGCCGCCGGTTCATTGCCCGATTTTGCGGCGCATCGATCGCGGTTCGGTTCAACGGCCGCTAAACGCCTCAAACAGTTTCGCGGTTGTCGGGAAAACCTCCAGCGGCCCTCATTTCAGCCTTCTTTTGGATCGTCGTTCCGTTTTTTTTTGCCTTGTAAGAAAAGCAGCTTCCGGATCTGCTCGCCCTGCCTGCGGCCTGAGACCGGGTCGCGGGTGTTGCTGAGCTTCATGAGAAGGCCGGCTGCCTCCGGCGGATTTTCCCCCCTGGCGCGCAGGCGGATCCGGTACCAGGCGGGCAGGTCCTGGTGAAAGGCGTCCGTCAGTTCCGATGCCGTCCGCCGCAGCCGCTGCCGGCTATCCTTGAGTCCATTCGTTGCCTGACTGACGGCAGCGCCTTTTTCAAGGAATAACAGATGGCCGTCGACGGTGTCGGCTGCCCGGCGCTTGAGCCGTTTGTAGCCGGACACCGGCCGGATCCAGTAGCGTACGATGACAAAGCCGAAAACGCCGGCTACGAATCCAAGGGCGGCCCCGGCAAGATTGATTCCGCTGAAAAAGCCCATCCAGTGCTCCTAACGTTCATTTTTTTATATTGAAATATAGAATTTATATTGCTATATTTCAAGCATTATGATCCCCCGAGTTGCATCCGATCTGATAAAAAAACTCTCCGAACAGTTTCCGGCGGTTTTCATCCAGGGATCCCGCCAATGCGGCAAGACCACCCTCGCCCTCAGTTTTCTGGAAGGAGACTATTTCGATCTCGAGAAGCCGTCCGATCGTCAAGTTTTCGCAGAGGACATCGAATACGCCCTGCGCCAATTCGAAAACCCGATCATATTCGACGAGACACAGGAACTACCCGAACTTTTCCCGGTACTGAGGGCACTGATCGATGAAGACCGAAAGAAGACAGGGCGGTTTTTTTTGCTCGGCTCCGTCAATCCGGTCCTGGTCCACCAGGTATCGGAAACCCTGGCAGGCCGAATCGGCATTGTGGAGCTTTCGCCACTGCTTTTCCCGGAGGTGGCAAAACACGGCATCCCTCTCAACGAATTGTGGATGAAAGGCGGATTCCCGGACGCCCTTCTGGCCGAAACAATGGAAAAATGGGAGTATTGGCAGGAAAACTACCGCCGCACCTACATCGAAAGAGACCTGATCCGCCACGGCATCAAGGCAAGCCCCGTCCAAATGGGGCAACTGCTCGGCCTGATCGCCGGAAGAAACGGGGGGCTCCTCAACCTTTCCGAGTTGGGTCGGCTGTTCGGCGCCTCCTATCACACGATCGGCAGCTACCTGGACCTGCTGGAAGGCCATTTCATTTTGCGCCGGCTGCAGCCCTACCACCCGAGCATCGAAAAACGGTTCGTCAAATCACCCAAGCTGTATATCCGCGATTCGGGGCTGTTGCATGGATTTTTAGGCATCTCCGGACAACGGGAGCTGTTGTCTTCCCCCCAGAAAGGCGGCAGCTTCGAGGGGATGATGATCGAACAGATCATCGGCATGGAGCAGGTCGCCTCCGTCGGATCGCGCTTTTATTTTTACCGCTCCCATGCCGGTGCGGAAATCGATCTCATCGTCGATCGGGGATCGGAGCGAATCGGATTCGAGTTCAAATGCGCCGCATCCGCCGGCAGAAGAGACTGGGCGCCGCTGATCGGCGGAATCAAAGACGGCATGATTCACCGCGGCTTCCTGGTGAACATGGGCGACCGCAGCTTCCGGCCTGCGGAGGGGATTCAGGTCATTCCGGCAGAAGAAATCTGCCGAGACAATGGAACCTGGGCGGCATGACGCCGCATGGGGCCTGTTGATGAGAGGCCGGTAATATGAGGTGTCTTCCAACGACGTGCTTGCGATTGCATCCGAAAGCCGCTGCTCTGCCTATAATTGTGAGTTTGTCGCCGTGGCCAAAGAACTCGCCGTTCCTTTCGTCACCTCCGACCGGCAATTGCTGCGCAGTTTTCCAACTGTGGCCGTCCCATTGCATTCTTTTGTCGAATAGGCTTCCCAATTCCCCGCCGAGGAACTGCTCCCTGGTTGCAACACGGAGAAAACAGCCTGATCGTCGACTGGGATCTGCACCACGGTAACGGCACCCAACACTGGTTCTAAAGCGAGCCTTCCGTGCTTTTCTTTTCCGCCTACCGGTCCTTTTTCTATCCGGGCGGAGGGGGGTGGTGCAATGTCGGAAAGGGAAAAGGCAAGGTCTTTTCCGTCAACATTCCGCTGCTGCCCGGCTGGGGCGATGGTGAGTATCTGACTCTTTTTGAACGGATTTTGAAGCCCATCGCGCTGGAGTTCAAACCGGATCTCCTCCTGGTCAACGCCGGCTTCGACATCCACTTTGCAGACCCGCTGGGCGACATGGCGGTCACGCCGAAAGGCTTTGCCGCCCTGACGCGGTCGATTATGGATCTGGCCGACGCCTGCTGCTGCGGCAAGGTGTTGCTGTCCCTGAAAGATTTCCCTCTGCCTTCACACCCGCATGGGGTTTCGCCTGCAGCGGCGTTTGAGCCAATGCCGCTGGCTGAGCATCTTTCCGGTTCCACCCAAAGAGGAACCGTCCGGTTGAAAGCGGTCTCAAAGCGCTTGCATTATGAAATAGTACGTTATATTGTACAAAAAAAGATATAAACCGAGGTGCTGCCATGCAAAGGCTTAAAATCGATCAAGATATCAAGCCGTTGTCCGAGGTCAGGACGGGTATCGCAAATTTCATCAAGCAGGTCCACGACACGAAGCGGCCCGTGGTCATCACCCAGCACGGGAAAAGCGTTGCCGTTTTGCTGGATGTCCATGAATATGAGTCTCTACAGGAAAGACTCGAACTGTTGAGCGATATTCAGGCCTCCCTTGCACAACTCGAAGCCGGGGAAAGCGTAGAGCATGAAAGGGCCAAAGAACAAGTCTTGAAAAGGGTCCGGAAATGAAAATCGTCTGGTCCCTGTTGGCCATGGATCGCGTTGCGGAAATCGCCGGCTACATTGCCCAGGACAAGCCATCTGAGGCGGTTGCATGGGTGAACAACGTTTTTTCAAAAATCGGGCAGCTGGCATCCGCACCAGAACTCGGCCGAATGGTTCCTGAAATCCAAAACAAACAATTCCGGGAGTTGCTCTACGGCAACTATCGGATCGTTTACCGAATGGAAAAAAGCCGAATATCCATTCTGACCGTCCGGCACGGAAAACAGGTCCTCCCAATCAATGAAATCATGGACTAATTCGTAAAGTGGG
>CAYPFH010000343.1:0-4466 GCA_964409825.1 uncultured Desulfobacterales bacterium | reverse complement strand
ATCAACCGTGAAACTTCCCAATCCGTCATCCCGGCCGCAGCGAAGCGGAGAGCCGGGATCCACAAAAACCTGGATTCCGGGTCAAGCCCGGAATGACGGACCGGGAACATGAAGTTTCACATAAGAAAAGGAGGAAACCCGCCGGGACACACTTCCGTAAAAAAAAGATTGCAGCGGTGTCCTTCGCCGAAGAGAAATCCGGAAGGCATCTTTGTTTATCCGCGGAATCGACCGTACCACATCCGTCCCAACATCCGGCGCAGGTCAACTTCGGCGATCAGACCCCGTTCGACCAGAATGCTTCCCAGCTTTCGATTGCTTCGTTGAAGGGCACAGTTGACATCATCTTTTGAAACAAACCCCAGTTCGACGAGCACTTCGCCCATTCTTATTTTTTCATGGGAACGCTGGTAGGCAACGGCCTTCTCCTGCTGGCGGGACGAGATCTTTCCTGTCTGCAACAGCAGGTCCCCGATTCTGAGCTTCTGTTCGTCAAGGGCTTCTTCGAGTTCGGCCCGAGAGATAAAACCCCGGGCCACCAAAACCTCACCCAACCTGGGCCGAAACCAGCGTGTCTTTTTGATCCAACGATAGACGAGATCCACAAGGTCCCCTGCCAGCAGAGAAACCGTCAAAAACAGGATCATGAGAAAAACGAGATTCGCTGCCTCGCTGTCGAAAAAGTTTGAGATCCTGGAAACGCCTTCTTTTTCCCCAAAACAAGGCAGCGCGAAATAAAACAGCCAGCAGCTTGCAAAGACGCCGACCGTCACCTGCCATTTGGGCTTCAGCCCCATTGAGCCTCCTCGGGGAGTGAGACAAGCAAAGGATGCTGTCCTGAATTTTTTCAAAACGAATCGATGATCAACGGCGGTGAAATCCTACTGCCGCCCTGATTTCAGTCAGGAATGACGAAAGATATGTACGCTTGTTTCCTGCCCATTGTCAAACAGCCGGATTTATCATTGGGCCGGCCGGCTTTTCGACCTGGCCGATCGGCCGCTGTCATTCGGTTCGGAGCAATAGGATTCAGGTCCGTACGCATCTATAGGCTTTGGGAAACCGGTCTGACGACGATTTCACTGACATCCACCTCTTCGGGCTGTTCTATTGCATATCGAACCGCCGCCTTTGTCCAATTATTATAGCAGCCCCTGTTTTTTACCAGCCTTGGAAACAGGGTGACAATGAACTTTCCCGCTGCAAGCCGCCGGTTTTTCCACCGTAGACTTCTTGATATGAGGCTGTAAATTCGGTCAGCGAACCGGATATAGCCGTATCGGTCGACTTTTCCAGATCGACGATTCTTCCAAAATGACGAATTTTCAACACGATATGGCTGGGCAACACAACATAAAAACAAATCGTCAAATTTTGTAGGTTTTATCCCCGCGCCCCCAAAAGCCCTTCAAACAATGGGGCCTTTCAAGATTCTTTTGCGATTCGACCACGCTATTTACCTGAAATTCTACCACAATCATTATGTTGTTTTTTAGGCACATTTTTTGCATTTGTTGCAAAGCGACGATTGCTCATCGGAAATGATTCTCTCCAAATCCTCTTTCCGGCAAACAGTGGATGATAGGAAACGCTTCTTATCTTCTGACGAAGGCAGAAAATTCGTGCACCGATTCTCGCGATACCGATCTTCTGGACAGCGAAAATGATCAATCGAGCATAGACAGGGTCGACTGGAACACAGCCCTGAAGAAAGGATCCCCCGCCATGGCACTAAAAAAGATGCTCGGCGAAATATTGGCAGATCTCGGGGTGGTCTCGCACAACCAGGTCAAAGAAGCCCTGCGGCGTCAAAGAGAAACCCTCGAGGGCAGAACCCTGCCAGACCGGATGGAAAGATCCCGCCTGGTGGCCGAAGCCCGTTTCAGCGGCAGGACCGACCGCATCCCGCTCCTGGGTCAGATCCTGGCGGATATGAAAATCATAACCGAAGACGAGCTCAAGGACGCCCTGAACCTCCAGAACAAAATGATCCAGAAATACTGCGACCTTGACTGCGGGTCTTTGTGCTCGGTCATGGATATGGGAACCCGGGTCAATTCCTCTTTGAACCTTGCCGAAGTCCTTTCCATGATCATGCACAATGCCAACCGGGTGACCGGATCCGAAGCCAGCACCCTTATGCTCGTCGACGAAACCACCGGTGACCTTTTTTTCAGCGTGCCGACCGGCCCAAAGGCAGGAACCCTTCTGGATGTCAAGCTGAAAAAAGGTCAGGGAATCGCCGGCTGGGTCGTCGAAAACGAACGGCCCGTGATGGTGGACAATGTCGAAGAAGACCCCAGGTTTTACCCCGGCATCGACAGGATGTCCGGATTTCAGACCCGATCGATCCTTGCGGTCCCTCTCAAGGCAAAAGGAAAGATCATCGGGGTGCTCGAAGTACTCAACAAGGCAGACGGCTCCACCTTCACGGAAGAAGACGCTCTTTTGTTGACGATTTTTTCTGAACAGGCCGCCATGGCCATCGAGAACGCAAGACTCTACGAAGAGCTGAAGGTTCAAGTCGAAGAAACGCGACGGATGCATGAAAAACTTGTGGAGGCCCGCAAATTTCAGGCCCTGGCACAACTGTCTTCAGGCCTTGCCCATGATTTCAAAAACATCCTGAACGCCATCATGGGATTTGCCGAGATCATTCTTCTCGATGTCGAAAGCGCTCAAATTCGAGAAGATGTGCAGGAAATTCTAAAGGCCGGCGGTCGGGCAAAGGATCTTCTGGAACAGATCCTGAAGTTTACCCGCCAAAGCGAACAAAGCAAGATCCTTCTGGACAGCAAAACCGCCATCCGACAGGCGGCCAAGTCGAGCCGGGGCAAACTTCACGAGGGAATCGAAATCATCGAGGATCTGTCCAGCGAAGACGCCTACATCACGGCCGATCCGTCCCAGTTTCACCAGATCCTGCTCGATCTTCTCAAAAATGCGGGGGAGGCCATCGGAAAAGACTCCGGAAAAATCCGCATCGAGTCGGAAGTGGTTGCCTTAAACGAGGAGGATCCGGGGCCGAGGCCCTTTTCCGAGACCGGCAGATACGTCAAGATCCTTGTTGTCGACGACGGCTGCGGAATGGACGAAGAAACGATCAAACAAATCTTTGAACCCTATTTCTCCACTAAAAAACGGGGGGTTGGAACGGGGATGAGTCTGGCCGCGGCCGAGGGAATCGTCAAGGGCCACGGCGGCAGCATCGAGGTCTCCAGCGCCGTCGGAGAAGGGACGACTTTCGAACTGCTTTTCCCGCTTGCCGCAGAAAAAAAGCCGGAGAAAGAAACAGAAAGCGTCCAGAGCCTTCCCGGGGGCAAAGAGCACATTCTGATCATCGATGATGAAGAGCCCCTGGTCGCCATTCTAGAACGGATGCTGGGGCATCTGGGCTACCAGGTGACTTCTTCAAACAGCTCCGAAAAGGCACTTGAGATTTTCCGCCGGGACCCCATGGCCTTCGACCTGATCATCTCCGACCTGACGATGCCGGTCATTTCCGGAGACAAACTGGCAAAAAAAATGATGGAAGCCCGGGCAGATACCAAAGTCATCATCTGGACTGCGTTCAGTGAAGGGATCAACGAGGAAAGATTCAAAAACATCGGGATACGCGCCTGTCTGGACAAGCCGGTTATCATGAGCGAGCTGGCACTCACCGTTCGCAGGGTTCTCGACGAGGACTGAATCCGGCCTCGGAGAAAACCACCGCCATGAGCGATCCCGGATGCTCAGGGCGGCAAGCCGCGCGTCCTTCAGGCAACACCTGGGGGCCTCAATGCGTCTGACGACCAAGTGGCAATTCATCGTCGGCACCTTCACATTCTGCTGGACGTCTTATTTCCTGGGGCCCTGCATCGGTTACGATGCGCATGCTGCCCAAATTTCAAAACTTTTCGACAGCGAGGCATTCAACTTCGTCTTTCTGATGCTCCTGTTTTTGACCGTTTCGATCCTGTCAGCCGATGCGGCCGATGCCGTTTATCTGCGGATAAGGCGCCTTTCCTGGTTTCGTCCCCGCCTGGGGGAGGTGCTTGTGGCGCGCGGGTTTATTTCCAGTAAAGAACTTGACGAAGCCCTCTGCGAGCAGAAACTGCGCATCGGAGAGGTGCTGGTTCAGTCGGGCAAGGTGGCCCCCGGCGAACTGGATGAGGCGCTCGATTACCAGCGCTCTTTCCAAGGAATTCGAGTGGGCGAGGCGCTCGTCAAACTGGGGTATGCCGATAATGAAGACGTTTTCTGGGCGCTTGAGCGAAGCAACCGAAAGTTGGGCAAGATCCTTATCGAGCGGGGCCTGATCACAGAATACGACCTGCACCGCGTCCTGGGCCGCCTTTGGTACGGCCGCAACCACGGACTGTAACCTTCCGCCTTTTTACGGTATTTTGTTTGGAATTTGTTGTTTGGGATTTGTTTGGGATTTGGTGCTTGGGATTTGGTATTTTTCTGCCCCGAGCCTCTGC
>CAYPFH010000342.1:2889-4484 GCA_964409825.1 uncultured Desulfobacterales bacterium | reverse complement strand
GAGCACCGGACTCCAAATCCGGGTGTTGGGGGTTCGAATCCCTCCTGGCCTGCCATTTTTTTCCGCTTCCGAATTCCTTCCGCCCTTCTCAGCATCTCTGCGCCTCTGCGCGAGACGGTTTCGGCGTATGTTCGTTGGCCGGCTGCCGCCCGGTGCTGCCCAGGTAGATCGCGCCGAGGGTGACCGCCACGCCGGCGACGTTAACCGGATCTGCCGGCCGGTCGAAGAACAATACGTCCCAGACGAAGGCTAGAAGCGGCTGAAGCAGCAGCAGGAGGCCGGCCAGGGAAGCCCGGAGCCTTGGAAGCGCCGTTGCGATGACCACCCAGCCCAGCACCTGGCTGAAAAGTCCCAAAGACAGCAAAGAGAGCAGGGTTTTGCCGTTTTCGATGGCAAAAGAGCGCCCCTCGGCCCAGCCTGCAGCGGCCAGACAAAGCGCCGTCACCACAGAGACCTGGGCCAGGGTGGCCATCGGGGAAAGCGCCCGGGCGCGGGCCTGCAGTTCCCGCAAACTGAGGGTGTACGCCGAATAAAAGGCGGCTGCGCCCAGCCCCAGAAAGATCCCGGTTTTATAGGTGCCGCCCAGCGTCTGCCAATCGATGCCGAAGATGAGGAAAAGCCCTGCCACGGCAAGGGGGGCGGCAGCCAGCAGCCGCAGGGTGAGGGCCTCTTTGAAAAACACGATCCCGACGGCGCCGAGGAAAAATACCTGAAAGTTGGCCAGGATCGTCGCCAGGCCGGGGCCGACGAAATGGATGCTCCGGTGCCAGACATACAGGTCCAGGGCAAAGAAGACGCCGCAAAAAAACGCCAGACGGAACGCGGGCGACCCGGCCCAAAGCCGTTGTCCCCGAACCGCGGCCAAGGCGAGCAGGAGCAGGCCGCCGATCAGCACCCGGTAAAACCCGGATATCGTGGGGCTGACGTCTGCCAGTTTTACGAACACGCCGGAAAAACTGATCAGGCCGGCACCGAAGATCATCAAAACCGGAGCGGCGGTTCCAGACCGGGCCCACGTAAGAAGCGATTGAAATGACATGGCAGGGGTTTCGTATTTTGGGTTGAGTGGTTAAGTGATGAAAGTCACATCTGTCTCTTAACATAGCTCATAGAGCGCTTGTCAAAATAATGTCCCTATAAACTAAACAAAAAACAAAGACGGAGCACAAAAAGCGGAGCACCGACCGCGAAAACCGAAAGGAGCCGTAATGCTGGCCTATTTTGTCCACGAGGAGAAAAAAAATGACGACGTGATCGTGATCCCCGACATGCAATGCAGCGTAAAGGTCGATGCGAAGCGCTTTGAAACGTTCATTTCCGCAAAACCCAATTTCGCCGAATGGTCCGGAGACGCGTGCGGTCTGGCGCCTGAAAATTTCGGCAAGGTGGTCGCCACCCGGGACGAGTTCGGGGACGTCTGCGTGCTCGACGACGATCTGTGGCGGAATCGGGTCGACTGTTACTCGGGCGGGGGGCTCCAATGCCGATAGAACCGCTGCCCCGATTCCGGGAAAAAACCTATATGAACACCGAGGTTTACCGGCTTCTGGCACACCACCTGGATCAACTGCCCGGCGGATTTCCCTCGACCGAAT
>CAYPFH010000342.1:0-2879 GCA_964409825.1 uncultured Desulfobacterales bacterium | reverse complement strand
GCTGCGGATTCTCAAGCGCTTGTTTTCCTGCGAGGAGGCCGCCCTGGCGGTGCATCTGACGCTGATTCCGGAGGCGGTCCCGGTGGTCGCCCGCCGCATCGGCCTCGAGGCGGATACGGCCGGCCGCCGCTTGGAAGAGATGGCCCGCAAGGGGCTCGTCTTTCGAACTGTTACCCCCGGTGGGGAGCGGCGCTACATGGCCGCCCAGTTTGTCATTGGAATCTGGGAGTTTCATCTCAATGACCTGACTCCGGAATTCGTGAAGGACATGCACGAATACATTCCCCACCTGCTTCCGGAGGCCTGGAAGGTTCCACAGCTTCGGACCATTCCGGTGGGTCGGAGCATTACCGCAGATCTACATGTCATGCCCTACGAAAAGGCAGAGGAACTGGTTCGGCGGCATCGCAAGGCAGCGGTGGCCCCCTGTATCTGCCGCAGAGAGATGGCCGTTGCCGAAAAGCCTTGCGACAAGCCGGAGGAAACCTGCGTGGTCTTCGGAACGGCCGCAGACTACTATCAGGAAAACGGACTCGGCCGCCCGGTGGAAGCCCGGGAGGTCATCGATATCCTTCAGATGGCGGAAGAATCCGGCCTCGTTCTTCAGCCCAGCAACGCCCAGAGGGCCGCGAACATTTGCATGTGCTGCGGCTGCTGCTGTGCGGTGCTTCGCAACTTGAAGACCCTTCCGCGGCCGGTAGATTATGTCGTCAGCGCCTTTACCGCCGCCGCTGAACCCGATCTCTGCCAGGGCTGTGAAGTATGCCTGGCCCGATGCCAGATGGATGCGATCCGGATGGAAGAGGACCGGCCCATCGTCGATGAAGACCGGTGCATCGGATGCGGCCTGTGCGTCACCAGCTGCCCGTCCGGAGCCCTGTCGTTGGTTCGGAAACCCGAACCGGAACAGCCGAAGGTCCCGAAGGACATGGTCCGTTCGGCCCTGGAACTCGCCAGGGCCCGGAAAAAGCTGGGGCTTTCGGAGATCGTCGTGATGCAGGCCAAATCGAAAATCGACCGTTTCTTTGCGCTGAAAAAACAATCTTGAACCTTCCGGATGCATGGTTAGAGTTTTATCTTAACGACCAGGCCATGGCGATCAAAGCCCGGGCATCGCTGTAAGATTTTCGATCAAGTCATGCATCCGGAGTTGCCTGCGGTCAAAATGACAAGGGGATTTTTTTTTCAGTGAGAGAACAATTTCTATCATGGTTGGATAGGTCGGTTTACGGAGTGTCGGTCCAGCAGTGGCTGATTGCCGTGGCAGTGGCGGTGGCCGTATTTGTTGCCGCGATCGTGGCAAAACGGCTGCTGATCCGAAAATTAAAAGGCGGCGCCGAACGCAGGGACGGGGAATGGGAAGACCTGGTATCTCGTTTGTTTGGACGGATCAAGCGCGTATTTCTGCTGGCCGTCGCCGTCTACATCGGATCGTTGGCAATCGACCTGCCGGCGGCTGCTGCCGGACAGCTGTCCCAGGTGGTAGGCATCGTCGTTTTGATCCAGATCGGGCTGCTGGGATCGGAGGGCATCGGGTTCTGGCTGAACCGGTACCGAACCAAAAAGATCGAGATCGACGCCGGCGCAGTGACCACTTTTGCCGCCGTCGCCTTCATCGGTCGGATTCTGCTTTGGGGCTTTGTCCTTCTGGTCGCCCTGGCCAACCTGGGCGTCGACGTTACCGCGCTGGTCGCCGGACTCGGGGTCGGCGGCATTGCCGTTGCCCTGGCGGTTCAGAACGTTCTCGGGGATCTTTTCGCTTCGTTTTCCATTGTCCTGGACAAGCCTTTTGTCATCGGCGACTTCATCATCGTGGGCGACCTCATGGGAACGGTGGAGCACGTCGGGCTCAAGACGACCCGCATCCGGAGTCTTTCCGGCGAGCAGCTCGTTTTTTCCAACACCGATCTTCTCAAGAGCCGGATCCGCAATTACAAGCGGATGTACGAGCGCCGCGTGGTGTTTTCCCTGGGCGTCGTCTACCAGACGCCGTATGATCATCTTGAAAAAATCCCCCAGATGATCCGCCAGATCATCGAAGGACGCGAGATGGTCCGCTTCGATCGGGCCCATTTCAGGGATTACGGCGCCCATTCGCTTAACTTTGAAATCGTCTATTGGATCCTGAGCCCCGACTATAACATTTACATGGACATCCAACAGGCCGTCAATCTGCAGATCTACCAGCGCTTCGAAGAAGAAGGCATCGAGTTCGCCTATCCGACCCAGACCCTGTATCTCCGCAATGAGCCGGCCGATGCCGACAAGGCATAGACCTTGGAAAGCGGCCGTTTCGGGCAAACCGGCGAGCCAGACGATGGGAAACGCCGGTCTGCTTTGCCTGCTGGCGGCCGGGTTGGTGGTGTTTGTTCTGCCTTTTCGATCGGCGCCGGCGCGGGCCGAACCGGTCCGGCAGGCATTCAAAAACTGGGCGGCGATCATCGAAGAAAGCGGAAGGGCTTACTGCCGCCCTCAAGGATACCTGTATTCAAATCGCAAGGTTCCGGATTTCCAACTACGGGTGATCCGCGAAGGACAGGGTTTTCGCTGCCGCATCGCCCTTTTTTCCGCCTTTCAGTTCGTGGACTTGAACCGCGAGATGAGGGTGAGGGTCGACGGAAATCCTGGAATTCGGCTGGACGGGATAATTTCAAAGGATGAAGAAAAAACGCTTCAAATATACACGCTGACCGATGATGCGGTCGTGGAAAGGCTTCTTCGCAGAATGCGGGCCGGCGCCTGGATCCGCTTCGACTACACCGACCTGATGGGGCAGCAGTCTTCCGCGGCATTTTCCCTGATGGGTGTGTCTGCGGCCCTGGACGCCGTCGGCTGCGGTAAAGCCGGCCGATAGTCTCAACCCAGCCGATGCCGGGGGA
>CAYPFH010000341.1:0-4491 GCA_964409825.1 uncultured Desulfobacterales bacterium | reverse complement strand
GGATTGGAGTCCGGGGCAGGCTTGTCATAAAAGCTTGTCCTGGACTCGATCCAGGGCCCGGAATGACGGATCGGAAACATGAAGTTTCACAGAAGAGGTCAGCGGACCGCTGGTCTGCGGGTTCATGATGCACCGGATATGGAAAAGCATAAAGCCAAGGGTATAGGGTATGTCGATGAAAGAATTTATAATGAAAGGAGAAGATCGAAAATGGAAATGCAAGCCGCGCAAGTCATTGCTTTATTGATTACCGGAATCGGCGTGGGATTCGCCTCGGGCCTGCTAGGGGTCGGAGGGTGCTTTATCATGGTCCCGGTCCAGTTCTGGGCGCTCAAATCCATCGGGGTGGACCCCACCATCGCCATCCGCATCGCTTTTGGCACCAACCTGTTGGTGGTGCTGCCCACGGCCTTCAGCGGCGCCATGGCCCACCACAAAAAAGGGGCGGTCCTTTGGAAGGCGGGGATCACCTTCGGCATCGCAGGCGCCTTGGGGGCTTTCGGCGGGGCATTTATCGCCTCGCACCTGCCGGGCAAGGTGTTGACCACGGCCTTTGGCATCGCCGTGATTTTAGGAGGCATCCGCATGCTGACGGCCAAGCCCCCGAAGATCGACGATCAGCCCAGCGACAGCCTGACCGCCTTTATCCTCTGGGGCATTCCCTTAGGCATCGTTTCGGGCATCATCGGCATCGGCGGCGGGGTGCTGATGATCCCCATCATGGTCTTTTTCATTGTCGTTATGTTCTACATGGGGCTGAAGATGTGCGGGGTGTTCGCCTGGCTGAATTTGCCGATATAGGAGCAGCCTGTCCTGGTCATCAAAAGGAGGATATCCAATCCTGGCTTGAAAAATAATCTTCATGAAAGCCATGCATCGATACGCCGGCGCAATTCGTCCCGGATTTCCCGGAACCGGCCCAGTTTTTCCTCGTCGCCGCCCGCATGGGCGGCAGGATCGGGGAGGTCCCAGTGCTGAATGTTTTCCACGCCCGGAAACGGCGGGCATTTTTCGGCGCTGGCTTCGTCGCATACCGCCACGACGTGGGTAAACGGGTGGCCGCTTCGCACCACCTCGAATACGTCGCGGGTTTTGGCGCCGGAGATGTCGATGCCCACCTCCTGCATGGCGCGCACCGCCAAGGGGTTGAGCACCCCCGGCTGCAGGCCGGCGCTTTCGGCTTCCAGCCGGTCTCCGTAGAGATGATTGATCCAGGCGGCGGCCATTTGGCTGCGGGCGCTGTTGTGGACGCAGACCATCAGCGCCTTGGGCTTGCCGCTTTCCACCTGCTTGCGAAATTCGCCCATGCGGTGGCGCGCGATCTCCCCAAGGGTCAGGTAGATGACGTTCTTGGCGATGTTGGCGGCGTGGTCGGCCAGCCGCTCGATGCGCTGGACGATGGACAGCAGGGTGAACAGGGCGCGCGGCCGCTCGGGTCGGTTCAGGATCGCCGCCCGGATATCGTCGCACAGCGCCGCCGCACGCGCATCCACGGCATCGTCTCCTATCCACAGACGGGTCGCCATCTCATCATTCCGGTCGAAAAAGGCTGTCATGCTCTCTTCGAGCTTGTTTCCCAGATCGACCACCAGCGCCTGAAGCGGGTCCTTGAACGGGCCGATGTCTTCGGGCGTCAGGGCGCGCACCCGCTTGGCGATGCCGGCGGCCAGGTCGCCGACCCGCTCCAGATCGTGGTTGATTTTCATGGCGGCCACCAGAAAGCGCAGTTCGTCGGCCACCGGGTGATGAAGGGTCATCACCTTGATGCAGGCTTCTTCCAGCGCAACTTCCCGGCGGTTGATCTCCTGTTCATCCCGGATCACCCGCCCGGCCGCCGCCGGATCGGCGGAGACGACGGCATCCATAGCCCGGTTGACATTCTTCGCAACCGTATCGGCCAGTTGAGCCAGTTGGGAGCGGATCTCTTCAACCTCTTTGCGATAGCGTAGGGGCATCTTTTTTCCCTTCCCCGATCAGCGGGCCGAGAGATAATCATCCAGCGTTTCGGCATCCGGCGCTTTGAGGGTGACGCCGCCGGGGCCCGCCGCCGGGCGGATGACGTGCTTGGCCAATTCTCCCTTTTCCTGAAAGTCTTTCAGTTCCTTGGCCCCTTCTTTGAAAACCCACATGCGCCCGTCCTCCATGGCCAGGAAAAAACCGGGTTTGCTGGCCAGGTAAAACGTGATGGTCTCGGCATCCGGAGCTTTGAGGGTGATCCCGCCGGGGCCCGCCGCCGGCCGAATGACCTGCTTGGCCGGCTCCCCATGGCGCTTGAACGCCTCCAGTTCTTTGGAGCCTTCCTGGAACACCCACAGCCGGCCGTCTTCGATTTGCGTGTAGAATCCCGGCTTGGCGTAGGCGGCCGCTTCAGCACGATTACCGGCTGTTCTGTCGGCAGGAGTGGATGCGCAGCCGATCAAAGCGATCAAGGCGACGAGGATACATGAGGTTATCGAAAAGCGCTTTGGTTTCATGTTCGATTCCTTTCTTTGGTATTTTTTGTTGATGGCGTAAACGGTAAAAATTGCCTTTGGATTTCCAGAAGCATCCCCGGGCAGCGGGCCGCTTCCGGTTTTACCCGAACCGGCCGGTGACGTAGTCCAGGGTTTCGGCCAGAATCGGTTTTTGAAAGATCGTTGCCGTCGGGCCGTACTCCAATAGATGGCCCAGGTACATGAAGGCGGTGTAGTCGCTGGTTCGCGAGGCCTGCTGCATGTTGTGGGTGACGATCAAGATGGAATAGTCGCCCCTGAGTTCCTGCAGCAGGTCTTCGATCTTGTTGGTGGCGATGGGATCCAGAGCCGAGCAGGGCTCGTCCATGAGCAGGACTTCGGGCTCGGCGGCAATGGCGCGGGCGATGCAAAGCCGCTGCTGCTGGCCGCCGGAAAGCCCCAGGGCGCTTTCCTGCAGGCGGTCCTTGACTTCCTCCCACAAGGCCGCCCCTTTGAGGCTGCGTTCGCAGACCTCGTCGAGAAGGTGCCGGTCCCTTTCGCCGTCGATGCGCAGCGGATAGACCACGTTTTCATAGACCGTCATGGGAAAGGGATTGGGTTTTTGAAACACCATTCCCATGCGCTTTCGCAGCTCGATGACGTCCACGGCCGGATCGTAGATCGATTCGCCGTTCAGGTGCATATCGCCCCGGATGCGGACGATGTCGATCAGGTCGTTGATCCGGTTGACCGAGCGGATCAGCGTGGACTTGCCGCAGCCCGACGGGCCGACCAGGGCGGTGATCTTGCCGGCCGGGATGGCCATGTCGATGTCGAAGAGCGCCTGGCTGGTCCCGTAATGCAGGGAAAAATCCTTGATTTCGAGGACAGGCGTCTCCTTTTCCAATTCCGGGTGGGTTTCGGTGGGGAAACGCCGTCCGTTGGCGATGGCCGCCAGCCGGTTTTCCCCGGCGCTGTTGCCGGAAGAGGTTTCTCCTTGGATTTCGGTTCCTGCCGTCATCTCCATGTTCTCCGGTTTAAAATACCGACGAGGCGAATTTGCGGCGAAGGCGCTTGCGCAGATAGACGCCGGCGGTGTTGAGCAGAAAAATGAGCGCGATCAGCAGCAGCGTAGTGGTAAACACCATGGGCTTGGCCGCCTCGCTGTTCTGGCTCTGGAAGCCCAGGTCGTAAATGTGAAACCCCAGGTGCATGAAGCTGCGTTCAAGGTGAACAAACGGAAAATGGCCGTCGATGGGCAGTTCAGGGGCCAGTTTGACCGCCCCCACCAGCATCAGCGGCGCCACTTCGCCGGCCCCGCGGGCCATGGCCAGGATCATACCGGTCATCACACCGGGCATGGCCCGGGGCAAAACGATGCGCTGAATGGTCTGCCACTTGCTGGCGCCGCAGGCGTAGGAGCCTTCGCGCATCGAGTTGGGCACGGCGGAAAGCGCCTCTTCGGTGGCCACGATCACCACCGGGAGCGTCAGCAGGGCCAGGGTCAGGGAAGCCCACAGGATGCCGCCGGTGCCGAAGGTGGGGCTGGGCAGCTTGGCGGCAAACAGCCACTGGTCGATGCCGGCCCCGATGATATAGGAGAAAAATCCCAATCCGAACACGCCGAACACGATGCTGGGTACGCCGGCCAGGTTGTTGATGGCGATGCGCACGGCGCTCACCACCGGCCCGGCCTTGGCGTATTCCCTCAGGTACAGGGCGGCCAGCACCCCGAAGGGCGCCACGGCCACCGACATGAGCAGGGTCATGACCACCGTGCCGAAAATAGCCGGAAAGACGCCGCCTTCGCTGTTGGCCTCCCGGGGGTCGTCGGTTAAAAATTCCCACCAGCGCGACAGGTAGATGCCGGCCTTGTCGAACCAGCCGAGCCGGTTGGCCGGATAGGCCCGGACGATATCGGCCAATGCCAGGTCTTTTTGGCCGCCGCCGGCGGTGGCCACGCGGAGCTGGAAGCGGGCGTTTTCGTCATCCAGGGCCTCTATTTCCTTTTGAATCCGCTGAAAGGCTTGCTTCTGCTCGGCTTCGAAGCGGTCGAACC
>CAYPFH010000340.1:0-4515 GCA_964409825.1 uncultured Desulfobacterales bacterium | reverse complement strand
GCGCGTCCCTCCACCGTCAGGGGCTTCGACATAAGTTTCATATTTGATCAAACTGATCGCCCCGAGATCAGCGGCGGGACTCGTACGTAGACTGGTGCAGGCCCCGGCAAAAGAGGGCTGACAGTGCAAGCCGGATTTCACGCAATGAATTCAAACTCGTTTCGCATCGTCTCCTCCTTTTCTCCCCAAGGGGACCAGCCCCGGGCGGTGGAGGCCCTCGTCGAACACCTGACAGCTCACCAGCGGCACAACGTGTTGCTGGGCGTGACCGGCTCGGGAAAGACTTTTACCATGGCTAATGTCATTGACAGGGTCAACGTTCCGACCCTGGTAATCGCCCCGAACAAGACCCTGGCCGCCCAGCTCTACAATGAGTTCCGGGAACTGTTTCCGGAAAACGCCGTCGAGTATTTCGTCAGCTACTACGACTACTACCAGCCCGAAGCCTACATACCGAGCAGCGACACGTATATTCAAAAGGACTCTTCCATCAACGAGATGATCGACAAGCTGCGCCACTCGGCGACCCGATCGGTTCTCATGAGGCGTGACGTCATCGTGGTGGCCAGCGTTTCTTGCATTTTCGGTCTGGGTGCTCCGGAAGACTACCTGGCGATGCGGATCGACCTGGAAACGGGCATGGAGATGTCCCGGGATCAATTGCTCTCCCGACTCGTGTCCATGCACTATGACCGAAACGATGTCGATTTTCACCGGGGGGTTTTCCGGGTCCGGGGAGACCGGGTGGAGGTATTTCCAGCCGCAGAAGAAGACCGGGCCGTTCGGATCGAGTTTTTCGGAGACGAAATCGACGCCATTTGCGAGATCGATCCCCTGCGCGGAGAAACCCGACGCCGCATGAATGACACGACGCTGTTTCCTGCCAGTCACTATGTAACTCAGAAGAGCACCCAGAAAAAGGCGGTGAACACCATTTTGTCGGAACTCAAAGACCGGATCGCGCATTTCCGGGAGGCCGGGAAACTGGTCGAGGCCCAGCGAATCGAAGAGCGGACCCATTTTGACCTGGAAATGATCCAGGAACTGGGCTACTGCAACGGCATCGAAAACTACTCCCGGCATCTGACGGGCCGCGAGGCCGGAGCGCCGCCGCCGACGCTTCTCGACTACTTTCCGGACGACTACCTGATTTTCATCGACGAAAGCCACATCACCGTCCCGCAGCTTCGGGCCATGTTCCGGGGGGACAGGTCCAGGAAGCAGACCCTCGTCGAATACGGATTCCGTCTTCCCTCTGCCCTGGACAACCGTCCGCTGAGATTTGAGGAATTCCAGGAGCGGTGCCAAAGAGTGATCTATGTGTCGGCTACCCCTTCCGAATACGAACAGCAGCAATCCTCGACCCCGCCCGTGGAACTGATCGTCCGGCCCACCGGACTGGTCGATCCGAGGGTCGAAGTCCGCCCCGCCCGCAACCAGGTCGACAATTTGTACGAAGCGATTCTTGACCGGATCCAGCGAAACGAGCGGGTGCTGATCACGACATTGACCAAGAGAATGGCCGAGGATCTGTCCGAATACTACGCCGATTTGGGGATTCGGGTCCGCTACCTTCATTCGGATATCACCACCCTGGAGCGGATGGAAATCATCCGGGACCTTAGAAAAGGGGTGTTCGACGTACTGGTCGGCATCAATCTTCTCCGGGAAGGCCTCGATATCCCCGAGGTTTCCCTGGTGGCGATTCTGGACGCGGACAAGGAAGGGTTTCTGCGGTCGGCGAGATCCCTGATCCAGACCTTCGGCCGGGCCGCAAGAAACGTCAACGGAACCGTGGTCATGTACGCCGAATCGGTCACCGGCGCCATGAAACAGGCCTTAGAAGAGACCCAACGGCGCCGGCTCATCCAGGAGGCCCACAACCGAAAGCACCGGATCGTGCCGGAGACGATTCAAAAAAAGATCACTTCAGCCTTCGATCAGATCATGGAACCGTCGGCTCAAACGGTTTCTCCGGCCGGAGAGGGGGCGGCGGACGATGCCGTGGAATCGCTGGAAGGCTTTGACCGGCTGGTCGACCGGCTGGAGAAGGAAATGAAGCAGGCAGCCGGCGAACTCGAGTTCGAAACGGCCGCAAAGATACGCGACCGTATCGCGGCCCTGCGAAAACGGGTGGTTTTCGAGCGATAAAATCGCTTCACGGTTTTCTCGCCTGGTGCGCCTTCGGCAGCCACTTATCAATTCCGGTAAACTATGAAGCTCAAGGGGGCTCGGGTCGGAGGTCGATGGGTATCGGCTCTCCTGCCGGACAAAACTCGCCGCCAAGGCCGCGTAAAGACGGCCGCCGATGAAAATGTTGAAAATCGCAGCGGTAAACAGAAATGCCCGGCAATCCCGTTGCCTGGTTGCGGCCGTCTTAACACGGCCTAACCGGCTCAAACAGTTGCCCGGCATCCGAGCCGACACCCATCGACCTCCGGCGGACCCTGCCTGGAGAATTCCGGATAAGCGCATTATCCATTTCGCGGAGTCATGAATCACAAAAGTTGGATTCTTAATATATTTTATTAATAAATGTATTCTATGATCTCAGAATTAAAAGAAAAAATATCAACGCTTCCTTCAGGGCCCGGGGTGTATCTGATGAAGGATGCCGCCGGAGCCTTCCTCTATGTGGGAAAGGCGGGAAACCTGAAAAAGCGGGTTTCGGCCTACCTGAAGCCGGCTGAACGGCTCGATCCGAAAACCCGGGTGCTGGTGGGCAAAATCTCCGGCATCGAAACGATCCTCTGCGGTTCGGAAAAAGAGGCGTTGATCCTCGAGTCGAACCTGATCAAGAAGCATCGGCCCCGGTACAATGTGGTCCTCAAAGACGACAAGCGGTATCCGTCTTTACGGCTCGATCCCCGGCAGTCCTATCCGAACCTGACGATCGTCCGAAAAACCCAAAGAGACGGCGCGCTCTATTTCGGTCCCTATGCCTCGGCCCATGCGGTTCGCCAAACCATGCGCTTCATCGACAAGCACTTTCGGCTTCGCAAATGTCGAAACCGGGAATTTTGCCAGAGAACCCGCCCCTGTCTTCACTGCCAGATGCAGCGCTGTCTGGCGCCTTGCTGCATGAACGTGGCGCCGGAGACTTACGCAGAGGGAGTCAAGGAAGTGGTCCTTTTTCTGAAGGGCCGAACCCCCGAACTGATCCGAAAGCTGGAAGCCCAAATGCGGAAAGCGGCGGAAAAACAAAAGTTTGAACGGGCAGCCCGGATCCGGGATAAAATCACGGCACTGAAAAAGACCCTGGAAAAACAGGTGGCGGTCACGACGGATTTCAAGGACCGGGATGTCGTGGCGGTGGCCCGCCGGAGCCATGCCGCCCTGATTGTCCTCATTCCGGTGCAGGGCGGCTTCATGTCCGAGGCCCGGGAGTTTTTCGTGCCGGACGGCCTTTTTGGGGTGGAGGAGCTGATCGAATCGTTCCTCCGGCAGTACTATGAAGAGGCGCCGTTCATCCCCGGAGAAATTCTGGTCCAAACCGCCCTGGAAAACCGTCGGGTTCTCGAAGAGCGGCTCGGCGAACTCAAAGGCGGAAGGCTCCGGATCCTGAATCCGAAGCGGGGGGAAAAAGCGGCGCTCATGGCCATGGGGATCCAAAATGCCATGGAACGGCTTCAGGAGCGGCAAGAGGAGGCCGACCAGGTCCTTCGTCTTCTGGAGCGCCTTCAGCGGCGTCTGAAGCTTCCCCGCCTGCCGGCGCATGTCGAGTGCTTCGACAATGCCAACCTGTTCGGACAGGCGCCATCGAGCGGCATGGCGGTTTTTCGCCAAGGCCGGCCGGACCCTTCATCCTACCGCCGATACCGGATCCGCTCCGTCGAGGGACCGGACGACTACGCTTCGATGGCCGAGGTGCTCCGGCACCGGTACCAAGGGCACTGCTCCGGTCGATCCGTTCCGGATCTTCTCTTGATCGACGGCGGCAAGGGGCAGCTCAACATTGCACGGCAGGTCATGGGAGAGCTGGGGTTGTCGGACAAGGTGCCCCTGGCTGCGATTGCAAAGAAGAACGCGGCCCGGGGAGAGACCCAGGACAAGATCTATCTTCCCGGACGCCGCGATCCGGTGCATTTCGGCAAGGAAACCGAGCTTCTTTTTTTTCTGGAGCGGGTGCGGGACGAGGCCCACCGGTTCGCCGTGTCTTTTCATCGGATTCGGCATCGCAAAGAATCGGTGGCGTCGGCACTGGACGACGTCTCCGGAATCGGGAAAAAACGCAAAGAAGCGCTGCTGCAACATTTCGGGGGGACGCAGGCCATGGCCCGCGCATCGCTCGATGAGATTGCGGCGGTGCCGGGCATGACACGCCCTGTCGCAGAAGCCGTAAAAACGCATCTTGCCCGGGAGGCGGAAAAAGCCGGCGCCACGGAGCTTCCCCGCCGCCCCCGAAAACTCATCGTCACCAAATAAAACCGCCGGGCAAGCCCGGCGGTTTTATTTGGTGACTCGTATGAAACTTCATGTTCCCGGTTCGTCATGCTGGACTTGATCCGGCATCCA
>CAYPFH010000339.1:0-4535 GCA_964409825.1 uncultured Desulfobacterales bacterium | reverse complement strand
TGAGACCAAAAGATTCGTATAAATCTCCCGCCGGAGAATCTTGAATCTGGAATTTGGAATTTTGAATCCCGGCGGCCGCATCCCCTTTGACAAACAGAGCCGGCAGCAGCTATAGAGCGCTTGTCAAAAGAATGCCCCGACGGGGCGGTTTTTCAATTATTTATGCGGTTCGTCGAAAACGTTCCATAATGCCCGGCCCAGGCGGTCCGGAGATCGAGTCATGAAATTTTTCTTGTGCGTGATCGGCATGGTGATGATTATCGAGGGAGTTCCCTACTTCGCCTTTCCCGAAAAAATGAAAGGCTGGATCTATAAGGTGCTCGAAATGCCTGAAGGCACACTTCGCAGATTCGGTTTAAGCCTGATGCTCATCGGCCTTTTGCTGGTATATTTCGGACGAAACTAAAAAGCTGTGTTCGGTGTTTTGTGTTTTGTGTTTGGCAGGAGGTGCTTGTTGCGGATTGTGGGCTTACAACCCTTCCTTTCCATTCGACTCAGGTCAGAAAAACCAAACACTAAACACTAAACACTAAACACCAAACACCCATCCCTATGTATCACATAGAAGACTACAATTACTCCCTCCCAAACGAATTGATCGCCCAGCATCCGTTATCTACGCGGGACAGCTCCAGACTGCTCCGGCTCGACAGGGAAACCGGCCAAGTTGCCCACCACCGCTTTGACGAGATCATCTCCCTGCTGAAGCCATCCGACCTGCTGGTGGTCAATAACACGCAGGTGGTCCCCGCCCGGCTGATCGGCAAAAAATGCACCGGCGGCCGGGTGGAACTGCTTATTCTCGATTATCCCGGATTGGTCAGCGGCCGTTCGGAATCCGACTGCCTGCTCAAAGCCTCCAAGGCCGTAAAAATCGGCACCCGCATCGTCTTCGACGCCGGGCTCGAAGCAAAGGTGACGGACCGGACCGACGGCAGGTTCCGTGTTCGTTTTTCCTGCGCCGCCGAAATCGAACAGGCCATCGAGGCCGTCGGCCGGGTTCCTCTGCCGCCCTATATCAAGCGAAACGAGGCAGATCCGTTTTCCGGGGACCGGAAAACATACCAAACGGTCTATGCTCGGAAAAAGGGGGCCGTTGCCGCTCCCACCGCCGGTCTGCATTTTACCCCCCGTCTGCTCGAAAGGATCAGGGACCGCGGGATTCCTATCGAGGAAATCACCCTGCACGTGGGATACGGCACCTTTTTCCCGGTAAAATCCGCCGACATCCGGGAGCATCGGATGCATGCCGAATCCTACAGGATCTCCGAGGCCGCGGCCCGGCGGATTAACCGCCATCGAAAAACGGGGGGCCGGGTGGTGGCCGTGGGCACGACCTGCGTTCGAACCCTGGAATACGCCGCGGATTCGGCCGGCGTCATCCAGGCCGGCGACGGCAGCTGCGATTTGTTCATCCGGCCCGGATACCGGTTTCGGGCTGTCGGCGCCATGATCACCAATTTTCACCTGCCAAAATCCACCCTGCTCGTGCTCGTCTCGGCGTTTGCCGGAAGAGAAGCGGTGCTGGCGGCCTATCGAGAAGCGATTGCCGAAAAATACCGGTTTTACAGCTACGGGGATGCGATGCTATTAGAATGACAACAGAATTCAGGGGCCAGGAATCAGATCCGCAACAGATCGAAAGGCAATCGGCTTGATACGGTGGATAGGAAAAATCCCAAGCACCAAATTCCAATTTCCAAACAATACTCAATTTCAAGGTTTGGTATTTGGAATTTGGTGCTTGGAGTTTGTTCGGGATTTGGTGCTTGGGATTTGAAAATTTTATTCCCTGACGCATTTGCCTTCGACCGAAGTTTCATAAGAGCTTTTTTACCGAAGAACGGAAACGATGTTCACCTTTGATATTACCGCCACATGCTCCGATACCCGGGCCCGGGCCGGCACAATGACCACGGCCCACGGCGTCGTCGACACGCCCATTTTCATGCCGGTGGGGACCCTGGCCACCGTCAAGGCCCTGTCGCCGGAAGACCTTTCCGCCTGCGGGGCGCAGATCATCCTGGGAAACACCTACCACCTTTTCCTGCGGCCCGGCTGCGACGTCATCGACCGCTTTTCCGGATTGCACGGGTTTATGGGATGGGACCGGGCCATTCTGACCGACAGCGGCGGATTTCAGATATTTTCCCTGGCCGGGCTGACGAAAATCACCGATGAGGGGGCGCAGTTCCAGTCCCATATCGACGGCTCCCGCCACCATATCACCCCCGAGGCGGCGGTAGACATCCAGCATTGTCTCGGCTCCGACATCGCCATGTGCCTGGACCAGTGCATTGCCTATCCGGCAGGCGAGACTGAAACCGAGACCGCCATGGAGCGGACCACGTTATGGGCAAAGCGATGCCATAGGCGATGGCGGGAGGTTGCCGACGACGGCCCCGCCTTGTTCGGCATCGTTCAGGGCGGCATGATGAAGAACTTGCGAAAACGTTCGGCAGAAGGACTTGTCGACATCGGCTTTCCCGGATACGCCGTGGGCGGGCTGAGCGTGGGAGAACCCAAGAACTTGATGCTGGAAATGGCCGACTTTACCCTACCGCTGCTCCCGGCCGACCGTCCCCGATATGTGATGGGAGTCGGCACCCCCGAAGACCTGGTGGAGCTGACGGCCATGGGGGCCGACATGTTCGACTGCGTCCTGCCGACGCGAAACGCCAGAAACGGCCAGCTTTTTACTGAGCGCGGCCGGATCAATATTTCAAACGCCCGGTTCCGGGAGGATCCAAGACCGCTGGATGAACACTGCCCCTGCTATACCTGCCGAACCTATTCCCGGGCCTACCTTCGCCACCTGTACATATCCAAGGAGCTGCTCTCCTATCGGCTGAACACCCTTCACAACATCCACTACTTTCTCTCCCTGGCCCGCTCCATGCGGCAGGCGATCATCGAAGACCGATTCGAGTCTTTCAGAAGGGACTTTTACAGCAGGCGCCGCCTTGGAAACAGACAGGAAAATTGAAGGTAGACGTTGCAGGACAAATCCTTTCCCATATTTCCGTCAAAATCCAAAAATGGAGGGCCACGCTCCGTCGTGGCCGCCCGCGGTCAGACGCGACAAAGCGCGTCCCTCCGATACAACCGGCGCCCCATCAATGGTTCGTGCGCTACAAAGACTTTGACGGATCCCCGATCCGTTGCCCTTCAAAGATTGTTTTCAGACGCAAAGGTGGTTATAATAGATAGCGGTTATTCAGAAAGATCCAGGGTGGACGCCGGCGGCCAATGCTCGTCCAGTCTCCTGCCGGCCAAAACTCGCCATCAAGGCTGTGTAGAGACGGCCGTTGATGGGTTCTTCGAGTTGAAACCCCGGCAAACCAGCGTGATTTAACACATCGCAACAATCGCGTCGCGGCCGTCTCAACTCGGCCTAAATGGCTCAGACAGTTGCCCGGCATCCGAGCCGACACCCATTGGCCGCCGGCTGGCTGCAACTGGAGTTTTATAGAAAACCGGTTAATAGATTTTATTTTAATGTCTTTCGGCATTCGCAGAATGCCGAATTCAATAAAAGCGTGAGGCGATTTTGGCGCAGCAGCCATTTTATCCATAAAGGGGGTTCCCATGAAGGAAAGAGTCCAGGAAGTCATCGACAAGATTCGGCCCATGCTCAAGGCAGACGGCGGAGATGTAGAACTGGTAGATGTGGGAGAAGACGGCGTGGTCAAGGTCCGCCTTCAGGGCGCCTGCGCCGGATGCCCCATGTCCCAGATGACCCTGAAAAACGGCATCGAACGGATGCTGAAAAAGGAGATCCCGGAGGTAAAGTCGGTGGAACCGGCATAAGCGGGCAACGCTTCCCGTGCATCGGGTTATCGGGCAGCCTCTGCAAGGAGATTAGAAACAGACCAAGCCAAATTCAAAATCCGAAGCACGAAGATCGAAACAAATTCGAATGACCAAAATTCAAAATCCGAAACAAAAAAAGGTGCGCGGCGGCCTTTGTTTGGATCATTTGAACATTCGAATTTTGGATTTGTTTCGGATTTCGATATTCGAATTTCGTGCTTTTGCGCCGTTCCGCCGGAAAAGCAGGATTTTTAAGCAGCGGTGGGGGCTTTATAACGCAATACACTCATTTAGGGAGCACCCAATGACCATCGCCCAAAAGATGGAAGACTTCATCACGAAATCTTCCTGGATCCGGAAGATGTTCGAGGAAGGGGCCAGGCTCAAGGCCGAATACGGCGCCGACAAGGTATTCGATTTCAGCCTCGGCAACCCGAACCTGCCGCCGCCGGAACGCTTCCGGGAGGTTCTGGCGGCAGTGGCAGAAGAGGAAGCTCCCGGTGTCCATGCCTACATGCCCAATACCGGGCTGGCCGAAACGCGCCGGGCTGTGGCGGATTTTCTCCAAACAGAACAGCAGGTTTCGCTCTCTCCGGACGACATCATCATGACCTGCGGCGCTGCCGGGGCGCTGAACGTCATTTTGAAGGCGGTCCTCGATCCGGGAGACGAGGTGATCTCGCCGGCGCCGTTTTTCGTCGAGTACGGCTTTTACGCCGACA
>CAYPFH010000338.1:0-4543 GCA_964409825.1 uncultured Desulfobacterales bacterium | reverse complement strand
CAGCATCCAGCATCCAGGATCCAGAATCCAGCATCCAGCATCCAGCATCCAGCATTCAGGATCGGCGCGAAGCGCCTCAGAACTCCGTCACCTTCCCTGCAAAGTTGAAAAAAAAGCGGTCGCCGAAGTGGGCTGCAAACGCCATGGCCGCCGGCATGCCGGTGCAGTGGGACACGCCGATTTGTTCGGCGCCGAATTTCTCCAGCGAAGAGATGGTCTTTCCGATCCGGCGCCGATCGGCACGAATTAGGTGGGTTCCGCCGACCACAGCCCGGATGCTGTCCAATCCAGTGAGTTGCCGCGCATAGTCGATGGTGTTGATCATTCCCCGGTGGGCGCATCCAAGCACAACCACGAGTCCCTGTTCGGTCTTGACCACCAGGGCCTGATCGTCGGTGAAACGGTCCGAGGCGAATTTTCCCCCGTGCTTGACGAACAGATTGTCGTCGATCGACTCGAAATCGTTTTTCATCGGGACTTCACCGGTGAGGACGATGTCGTCGCTGATCCAGACCGGATCTTTTCGTTCCAGGAACACTGCCCCCAGATCTTCTAAGGCTTCTCTGCGGTGGGCCATGCCGATGTAGTTCATCTTTGCGCCGGAATCTGGGCGCCGGGCGTATTTCTCCTCGAAGGCGCCGGGGTGAAGATAGACGTCGATTTCCTTTTTGATCAGCATCAGAAAATCGAATAAACCGCCGGTGTGGTCCACATGACCGTGGCTGATGGCCGCACAGGTGATCCGGCCCGGCGAAATACCGTTCCGAAGCGCATTGCCGACAGCGATGTCCGACGGGCCGGTATCCCACAGAACGACTTCTTTTCCACATTCGACCAGGATGCTCAGACCCCAGCCGGCGGCAAAATTGATGTTTCCCGACAAATTGTCGCACAAGGTGGTCAGTTTCACGGTCATTTTCGGTTCACCTCCCAGCAGAACCCGATGAGCAAAGCACTGTCCATGGCCCTTCCCCCCGCCGCACTATCGCTGGGATGCTGGGAAGCTGGGATGCCAGGACGCTATTATGATAAAATTAGAAAAACGATATGACAATTTGCAGAAAGGGAAAAGGGTATTTCGTTTTCTGATTCTTTTTCAGTCGCGTTTTAAGCCTCCCGGCTTCCCAGCCTCCTGGCTTTCCAGCCTTTTGGTTTTCCTGCTGTATGCGAAAGCCCCGGCGGCGCTTTTCTGTTCCGCGACAGCATAATAGACGCTCCCGGTTTTTCGGATCTCCCGGATCCGGCCGGAGCGAAGCAGGCTGCCCAAATATTTCGACACTTCATTGGCATGCATACCGAATCCCCTGGCGATCTGCTCCGAGGTGCAGGGGCGGCGCCGCAGCATGGACAACAGCGCCTCCTTGTTGAGCCGAATCTTTGCATCCAGCTGTCCGTCGAATTCGGCGATGACCTCCGCAGGGGGGTGAAAAAGGGGACACAACGCGGCAAGACGGTCCGGGGAAACGGCGTCGACAAAATCTTCTGCCGGGGGACGTACGGCGGTGTCGAGCTGAATCCGGTCGGGGTGAATTTCTTCGGCCAGGGCCGCGATCTTGACCATGCTCGATGCCATGGCGTTCATGCCGCCCACGGCGAAGACCTCCAGGTACAGTTTCCCGCTGAATTGGCGGCGAAAAATTTTCTGCCCCTCCAGGACCTGTTCGAAACAGATTGCTCCGTTGGGCCGATTTACCCATTCAAAGGAGTGCTGGTCCCAGGCGCTGAGAGACATCTTCACCACATCGGCCCGGGAGGCCGCTTTTCTGACTTCCGGCAGGTAAAGCAGCGCGCCGTTGGTCAACACCACGGCGGCAATGGCAGTGTTGGCCCGGATAAAATCGAGGACTTCGCCGAAACGAGAATGCAAGGTGGGCTCTCCGGAGCCGGACAGCGTAATCGCGTCGGCCCGGCCGCCGCCGGCAAGCCATTGGTCCAGCTCGGCGAGAACCTCGTCTGTGGGCACATACTCCCGGCGCTCGACGGTCTTGTGCGTCGTGCGGCCGAGCTGGCAAAACACGCAGTCAAAGCAGCACGTTTTATACGGGGTCAGGTCGACGCCCAAGGACCGTCCGAACCGCCGGGAGGGTACCGGGCCGAATAAGTATTCCATAGTTTTAGGCATTTAAGCTCATTTTAGGCATTTTAGGCATTTCCAATCTCCGCACCTCGTGGGTTTGCTCTGAGATACGTCACCGGAATTATGCAACAAAGAACTATGCTTCGAGCTTCATCCGGTCTTCCATACTCATCATGACCCGCTCTCTGGCCCTGTCGATGCCCAGGGCCTTTCGCTTCTTGTCGATGTGGGCGATCATCTTTTGCGCATGCCTGACCGGATCGACCTCCAGGTCCCACATGCCGCCGTACATCTTTTCGAACTCCTCGAAGAGATATTTCTGGAACACCGGCGCGCCTGAGACCGGCAGGGTGACCCCGAACACCGTATACACGCCCGAGGCCACGAAATAGTGGCCGATGCTGATCGCCTTTTCGCTCATCCATTCCGGGGCGCTGCCGGCCGCCGGAAGATCGCTGATGTCTTTTCCAAGTCCACCGGCCTTGACCACTTCGGCGGCTGCCAACAAAATGCGGCTGTTGTCCACGCAGGAGCCCATGTGCAGTACCGGGGGAATGCCCACCGTTTCACAGACTTCCGCCAGCCCGGGTCCGCAGAAAACCCCCGCGGTTTCCGGGGTCAGCAGCCCCTCCATGGCGCAGGCGATGGCGTTGCATCCGGTGGTCAGCACGATGACGTCGTTTTTGATCAGCTCCTTGACCACCTCGATGTGCCCCTGGTTGTGTTTCGTCCGGGCGTTGTTGCATCCGACCACCCCGCCGATGCCGCGGATCCGGCCGTTGATGATGTTGTCGTTCAACGTGTAGTAGGACCCCCGGAAGGTGCCGCCCAGATGATATTCGATGGACTCCACGCCGAATCCGGCGATAATCGAGGATTTCTGCTTCGGGATCATCACCTCGGTGCGGCGGTTTTCATAATTGTCGATGGCCAGCTTGACGATTTTCTCCGCGTCTTCAAGGGCGTGATGTTCGTCGAACTCGATGTGGATGACGTTGTCCTGCTCCATTTTGGCAATCGGATGGGTGGTGATCAGCTTGGTATGAAAGCATTTGGCCACGTTGGCCACGTTTTGGAAAATGCACTGGATGTCGACCACCATGGCGTCGCAGGCGCCGGTGATAATGGCCAGCTCCTGCTGGAGAAAGGTCCCGCAAAGCGGAATCCCGTGGCGCTGCAGGACTTCGTTGGCCGTACAGCAGATTCCGGAGAGCTGGATGCCCTTGGCGCCTTTGCTTTTGGCGTATTCCACCATTTCCGGCTTTTGGGCCACGGCCACGATAATTTCCGACAGCACCGGCTCGTGGCCGTGAATCACGAGGTTGACCATGTCTTCTTTCATCACGCCCAGGTTGGCTTCCGAGGCCAGGGGATACGGGGTCCCGAATAAGATGTCCTGAAGTTCAGTGGCCAGCATCGACCCTCCCCAGCCGTCTCCGATGGCGGCCCGGGTTCCCTGCTTCATCAGGTTTTTGTAGTCCTGATCCACCCCAATGTGGGTCCGGTGCATGATCTCGACGATCTCCCGGTCGATGTTGCGCGGCACCACGCCCTGCTTTTTCCAGATCTCGTAGCGGGCCTCAGGGGCTCTTTTGCAAAACAGGACTTCGCCTTCCGGCTTGCCCCATTCGGCGAGCGCCTTTTCACCCACCGCAACGGCCAGTTCGTCCTGGTCCCGATCCTTGGTTTCGCCGTCGACTTGCACCGTCGCCTCGACCCCGAGCCATTGGGCAACATCGCGCAGCTTATGGGAATCTTTGATCCGGTAGGCGTCAGTCTCTTTTCTGGCAGCGGACATGAAGACCTCGGCAACGGCGCGCCCGTGGTCCGAATGGGCGGCGGCGCCGCCGGCGATCATGCGGATGAAGTTTCTGGCGGCAATCGTGTTGGCCGTGGCCCCACAAAGCCCTTTTCGGGTGTCTTCGCCTTCGATCCCCGATTTAGGAAGGGGAAGCCGGCAGGGGCCCATGCCGCAGTTCTTGCAGCAGGTGCCCTGGGTGCCGATGTTGCAGGGCTTCATGGTCACCGCCCGGTCGAAAACGGTTTCCACCCCGAGCGCCTGGGCCCGGACGATCATCTCCTGGGTGGCCTTATCGATGGTCGCCTCCTGTGGATCGGCTACTTTCTTGGTTTTCTTTTCTTCTTTGGCCTTCGTTTCTACTGCCATGTATCCACCTCCTTTATGGCCGGCATCGTCATCGGTGCCGGCCGTTAAATAAAAAAGCATTTACCCGTTTTCTATAAAACTCCAGTTGTATCCAGCCGGCGGCCAATGGGTGTCGGCTCGGAGGCCGGGCAACTGTCTGAACCATTTAGGCCGCGTTGAGACGGCCGCGACGCGATCGTTGCGTTGCATCAAATCACTCCGGCTTGCCGGGATTTCAACCCGAAGAGTCCACCATCGGCCGTCTCTACTCGGCCTTGATGGCGAGTTTTGTCCGGCAGGAGAGTCGACGCCCATTGGAC
>CAYPFH010000337.1:2330-4550 GCA_964409825.1 uncultured Desulfobacterales bacterium | reverse complement strand
CGCTTCAGCGACCTGGGGATCGACGTGTTTATCGGAGACGGCCGGTTTGTCGACGGCCATACGGTGGAGGTGGCCGGAGAGCGCCTGGCCTTCAAAAAGGCGGTCATCGCCACCGGCGCTCGGGCGGCGGCGCCGCCCATCGAAGGATTGGATCAAATCTCCTATCTGACCAACGAAACCGTTTTTTCTCTGACAGAGCTGCCCAGGCGGCTGGCCGTGATCGGCGCAGGTCCCATCGGCTGTGAAATGGCCCAGTCCTTTGCCCGCTTCGGCTCGGAAGTGTTTCTCGTGGAGACCGCCCACGGCATTCTCCCCCGGGAGGACGCCGATGCGTCCGGCATCGTTTTCGAATCCATGCAAAAAGACGGGATCAAGCTGCTGTGCTGCGGAAAGGAGCTGAAACTGGCCAAAGCCGACGGCGGCAAAATCCGCCTAACAGTTGAGTCCCACGGCAAAAGCTACGACGAAGTCGTCGACCAGCTGCTGGTGGCCGTGGGCCGGGCGCCGAACGTGGAAAACCTGGGGCTGGACGCGGCCGGCGTCGCTTTCACCAAAAAAGGCGTGCAGGTCAACGACCAGCTGCAAACCACCCGCTCGAACATTTACGCGGCCGGCGACATCTGCTCGCCCTATCAGTTCACCCATGCGGCCGACTTCATGGCACGCATCGTCATCCGAAACGCGCTGTTTTTCGGTCGGTCCAAGGCGAGCGCACTGACGATCCCCTGGTGCACCTACACCGAGCCTGAAATCGCCCATGTCGGGCTCTACGAAAAAGAGGCGCAAGAGCATGGCATGGAAGTCGAGACCTTCACCAGGGAGCTTGCCGAGGTGGACCGGTCGATTTTAGAAGGGCACACCAACGGACTGGTGCGGGTACACGTGCGCAAGGGGACGGATAAAATCGTCGGCGCCACCATCGTGGCCGCCAATGCCGGCGACATGATCTCGGAAATCACCCTGGCCATGACCCACAAGCTGGGTTTAAAGCACATCGCCGACACCATTCACCCCTACCCGACCCAGGCTGAAGCGATCCGCCAGATCGGAGACGCCTACAACCGGACGCGGCTGACGCCCTTTGCCAAGTCGCTGTTTTCGAAACTGATGGCCTGGCGACGGTGAACTGAGGCGAAGATTTAATTACTAAAGATGAAAAAAACGGCATTTCAGATATCCAAACCACCAACGGACAGAAAGGAAGCACGACATGAGCGAAACCTACTACGAACAGCGCGACCTGGAAGACTTCCCCAACATCGGCGAGTATGACTCCGAATCCGGCGCCAAGTTTTTCGAATACTACGCGGCGGCCACCAGCGCGGGGAGGCTCACCGAACGGGAAAAGGCGCTGATCGCCCTGGCAGTGGCCACCGTGCGCCACTGTCCCTACTGCATCGACGCCTACACCAACAAATGCCTTTCCCTGGGGGTCGGCAACGACGAAATGATGGAGGCGGTGCACGTGGGAGCGGCCATGGTCGCCGGAGACACCCTGGCCCACGCCACCCAGATGCGAAAGATCATCAAGAAAAAGGAGATGTAAACGATGTCAATCGCCAGTCAAGGCAATTTTTCAGATCCATTTGTCGAACGCTTGAACGATTGCGGCGTTTTTCCGCTTCGGGCCGCCGGCATCGATATCCTCCAGATGAACATCACCCGGCAGTGCAATCTGGCCTGCAAGCACTGCCATGTGCAGGCCGGCCCGCAGCGCACGGAGATGATGAGCCGGGAAACGATGATGCACTGCATCGAGGCGGCCGGCAGAAAAGAGATCTCTACGATCGACATCACCGGAGGCGCCCCGGAAATGCATCCGGACCTGGAGTGGTTGATCGGCGAACTTTCCGCGTTGAAAAAGAGGCTGATCGTCCGCAGCAACCTGGTGGTGCTGCTTGAACCGGCGTACCGGCATTTCATGGATGTCTTTGCCGCCAACAGGGTCGAACTCGTCGGTTCGCTGCCCGATTACAACGCAGAAAGGGCCGACCGCCAGCGAGGTAACGGTACTTTCGCATCGGTGATTCAGGCGATCCGGGCGTTGAACGAGAAATCTTTCGGTGTGCCTGACAGCGGATTGTACCTCCACCTGGTGCACAATCCGGTGGGCGCGTACCTGCCGGGGCCGCAATGCGCCCTTGAGGCGGAATACCGCCGCGTGCTGCACGATGTTCACGGGCTGCAGTTCAATACGCTGTTTTGCCTGGTGAACAGCCC
>CAYPFH010000337.1:0-2230 GCA_964409825.1 uncultured Desulfobacterales bacterium | reverse complement strand
GAGATCGTGGTTCGCAGCCACTGCTTTGCCTGCACGGCCGGTGCCGGCTCTTCGTGTCAGGGAGAGTTGGCGACCTGATTTGCGTAGGGAGCGTTGCGTCGGCATATTATCGAACAATGAGCACCAATGTCGTTTTTAGGTTGCAAGATGGAAAACACCGACACAAAGCAGAAGAAAACACCGAGAATTTTGATCGTGACCCCCGAGGCGACCTACCTGCCCGATCACTTGGGGTCCATTTCCGATTGTCTATCGGCCAAAGCCGGCGGATTAGCGGATGTGGCGGCGTCCCTGATCTGCGAACTGTTCCGGCAGGGCGTCGATGTCCACGCTACGATTCCCAACTACAAGGCCATCTATGAAGAATGCCTGGCCGGGCACCTGCAAAAAAACCAGAAAAACATGCGCACCGTGCTTCCCGGGGACCGGCTGCATTTGGCTGAAGATCGGATCTTTTTTCACCGCGACCGGATCTACTCGGCAAGCGCGGATGATAACCTGCGCATGGCGCTTGTTTTCCAGCGAGAAGTGATCAACAACATCATTCCCAGGGTGGCACCGGATTTGATCCACTGTCATGATTGGATGACCGGCCTGGTACCGGCCATGGCACGCAGAATCGGCATCCCCTGCCTGTTCACCGTGCACAATATCCACTCCATGAAGACCACCCTCAATGGGATCGAAGAGCGCGGAATCGATGTCGCCTCCTTTTGGGACGGCCTTTATTACGAGCGCATGCCGCAGGGGTACGAAGAAAGCAGGTTTAACAACCCTATCGAATTGCTCACCTGCGGGGTTTTTGCAGCGGATTTCATCAACACCGTCAGCCCGACATTTTTAAAGGAAATGGTCAGCGGCAGGCATGGGTTTGTCAGCCCACCCCTGCGCCGGGAATTGGCCAACAAGCTCGATGCCGGACGCGCCTTGGGCATCCTCAACGCGCCGAATGCGACCTTCGATCCGTCCACGGACGCGGCCATTGCCAAAACCTACAGTCCGGAGACACATCCATCCGCGAAACGCGAAAACAAAATCGCCCTGCAGATCAGGATGGGATTGCATCAGGACGCAAACGCGCCGGTGTTTTTCTGGCCATCACGCCTCGATCCGACCCAAAAAGGCTGCCAACTGCTGGCAGAGATCCTCTTTCAGGTGGTCTCCCGCCATGGCCGTCATGGCCTGCAGATCGTTTTTATCGCGGACGGCCCGTACCAGCAGGTATTTCAGGAAATCTCGGCCCTTCACGATCTGAATCGTGTCGTTGCCGTGCACCCGTATGATGAAAAACTTGAGCATCTCGCCTATGCGGGGGCCGATTTTGTCCTCATGCCGTCAAAGTTCGAACCTTGCGGTCTTCCTCAAATGATCGGCCAGATCTACGGAACGCTTCCGGTGGTTCACGATACCGGCGGTCTGCATGATACGGTTTCGCACCTTACCGTCGATAGCGGCACCGGAAACGGGTTCGTGTTCGAATCCTATGACAGCGACGGTCTTTTCTGGGCCATGGACCAGGCCATGGGGTTTTTTCTGATGCCGGAGCAGGTGAAGCAAAAAACCATTGGGCGGATCATGGGCCAGAGTATCGAAACATTCAATTACCGGGTTACTGCCCATGCGTATATCGAGCTTTACAAAAAAATGCTTAGAACACCGGATTTGCATGCATCCGGGCATCCGGCAGCCCCGGTGTAATCGGCTCTATGACGATCCGGTGCCATTTTGAACCCAATAAATCACGCTGGCGACCAGATAGTAGAAGCCGAGAATTTCGAAGATCAAAAACATCCAATAATACCATAGACGCCGGATCAGGATTGTGGGAACGAGAGTAGCCGCGGCTACAACTGCCGAACATGCCAATGAATAGAATGTGTAAAAATATCCTTTTGCCACCAGCCCGGTCAGAAAGAACATGCTTATATTCATGATTACCACCAGGTTGTTTACCCGGCTCAGGTTGCTCCAGAAGTTGACATGGTCGGCGTCAAATGCGGTGGACAGTTTTGAATACCAATGGGCCGTCATGGTGGATTCCTTTTTCCGAGGGGATTTTCCGGCGGCTTGTTCACAGATTGCAATATATCGGTCGAGAAATTGCCGGGTACCTTACGACCAACTACATTTTTATCAATCCGGATCTCTACAAAGCTGCTGTAAACTCAAGCCAGAGCCGGTGGAGGGACGCGCGCAGTCTAGTCCGTGTTGCCGGTAATGAACAAAAGCC
>CAYPFH010000336.1:0-4623 GCA_964409825.1 uncultured Desulfobacterales bacterium | reverse complement strand
GCCGGTAAAGGCCGGGGTTCTGAATCGGTTCATGTTCCGCCGGATGGTCACCCACTTTCTGGCCAATTCGCTCCATACGGCGGACACCCTGTTTCAACACCTTCCGCGGCCCTGCACCCCTGGGCGGGTTGAAATCATTTACAACGGGGTGGACCTTTCCCGGTTTTTCCCGTCCGGCGACGGGACGGAAAGCACCGGCGCCCATCGACCCCTGATACTGGGAACGGCGGGAAGGCTGGTGGATCAAAAGGGACACGAGTATCTGGTCGACATGGCGGCCCGGTTAAAAGAGGAAAAGCTGCCGTTTACGCTGCTCGTCGCCGGAGACGGCCCGCTGGCCCCGGCCATCGAGGAGCAGATCAGAAGGCGGGGGGTGGAAAACGAGGTCTCGCTGCTCGGCTTTGTGAAAGACACCGCCCCGCTGATGCGGCAGCTGGACATCTTCATCCTTCCCTCGCTGTGGGAGGGGTTCGGGTTTGCCATGGTGGAAGCCATGGCGTCTGCGCTGCCGGTTATCGCGTTCGACCTGACGAGCAATCCTGAGATCGTCGAGCACGGCCGGACAGGACTGCTGGTGGCTCCGAGGCAGCCAGGCGCCCTTGCCGCCGCCGTGACGACCCTGGCCAAGGATCCGGCGCTGAGAAGGCAGATGGGCGAAGCCGGCCGGCGGCGGGCTTCGCAATGGTTCGACCGGGACAAACAGATGAAACAATTGGAGGCGTACCTGTGTTCCGAAATCGCAACCGGCGCGTAAACGCTCCGACGGCCGGGAAAAGGGGTTGAAAATGATTCCCAGCGCCCGGCTTCAGACGGTGATACCGTGGCTGGTATTGATATTTCCGGCTACGGCACTGCTGGTGGAGCATTCCAGCAGTATGTTCCTTGTTTTTTTCGCCATTTGCGGAATCGTTGTATCGATCAGGTTCGAAAAAAGGGCTTCTCTGGGTTTCATGGAGAAGTGCCTTCTGGGGTCGTTTGTTCTTTTTCCGGCGTCTTATGTCCTGTCTTTTTCCGTCCACCTGCTGCAGGGAGAGCTGCTGGATCCCCGCTTCAAATATCTTGACGACGAGTTTCGAATGTTTTTGATGATACCGATCTTTTTGCTGTTCAAACAGGTCCGGGTCCCTCCGTTCTATCTGTGGAACGGCATCGTGATCGGCGCCCTTGCGGCCGGCGCCAATGCTTTTTTGCGATATTTCTGGCTGGCGCCCGGCGAGCGCGTGAGCGGTTCCTATGATGCGATCGCGGTCGGTGATATTTCCCTGTCGCTGGCGGTTATGAGCGCGGCATCATGGGGTTTTTTGACGAAAAGAAACCCCCATTACCGATGGCTCATTCCTGCGGCATTTCTTTTCGGGATGACCTCCGCCGTCCTGTCCGAGACCCGGGGCGCCTGGGTCGCCATCCCGGCCCTGATGTTGATTCTGTTTTTTTTCACGGGCAGGTACTGGAGGCTTATGACGCGGCTGTCGATTGCCGGGCTGTGCGTCATCTTTGCCGCCGTCGTTTACCTGGCCCCTGCAACGAATGTAGCCAAGCGCATCCAGGAAGTGAGGCAGGAGATACAGCATCATCAAGAAGGAAATACCATATACGGGGGGGCCACCTTTCGAATGCTGGGGTTCAAGGCAACGGCAGCCTTTTTCCCGGAGCATCCGATCATCGGTATCGGGCCCGGAAACTACAAGCCCCTGGTCAAACAGAAGATCGCCGAAGGAGAGCTGCATGAGCTGACGGCGATGCATTCCAACCCCGGGAGCACCTTTTTGGGAACGCTCGTGGACTGCGGACTGGTGGGGCTTTTGTCGCTTATCGGCATATTTGCCGTTCCCCTTTGGATCTCGATATTCGTTATCCGGCGCCATGGGGATCGGCTCAGAAATGTGGGGTATGCGCTGTTGATCCTGGTGGTGTCCATGGCCCAGTTCGGGCAATTCGAAGCCATCTTTCGGAGAAGTTTTTTTACCAATTTTTACGTCATCATGATTGCAGCGCTTGCCGCGATTGCATTCAGCGAATTGGCCGATCATGATCCGGCCGCCGGCACCCCCCAAAAACCGTAGGACATATGGTACACCAAACACTCGGTGCTTATCGTTTCGGAGCGAGCCGGCCCCTGCCGGAAGAAGCCCTTTCTGCCCTGGTCGCCGTCTTTCAGGAAAAAGAATCGGATTTGACGGTCGGTCTGGAGGGCAGGCGCTCCGTATCGAGGGCAGCCATCCCCCGAATCGGCCCGGCGGTGGTCAAGCACTACCGGCGCGGCGGCATGATTGCCCGCCTAAACAAAGAACACTACCTTCGGACGGGGAAAACAAGGTGCCAGAAGGAATATGAACAAATGGTGCGGGCCAGGCAGGCCGGGGTGAACTGCCCCGAACCGATCGCCTTTGTCTTCAAAGGCCTGGTGTTGTACCGGGGCTGGCTGGTCACAAAAGAGATCCCCCATCAACAGACATTGGCCCGGTTGAGTTTACAGGAGCCGGAGCGTCTGCCTGCGGTGATGAACCCCTTCAGGCAGCAGTTGGAAAGGCTGGTGGCGCACGGCGTGTGGCACGTCGATCTGCATCCTGGAAATGTCCTGGTCGATGACGCGGGTCGGGTGTATCTGGTTGATTTTGACAAGACCCGAACCTTCCGGGGGTCAAAGAAGCGGTTGCTGCGAAAATATCGAAAACGATGGCGGCGTGCTGTAAAGAAACACAGGCTGCCAGAAAATTTAATTTATTTCTTTAATTTCAAAGAACCTGCTACAGAACTTTGACAGATCCGGTCACATTAGCCTTAGATTGCTACATAGGTTCGATGAATTATGACCTCATTATTCGTAAGCGAAGTTATATGCTCTTTTATCGATTTCTCGGGCAATAAGGTGCACGATGTCAACATTTTGGATGCACATTTTCATCGAGAAGCGAATTAAAGAGGGCTAAATGCCCTTTTACAGAATTGGCAATGGTAAATTTTTCGCCAAGGTATTTTTGCGCCGCTTCTCCCATCGTTTTTATCAGATCCGGGTTTTTATAAAATTCTATTATTTTTTCGGCTATGGCTTCAGGATTATTTTTAGGAACAATAAAGCCGGTTACACCATCTTCAACCATTTCAGGCAATCCACCGGTGGTGGTTACTATTGCGGGTATTCTTTGGGCCATGGCCTCCGGTACGGTTTTTGATAGCCCTTCGCCTTTTATTGAGGGTTGAACATATATACTGGCTGCGGCAATGATCTGCAATGCGTCCGGGCGGTAGCCCAAAGCGTGAATTCTGCCGCGCATGGCGTTCTTTGCAATTTTGCGGGCATAATTTTCAGAATCGGTTCCCTCACCTGCTATCAGAACATGAATATCACTAAAAGCGGCGAGCTTGTCACATGCTTCGATCAACACGTGGATTCCTTTACTTGGCCGGGCATTGGCAATGCACACGACTAAAAACGCATGTTTTGGAATGCCGAATTGTTTTACATCGGTTTTGTCGTTTTTAAACCATTCGAGTTCCTGGCCTTTGTATATCGTCACGACCTTGTCTTTGTTTTTCCATACCCGTTTGACAACATCCTTACGTACGGCTTCTGCCTGGCAACTGATCGCATCCACGCGCGGATTTAAATGTGTCAGATATGCAGAAGGGTCATGTCGATACAATCCGTGAGAGGTGCCCCTGTAAGTTACCAGCTTAACAGGCAGGCCCATACACGCTATCGCAGCATTCGGAATGGTTCGTGAATTTGTTGCATATACAATGTCATAAGATGTCCGCTTGAGTTCCTCTCTGAGGGTGCGGATGCTTTTTAAGCAGATTTTTTTCTTTGGGTAACAGTCAATGACGTGGATTCCGCGCTTTAAAAAGCGGTTGACATATTCAGCACTTATTTGTGTTGCGACTGTGATCGAGTGGCCTTGTTTCGCCATTTCGATAAAGATTTCAGCTTCCGGACGAACGACATTCCAATTTGCTGAATACGAGCTGAATACAAGAATTTTCATTTCGAAATCTCCGTGCTTCAATGTACAAGACAAATAGATGGGCGGCTCATCTTTGACAGTTGATTGCCCTTGAGTAAAGTTCCGACTTTGCCGGGAGACTCAAAAGAATTTGACATTTACCGGAATAAATGAATGCCCATTTAGACTTGAACCGCTCAAAATTCCAACAAGTGGAAAAGTGCGATACACGTGGCCTGTAGCTGCCCCGGTCAGAAGAAGAACTTTACCGGTCCGCATTTTCGGACTCGCGGGTGTCATGTTTCAACGGTCGGTTGAGACGAACAGACGGCTTGAAAATATATCAGAGAGCAAGAAAAAAAGCACTAGTTCGAAAGTTTCACAAAACATTGAACCAAAATACTACACCGGGCCGATGTAAAAAAACAGTTGCCCTGTCAGTGTCAGAATTTTCGATCTTTTTTAGATTTATGCAGCGCTGAGCCGTTTTACGGCTTGGATAAAAACTCCCTGATGCGGATAGGCGCTTGAGAGTTGATTCTTTTCGTTTTCACTGGTAAATACTGGAGCCTCGTCTTACGGGCGTCGATTGTAATCCTATGCATTGTGATTGCCGGCAACGACCAAATCCCGGCCACGACGGAGCGTGGCCCTCCAAGCCCATAACCCATCGGCCTCC
>CAYPFH010000335.1:0-4642 GCA_964409825.1 uncultured Desulfobacterales bacterium | reverse complement strand
GGCGGGGGCAGGTCGGTTATTGCCCCGGGCCTGGGTCGAAGTTTCACATATGCCCCGCCGCGGTCAGCGGCGGGGCTGACATCTGTTTTCTTGTTTAGCAGCGTCCCAGCCTCCCAGCACGTGTCGCGGCGTAGCTCGAAGAGCGAAGACGGATCCAGGATCCAGCATCCAGCATCCAGGATCGGCCCTACCGCCAAGCTCTTGCAAGTTCCCGGGCCCGATCCAGTGCCTGCTGGCGATTTTCGAGCCGGCCCTCCAACCGCTCTATCTCGACCGTGTCGAGGACCCGCTTGAACAATGGGGAGGGGGGAAGGCCCAGGAGCGTGATCAAATCCTTTCCGGTGATCAGAGCCGGCGCGTCGCTGATCGGTCGAAAGTCCCGAAAGTAGGCTTCAAGGAGGCTGTCTGCAAATCGGGCAAACTCGGCGAACCGTTCGTCGAGCGGGGTCCGCTTTCCGGCCATATCGGCCGTGGCCAGCAGCAGAAGCGCCGGGGTCATCGGCCCGCATCGGGCAAAAAACCGGGTCCGTCCCCGTGAGGTCAGATCGCTTCGCTGGTGTGCCAGAAAAAGCTGCAGCGGGCGAATGTGGTGCCGGACCAGGAAGCCGACAAAGCGGCGCTGCCGGTTGGACAGACGGAGCCGCTCGAATACGGCTTCGGTCATTTGGAAGCCGGCCGCTGAATGACCTCGGAAATGGGTTCGGCCGTTTTTTGTACCCCGGGCGGCGGGTTTTCCGATATCGTGCAGTAAAACCGCAAGCTTCATCATAACCGGATTCCGGCAGACGTCGGCCTGCCGGGCCTGGCTTCCCCCCATGGGCAGCCAGGCGGCCGGATCGGCCAAGACGGCCTCCAGATGCGAAAGGACCAGCAGCGTATGGGAAAGGACGTCGTGCTGGTGGTAGCCGTTTTGTCGACAGCCGGCCAAAGCAGAGAGTTCCGGCAGAAGTTCAGTCAGTACGCCGTCTTCATTCATGCGGATGACCACCGGCGACGACCGATCTGCCTCCAGGATTTTAAGCAGCTCATCGCGGATTCTTTCGCCGGCGCTTTGTGTCAAAAGAGATGCCTGGATTCTGATCCGTTCTTCGGTTTCGGGATCCAAATCCAGGCCGTACCGTGCTGCCATCCGAAACGCTCTGACCAGCCGCACCGGATCCCTTTCGAATACATCGGAAGCAGCCATCCGAATCCTGCGGCGGTATAGATCCTGAAGACCGTCCAGCGGATCGATGATCCGACCGCCTGGCGGTGAAACGGCCATCGCGTTGATGGTAAAATCCCGCCTTCTCAGATCCTCTTCGATATTGTCGCCCTCGATGCGGCTAAAGTCGAAAAAACGGCCAAGTGCGGCCACCCGAAAAACCTGAAAATCGCCCCGGCCCAAAGCAACCGGTCGTCCGCCGTAGGTCCGGGAAAACAAATCGGCAAAATCCGCTGGATTTCCGTCTACGGCAATGTCATAATCCACGGGCTCGCAGCCCATCAGGTGGTCTCGTACCGTGCCGCCGACAATCCAAAACCGGCTGCCGGTGAGGGCGGCCGTGTAGAATACGTCAGACAGTTTGTTTAAAAGCTGCTCCATCAAATCAATATACGCTGAGCCGGCGATAATCTCAAATTCGAAAATACGGCTACCCGGGATTCTCAAGCTCCAGTTTCGGGGAGCCGGGGGCCGTGGGGGTTGGGTTTGGAGGGCCACGCTCCGTCGTGGCCGGGATTTGGTCGTCAACGGCAAGCCGGACTGCACTGTGCGGGTCCCTCCACCGATTCCGGCCTGAGGTTCCTTGAGCTTTATAGAGAACCGGTTTTGAAATCGCTGGATTCCCGCTTTCGCGGGAATGACGAAAACAGGGGAATCCTGATTTTTTGCGAAGGCATCAAATAAGCGAAAGGAGCAATGCGGTTTGTCCGATAGTAGCAACAAGGCCCGGCGCACCCTCCGGGTGGCGGTCACCGGCGGGGCCGGTTCGGGGAAATCCATGGTTTGTAAACGTTTCCAGATGCTTGGGGCGTTTATCGTGGATCTGGATCGACTGTCGAGGGAAGCTGTGGTACCGGGATCCCCCGGTTTTCAGCAGGTTGTCGACCGTTTTGGCCGCAAGGTGGTCGCCGAAGACGGCGGACTGGACCGCAGGAGGCTTCGGGAGATCATCGTCTCCGACGAGAAGGCGAGAAGAGATCTGGAGGCGATTGTCCATCCGGAGGTGATGCGGAGGATGAACGATCGCATGGACCGGGCCGAAGCTTCCGGAGCGCGGCTTTTGGTTGCCGAGGTTCCGCTTCTGTTCGAAGCCGGTTTGGAAAAATTCTTCGACCGGGTGATCGTGGTCTGCGCATCCGAAGAAACCCGGGTGCAACGTCTGGTTGAAAGAGACGATGTGGCCCCGGAGCAGGCCGCGGCCCTGATCGGAGTCCAGATGCCGGAATCCGAAAAAACGAAGCGGGCCGATTTCGTCATCGAAAATCGAAGCAGGCCGGGCGATATCCTCGACCAAGTTGACCGGCTGTTCGATCGACTGGCGGCAAAACCCGAAAAAGACGGCTAAAAGGCTTGACAGCCTTGCCGGCGTGTACTATTTCATAAATTGTAATTGGAACGCCTGCCATTGGGTAACAATGTCCCAGAAACTGCCTGGCTTAATCATCATTTAGAATCCTCCAGTAACGCCAGCGAAACACTATCCGAACGACCATCAGTGAACGCTAATACGATCAGTTCGATTCGCTACGCCGAACAAGGGATCAGGGGATCCCGCAAAGGGGCCGTGATGAGTCTGCAAAACGGACAGAACTTTGCGGGCCGGACCTGGAGGGACTTAAAATAGCGGACAAAACAGAAACGATAGCCGGATAAGGCCCAGTGCTGTGAATCCAACAAAACGGGATTGATGCTGCATGAACATCGTCGAACTCAAAGACAAGAACATCAAGGACTTGGCCAAGCTCGCCAAAAATTACAACATCGAAAGTGCCGCAGGCATGCGCAAACAGGAGTTGATTTTTGCCCTCCTCCAGGCGCAGATCGAAAAAAATGGCCTGATCTACGGTGAAGGAACCCTGGAAATTCTTCCCGACGGCTTCGGTTTTCTTCGGGCGCCGACCTACAACTATCTGCCGGGGCCGGACGATATCTACGTTTCTCCGTCCCAAATCCGGCGCTTCAACCTGCGCACGGGAGACACCGTTTCCGGGCAGATCCGTCAGCCAAAAGAATCGGAGCGGTACTTTGCCCTGCTCAAAGTAGAGGCGATCAACTACGAGGACCCGGAAGTGGCCCGGGAAAAGATCCTCTTCGACAACCTCACCCCGCTTTACCCGAACCGGAAGATCAAGCTCGAGAGCGAGGCCGAGAATTACTCCACCCGCATCATGGACCTGCTCACACCCATCGGGTTCGGCCAACGCGGGCTGATCGTTTCCCCGCCGCGCGCCGGCAAGACGATGCTTCTTCAGATGATTGCCAACAGTATGACCGCCAACCACAAGGACATCAACCTGTTCGTCCTGCTTATCGACGAGCGGCCGGAAGAGGTGACCGACATGGAGCGGTCGGTCAAGGGAGAGGTGATCAGCTCCACCTTCGACGAACCGGCCGAGCGCCATGTTCAGGTGGCCGAAATGGTCATCGAAAAGGCCAAACGCCTGGTGGAGCACAAAAAGGACGTGGTCATCCTCCTTGACAGCATCACCCGGCTGGCCCGGGCATACAACAGCGTCGTGCCGCCAAGCGGGAAAATCCTTTCCGGCGGTGTCGATTCCAACGCGCTTCAGCGGCCCAAACGGTTTTTCGGCGCGGCCCGGAACATCGAAGAAGGCGGCAGCCTGACGATCATATCCACCGCGCTCGTCGATACCGGAAGCCGCATGGACGAGGTGATTTTCGAAGAGTTCAAGGGAACCGGCAACATGGAGCTGCAGCTCGATAGGCGGATTGCAGACAAGCGCCTCTTTCCGGCCATCGACATCAACAAATCCGGCACCCGCAAGGAAGAACTCCTGCTCAGCACCGAGATCCTCAACCGGGTCTGGATCCTCAGAAAACTGCTTTCGTCGCTCAACCCGGTGGACGCCATCGAATTTTTGCTTGAAAAAATGAACGGAACCAAGGATAATCAAGAATTTCTAAATTCAATGAACGCATAAGAGGGGATTGACACACCATGAAAGCCGAGATTCATCCGAAATACGAAGAGACCAAAATCACTTGCGCCTGCGGAAACGCGATCGAGGTCGGGTCGACGAAGAATGACATCCGTGTGGAAATATGCTCCCAATGCCATCCGTTTTTCACCGGCAAGCAGAAACTGGTCGACACCGCCGGCCGAATCGAAAGATTTCGAAAGAAGTACGCCAAATTTCAAAATCAGAACGAAAAATAAAATCGCTCCGCGATTTTATAAAAACCCGCCCTGTCCGCCTTTCGGCGATCAGGGCGGTGTTATATCCGGATAAAATCGTTACCACGATTTTATCCGAAGTTTCACATAAGCCCCGCCGCTGACCGCGGCGTGATTCAAAATTCCAGATTCCAGATTCAAGATTCTCCGGCGGGAGGCAAGAAAACCGGATGTCGGATGTCAGATATCGGATGTCAGCTAAAAGGCGGATTTCGGATTCCAGATGTCATCCCTGCCGTCCC
>CAYPFH010000334.1:0-4664 GCA_964409825.1 uncultured Desulfobacterales bacterium | reverse complement strand
AGGTATCCTTTGGAGCGAGTTCGTATACCGGCAGCAAATTATCCATTTCGCGGCAGCACGAATCCCGAAAGTTGAGTTATAATGGATTGCGCCGCGGCAGGACCGAACACCTTCCTGCACAGTGCGGTCCAAATTCTCTTATCACCCTCCCCTCTTCCGAAGCCGCTCCACCGCCCCCGCCGCCCATCGGCTCAACTGGCCGACGGCGTTGGAGTCGACATCGGGCCGGGCGTCTGCCGCGTTGAACCAGAACTTGCCTTCCAGGGGAATGCCCAGGGCGCAGATATGCGGATGCGCTCGACCGTCTTGGCCGATGAGGTGAAATTCGCCGTCCACGTCGAGCCCACCCAGTTCGTATCGGCCGGTTTCGTCTTCGTTGACGAAGTTTCGGATCAGACCCCGGCGGTAAAGGCTCCGGATCAACGGCGAGGTGTCGTTTTTGTTGTCCACCCCGTGGATCCGGCCGTTGAGTACGTGCTGAACCTTCCGGCGGGAGCCGGCCACCTGCTCGCTTTCCAGGACAAAGCAGCCGGCTTTTTCGTCGGTCTCGAGCCGCGGAGACGGCCCGGAAAACGAAAGCAGGCCGGCTTCGGCCATCAAAAAAAGCTCCCGGCTGCTGGAAACCGGCGGGCCCACGGCCACCCGGTTGTTGATCCGGTTGAATTCCCGGTCAAAGAAGCGGTGGGACCGGGCATACAGTCCGCCGCCGTCGACCGCCAGCCGCAGGTGGTCCCGGAGGTCGCGAAGCACTGAATCCACCGCATTTTTGAGGGGGCTGGTCATGTTGCCCAGGCCGGACTCCTGGATATCCTTTGCCACGACATCGAGAACGAAGCGGGTATAGGCATCCATGGAGTCGAACCAGGGCGCGCCGGCCGCTGCCTGATTTTCGACTCCGGCCATGGGCTTGGCAAGGGCCTCCCAGGAAAAGCGGTCCCCCGGCCGAACCCTTTCTTCGATCAGGCGGCTGCGGGCCGCTCCGTCACTGCAAGCCAGAAGATCTTCTCCGAACCGGGGGCCGAGCATCGCCGTATAGTAGACGAACTCCATTTCCCGGATCATCAACGGAAGCAGATCTTCTTGAAAATCGACTTTCGGTTTCCGGGCTTTGACAGCTTCCGCTGCCTCCCGGGTGAAAATCCGGCCTTTGTATTGCCCGCTCTTCTGGTTGCGCCCCCGGGCCGAATAAGGCAGTCCCAGCCGGGAGCCTAAAATGACGTGGGGTTCTTTTCCGCTTGGGACGTACCGATCGTTTTCAAAACGCCCTCCCCTGCCGTAGGTAAAGGTCTTGACCACATCGACGGCGGTCAGGCCCATGCCGATGACATACACCGGCTCTTCCGGCTGGATGTGTGCGGTTTTTCCCGAAACGGGGTATACGAGATGCAAGTAGCTGACGTTTCGGCCCTGCTGCTGCTGCGTTTCGGCAAACTGCGCCCAGGCCTCCATCGGGGATCCGGGCAAGATCCGGTTTTTTGCATGGCCGGTGAGCAGAAGAACCTCGTGGGCCGCCACCGCGGATCCGTCTTCGAACCTGATACACTGTGCGCCATTTTGATCCGGCTCGATATCGACGGCCTCCCGGCAATGACGGTGAACGGTCACCCCCTGCGGGCGATTGGCTTCGATCCAGTCGAACATGGCCGCCAGGTACCTCCCGTGGCTGGCCCGGGAGGGATAGTCATTGGGACCGATGGAAACACCCTGATCGGCCAGGTATCCGTGGAGGGTTTTCCGGGCCGCCGACGCCCGGGCTTCTGCATCGTCGTCTCCAAAGGCCGTGATCTGGCTGCCGATGGTGTTGAGCAGCAGATACTCCGGCTGGGTCGGGGAGTGAATCCCGCCGCCGCCGAATTTGCCGGACTTTTCGATGACGTGGATATGAACGGGTCCGGAGAGCGGCTCCTGCCGAAGCTTCAGCATCAGCCGCCGCAAACAGTAAGTCCCCCGGGGGCCTGCGCCGATGAGTGCGATATCATGTTTCATGCTCATTTTTTCCCGCCGAAGGGAAGCCCCTTGATCATGTCTTTTACCTGCTCTTCGGGCTTGGCAGCACCTTCTTCTTTTTTCCCGGAGGGAAGAAGCCTCTGCAAGCCTTCGGGAGAGGTGAATTCTTTGATCTTATCTTTGACCGCCCCTTCCAGATCGGGGCTGAATTTCAGGGAAGAAAAAGAGCCGCTGACCTTGATCGGCACCGTTATTCCGGGAGGCTCGGCGCTGTCACCCCGGCCCGTGACGGTGCCCTTCAGCCTGGGATCCAGCCGAAGGTCCAAGGCCCGTTGGACAAGGTCCGCTTTTCCGGCGGCGTTGAACCGGATGCGAGAAGATTCAAGGACCGTGCCCGGAGTGCTGGCCACCTCTTTTTTGATGGAAAAAGGAACCACGAGGTCTGAAAATGCGGTGCGCGGCGTTTCCGCCCCCTTTTGGGCGCCGCCGAAGGCCGATTGGATGTTGCGGGCCATGGATGTCAGATCGACGCCCTTGATCGCCCCGTTCTTGACCGACAACTGCCCGCCGCCGGAAAGGGTTTTCAATATGGCTTTGCCGCTGTCGCCGGCAAAGGAAAGATCGATCTTCGCGCTGGTGGCCCCCTCTATAAAGTCCTTTTGCAGCAGATCGTTCAACAGCGAATTGACGGCGATTTGATCCACCCCCAGCTGAAGGTCGGTTTTCGGCATATCGGTGCGCACATCCAGTTTGAGCCCGGCAGTAAGATTTCCCCCGTACAGGGAAATCGCCAGCGGATCGGCCCGGATCACGCCGCTTTTTGCCGAGACGGTCAACCGGACGTCCTTCATCGTTGCGCCGGCCGCCTTCAGTTCGTCAACCCGCACCTTTCCATCGAGAATCAGGCGTCTCAGCGGGCCGTAGTCCGCTTTTTCCTTCTTCTTATCGGAGGCCGGCGCCGTCTTTTTTTCCTCTGCCTTTTCCTCTTTTCCGGCTGGAAGATACCGGTCGAGATCGATGCGGTCTATCTGCATTTCAAAGGAGGCCCGGGGTTTTTCAAATTCGGATACCTGCGCGGAAAACCTGGCAGTGGCGTCATCGATGGCAAGGCTTCCGTTGGTCAGGGAGACAGATTCCGGGCCGCCCTTGACATCGGCTTTCAGCGATATTTTTTTCAACACCCCGGGGTCTTTCGTCTCCAGCGGGAACGGCTGTCCCATGGCCGACACAAGCTCCCGCGGTGAAAAGGGCGATATCCCCACCGTGGCCTCCAGCCGCGGGGTGGATGCCGGATCGCTGACTTTCCCTTTTACCGCCACTTCAAGCTGGCCGAAGGCCTTGGCGATCAAATCGAACCCGAGGTCTTCCTTTCCGGGCCGGCGCCCCACCGGCCCGACGGTCCCCTCCAGGGAGAGCGGCTTGCCGTCCACCTGTGCGGAGAAAAAAAGCGGCACCGGCCGGTCCAGGGAAACGTCGGTCAGCCGCAGGGTCAGATCCGAGACGCTATGTTCCGATTCGGTCCGCCGGTCCAAATAGCGAACCGACCCGCCGGTTACGGCAAACTCTCCCACGGCCAGGGTTTCGATGGGAAGGCTTGCTTCGGTCTCAGGCGCCGGCGCCGCCGGCCTTTTCTCTTTTGCCGGGCCGGCCTCGGATTTTTCGGCACCCCCGAATCCTTCCCAATTGGCGCTGCCGTCTTTTTGTCGGATCAGCACAACCTGGGGCCGATGAACCACGAACCGCTTGACCTGGATGTCCCGGAAAATCATCGGAAGGAGTTTTACCCGCACTTCGAAGGCCTCCAGGCCGGCCATCTGCTTTTCGTCGAATCCGGCCGGATTGCCCAATCGGATGTCGGACAGAGCCACCCCGGCCCAGGGAAAAAGGGAAAGGTCGATGTCTCCTCCGATGGAAAAAGACCGGCCCGTCATCGCCGTGACCTGCTGCTCGATCTGCGGCTTGTAATCGTTCAGGTCCACGAACATGGGGACAATCAAAAGGGCGGCAACGACCAGGACAACCAACGCGCCGACCGTGATGCCGATCCATTTCAGGGCTTTCATTTCTCCTCCTCACTCAGGGGTGGCCCTTTTTTAACACCGGAATCTTTGAAAAAATTATTTTTTTCCAACCGTTATGCGAATGTCCGTCTGATATGGGGCACGTCGCTAACCGCTCGTTTCTTATGTGAAACTAGGCCAAAATGGCACGGTTTCACATTTGATCAAACTGACCGCCCCTCGGTCAGCGGCCCCGATCGTGAGGGTCGAATTTCTCCGTTGATGGGTTCCCGGATGAAGATGCCCGGGGCGTCTTTGCTCGGTGCGGCCCTCGTTTTTGGACGTCTACCGAGGGCGAACTTATCATCGGATCAGGACGCTTTTATCTTTGTCCGAAGCGCTTTTAACAGATCCTTCGAAAGCTGTCCACAGGCGTTCAGAGAAAGAATGCGAATCTCCGGTTCCGGATCGCGGAAGCGAATTTCAAGCCGATCCGAAGGCAGAAGCCTTTCACAATTCTCAGCCCATTCAATGGCCGCAACGCCTTTTCCGTTGAAGATTTCAGCAAACCCGGTCTCCTCTATCTCGGCACAGTGGGCGATGCGGTAAAGGTCTGCGTGGAAAAGCCAAAGACGGCCGGCGTACTCGTTGATCAGGGTAAAAGTCGGACTGGTAATCGGCGTTTGTTCGGATATTCCCAGGCCCCGGGCCAACCCC
>CAYPFH010000333.1:0-4667 GCA_964409825.1 uncultured Desulfobacterales bacterium | reverse complement strand
TTTGGAGGTTGGAGGGCCACGCTCCGTCGTGGCCGGTATTTGTGCATCACCGGCAACACGGACGCGACAGAGCGCGTCCCTCCACCGGCAGAGGCTTCGGGGGAAGTTTCAGTATTGATCAAACTGGCCGGGTTGATACCAAAAGATTCGTATAAATCTCCCGCCGGAGAATCTTGAATCTGGATTCTGGAATTTTGAATCACGCCGCGGCCAACACCCCGGCGCTGGACCGGATTGCAAAAGGTGGGTGCTGCGGCCTGTTTCACGCCACTTTCGCCGGCGAGGCGATCCCCAGCGAAACGGCGCACTTTATCTTGTTCGGCTGCGACCCCGGGGAGTTTCCCGGCCGCGGCGCAATAGAGGCGCTGGGGGCTGCCATTCTGCTTTCCCCCGGCCAGGTGGCGATTCTGGCCCACTTTGCCGTGCTGCGGGAAGAAAACGGGGTGCTCTTCATGGTCGACAACAAGCCGAAGATAGACGATGCACAGCTGGAGAATCTCTTTGAGCTCGCGGGCGCCGCACAGTTCGACGGGATCTCCTTCCGGTTTCACCAGACCGAGGGATTCCGGGGGGTTCTGGTGCTCGACGGCGAGGTTTCCCGCCATATCACCGATACCGCCATTATGTGCCCATGGATGCGGTGTTTTTTCTCACGATTTACGATGACTGGGGCCGGAAAAAGCTGCCCCGGTTTCAGTCCCTGGGCCTCAAGACCGAAGTCCTGCGGGAGGTTTCGCCGCAGGAAAAGGGAATCGGCGGAAGCAAGGTACGGGAACGGATCGCCAAAGACGAAAAATGGGACCACATGGTCCCGCCGGCGGCGGCCGAACTGATCCGCCGCTGGGAAATTGCCGATCGTCTTCGGCGACTTCATTGCTCTGCTGAAACAGGGAAGTGATGCCGCCGCGTCCTGCCGGAAACATGATTTGTCCAGGTAACATGCGCCAAATGAACCGGCGTCCGGACAACGGCGTCCAGACCCAAAAGACCGCCAAAGGAGGCGTTCGATGTCCCCAGCTTCCCGTATCGAACACGATTTTCTCGGCGAAAAGAAAATCCCGAAAGAGGCCTATTACGGCGTTCAGACCGTCCGGGCGCTGGAAAATTTCCGGATCACAGACATCCCCATTTCCATCGAGCCGTGCATGATCCAGGCCCTGGGCTTTGTCAAGAAAGCAGCGGCCCTGGCCAACATGGACCTGGGGGTGCTCTCCGAGGAGATCGGTGAGGCCATCGCTGCCGCCTGCGACGAGGTCATCGCAGGCCGGCTCGACGACCAGTTCGTGGTCGACGTCATCCAGGGCGGTGCCGGCACCTCGACCAACATGAACGCCAACGAGGTGATTGCCAACAAGGCATTGGAAATCCTGGGCCGGGCCAAGGGGGAATACGAGGTCGTTCATCCCAACAACCACGTAAACTGTTCCCAATCCACCAACGACGCCTACCCGACGGCATTTCGGCTGGCGCTGCTGCTGATCATCCCGAAACTGGCAAAAGCCATGCATTCCCTGTCGGACGCCTTCCGGGCAAAGGCCCGGGAATTTTCCGATGTCATCAAGATGGGGCGGACCCAGCTTCAGGATGCCGTGCCCATGACCCTGGGCCAGGAGTTCGGCGCATTTGCCACCACGATCGCCGAGGATGTCGCTCGGCTTCGAACCGTCCAGGAGCTGTTCTACGAAATCAACCTCGGCGCCACGGCGATCGGTACCGGCATCAACGCCCCGGCCGGCTATGCACCGGTGGCGGTCGACCATCTGCGAAGGCTTACCGGCTTTCCGCTGGTCAGCTCGAGCGACCTGGTGGAGGCCACCTGGGATACCGGCGCCTATGTCCAGCTTTCCGGCCTGCTTCGGCGATTTGCCGTCAAATTATCCAAAATCTCCAACGACCTTCGGCTCTTGTCGTCCGGACCCCGGGCCGGTTTAAACGAGATCAACCTGCCCCGGCTTCAGCCGGGGTCCTCCATCATGCCCGGAAAAGTCAATCCCGTCATCCCGGAGGTGGTCAACCAGATCGCCTTCCAGGTGGTCGGCATGGACGTGACCATCACTTTGGCCTCGGAGGCCGGGCAGCTGCAGCTCAACGTCATGGAGCCGGTGATCGCCTTCGATCTGTTTCAGATGCTGGAAATGCTTCAGCGGGGCTGCTACGCCCTGGAGACCAAGTGCGTTTCCGGGATTACGGCCAACCGGGAGCACTGCAGAAACATGGTGATGAATTCGATCGGCATCGTGACGGCCCTGAATCCGGTCATCGGCTACGAGACCTCGGCCGCCGTGGCCAAGGAAGCCCTGACTTCAGGCCGCTCGGTTTACGACCTGGTACTCGAAAAGGGCTTGGTCTCCAAGGAAAAACTCGACCGGATCTTTTCCATCGAAAACCTCATGCGGCCGAAATTTTTCCGGAAATGAATGCGCTGGCGCGCATTCATGAAATTCGAAATCTACTATGGCCATACCCTGGAAAACGATCGAAAGCGTCGACACAAAAGAAGGCGTCCTCGAGCTGCGCCGCCACGGCCAGGGGGACTTTCTCATCACGGTGGACGGGCGGGTGCTGATGAACTCCGCCTCCCATCGCACGGAGGCCGCCCTGGGAAGGCTGGCCTGCCGCCATCTCGAGACACGACCGGCGCCGCGGGTGCTGGTGGGCGGCCTCGGCATGGGCTTTACCCTTCGCGCGGTCCTTGACGCCCTGCCTGCGGGGGCGGAGGTCACGGTGGCCGAGCTCAACCCGGTGGTGGTTTCCTGGTGCCGGGGTCCGCTCTCCGAGCTCACCGGGGGGGCCGCGGTCGATCCCCGGGTCCGGATCGAAATCGAAGACGTTGCCCGCGTCGTTGGAAACCGGGCGGAAAAGCCGGGTCCGGGGACAATCGACGCCGTCATCTACGACCTGTACACCGGTCCCTACACCCGAACCCACAAAGAAGGCGACCCCCTGTACGGGAACCGGGCCATCGAATCGGTCCGGACCGTGCTTTCCCCCGGCGGGATCTTTGCGGTCTGGGGCGAAGACTACGATGCGGGATTCGTCAAACGGCTGGAGGCGGGAGGATTTGAAGCCACCGTCCGGCGGCCGAAAAAGGGCGGTCCGCGCCACGTGATCTACCTGGCCAAACCGCAGCCATCGCGTCATAATATCGGATAGCGGTTGTATCCTTGTCAAAAACACGATCATTACGGAAAAGGAAGAGCCATGGAAGCAAAAGACGATCTTCGCTGCCCGGAGTGCCGGGCGGTGCTTAAACAGCGGCGGACCCGAAACGCGGATGCCTGCGAGACGATCTGCGGCGGCTGCGGGAAAATATTCGATGTCTGCGATGATGAAACCCTGGCCGTCTTGAAAGAAAAATCATCGACACCGGAAAGTCTCTGAAGCTCACGGGGTGTTCATCGGACATTTTTCTCGGTCCGGGCGGATCAGTCCGATTTCCGGCAGAAAAAATGCAGGTTGAAGGGGTCGTCGGGGATTTCTTCTACGGACACGGGTGAAAAGCCGGCCTGCCGGAGCATCTGCTCCGCTATTTGACGGCCCCACATCATGCCCAGGCCCGCACCGCCGTCGACGCGCCCCACCGGCATGCAGTGCATCAGGCTCACCGTGTACAGAAACGGCCCCATGGGGTGGTTCCGGTTGTCGGCCATGTTGCTGCTGGCGGCGATGTCCACCATGGAAAAGGCCCCGCCGGGCCGGAGAATGGCAAATGCCGACGCCAGCGCCGCCGCAGGTCGGGACTGGTCGTGAATGGCGTCAAAGGCGGTGACATAGTCAAAGGACGAGGCCAGATCCGGCCCTTGGTCGAGCCTTGCGGCATCGGTGCGAATGAATCGCACGTTTTTTGCGTCCTGTCTAGCGGCCGCCGACTCGGCCGCCGCGAGGGCATCGGCCGAAAGATCGATGCCGGTAAATTCGCTTTTGGGAAACGCCTCGGCCATGAGCAGAACGGCGACCCCCTCCCCGCAGCCCAGGTCGCAGACGCGGATGCCGGATTCCAGCTGCCGGACCAGCCGTCCCCCGTCCACCGACGGCAGAAACCGGTCTACGAGCACCCGGCGGTGCTTGGCGTCGGCCAGCTCGGTCATGAACCGTTGAAACTTCGTATAATGGTCGTAGGAAACGCCCTTGCCCGTAGCGAACCCCTCTGCCACGGGTTCCAGGGCGCGGGCGGTCAGAAGCGGAATCTCCTGGGTGTAGACGCCCAGGTTGGCCTCGCCGGCCCTTCTCGTAAGCAGGTCTGCATGCTCCTTGGGAAGAAAAAACAGGTCTTCATCGTCCCTCCCCGCCAAAATGTCCACAACCCCCCCGCAGGCCATGACGCCCAGCCATTCGGTCACGTACCGTGGGTCAAGCCCTGCCTTCTTGGCAATGTCCCCGGCTGTTTTTGGGCCGGACAGCCCGTCCATCGCGTCAAACAGCCCCAGCCGATATCCGATGCCCATGGCCAGGTTCAAAGCGCCGTAGTTGAGCACATCGGCCATGAATTCGGAAAATGGTCTGTCCCGCTCCTTTTGTTTCTTCATCGGCAATGAGGCCTCCTTATGTGAAACTTCGTTATTGCCGGTCCGTCATGCCGGACCCCGGATCGAGTCCGGGGCAGGCTTTGATGCGGCATCCAGTTCTCCCCTGGATCCCGGCTCGGAGTTTATCCCGCACCCCGGATC
>CAYPFH010000332.1:0-4672 GCA_964409825.1 uncultured Desulfobacterales bacterium | reverse complement strand
GGCAGAGGCTTCGGGAAAAGTTTCACCTTTGATCAAACTGTTCGGCCCTGCCCGCAATGGATGAGGCTGACATCGGAAATCGGACATCCGACATCGGATTTTTAATGACCATGGACCAATAACAATCGGAAGAAGGCAATCTTATGCTCCCTCACTTTCCCTATTTCGCAATCTTACTTCGCGGCAAGGGCGCGACCGGTCGCAGGGAAAGTACCATCGCTGGAATAATCAGAAGCAGAAAAACGCCCAGTTCGATGAGCTGGACGCGAGCCGGCGGATGCCGTTTTGGTTCATGCATGTTTCACCAAAGCTGACGAAGTAGACCGAATACTTCCGGGCGGCCTCTTCGAACCGGCTGATGGTATAAATCCCGGCCGAAGTGACGGCGCAGGCGGACAGCCCGGCGATGGCTACGGCAATCGGCGAACTCATGGAAACACATATTACTCCTGATCGTTGCAGGACAAAATACCGACTCGACCCCATTTATCATGCCGCGCACATGCGGAAAGGTTATCGACATGAAACGGCTATGGGAGTTGGCAAAAAGCGAAAAGTCGGCGAGCGAGATTATGGAGGAACTTGATGTCAGGGACATGGGGGCGCTGAAGCAGGCGCTGCAAAGCCTCATGCAGGAAAAAGGCGAGACTGTGGTGGTCGCCGGCCTGATCGGGGATCCGGGTCTGCGTGCGCTTTACACCGACAAAGGGATCCGGATCGACCCCGAAATGCTGGAAGAGTCGGTGTTCCGTCCCGGCGATGCCTTTGACATAAAGGTCAGCGGCGACAAGATCACGCTGGTGAAAAATCAATCATAAAAGGAGATCAACCGTGACGACCACAGGCTTGCAAGTATTCGATCATACTTTGCACGAAACCAACGACTGGCTGAAGTCCTTGATGTTCGAGATGGCCTGGGAGGACCGTCAGCTTGCCTACAAGGGGCTGCGGGCCATCCTTCACGCCCTGAGAGACCGTCTGCTACCGGAAGAGGCCGCCCATTTAGGGGCTCAGCTTCCGATGCTGATCCGGGGGATCTACTACGAGGGTTGGAATCCGTCAAAAACACCGGAGAAAATCCGTGACAAGGAAGAATTCTATGCCAGGGTAAAGAACAATCTCAACGGCGAGACCACAGCCGGAAGAACCGATCCGGAAACCCTTACCCGGGCGGTATTTAAACTCATTCGCCACCGCATCGCTGCGGGCGAGGCAAAGGACGTCGAAGACGAGCTTCCCAAGGAACTGGCTGAACTCTGGCCGCAGGAGCAGTAAAGCAATCATGGGTCACCTGCCCTCTGTGTTCTTCTCTATGCTCTATGCGCCATGCGCTATGCATTTTTTCATGACCGATAACAAAGACAACAAGGAGCGGGGTATACAACCATGGAAGTACCGCCGGAAATCACTTATCGCGGTCTGGATAAAAACGACGAGATCGAAGATTTCATTCTCGAAAAGACGGCCAAGCTAGACGATCTTCACGAGCGCCTGATCAGCTGCCGGGTGGCCGTGGAAAAGGATCCGGAAGACCAGCGATCCGGCAGCCCATATCGTGTGCGGGTTGTCGTCCGCGTTCCGCCGGGAAAAGAGCTGGTCGGCCGGCGTGACCCCGGACAAGGAGAAAGCCACGAGCCGCTGCGGGTGGCGGTAAAAGACGCCTTCGAGGCGGTGCGCCGCCAACTGATCAAACTCAAGGAAAAGCAGCAGGGGGATGTGAAGACCCATCCTGCGCAACAGCTCATCGGTCATGTGGTGCGGCTGTTCCCGGAAGAAGGATACGGATTTATCCGGAGTCTGGAGGGGCGCGAAATATTTTTCCACCGAAACGCCGTCACTGAGGACGATTTCGATCGGCTGGAAATTGGCACCGGGGTGCGATATTTTCCCACAGACAGTGAAAAGGGGCCCCAGGCCAGTACCGTCCAAATCGTGGACAAGCTTGGCAGCCGCTTGTCGAAGGTCGACGAACCGCAGGTGGAGCCGCCGGAAGGGTGGAAAGAATAATTACTGCAGTCATTGGTCATTCGTCATTACTGAACTCCGGTTTCGGGCGAGATGTAAGGATGATGTGATCACCCATTCGAAATGACCGATGACTAATGACCAATGACTGACTTTAAGAAAAATGCAAAGTAAAATCAGTATCCGAAACGAGGAACTTCGACAATGAAAAACTTCACCCTGCAAGACCTGAAGCGATTGACGGACATCGAAGACGATTTGTGCATTTCCATGTACATGCCTGCCGAGCCGGGGGCAGCGACGATAGACGAACAGCGGATCCGCTTTAAAAACCTGCTGAGAAAGGCGGAGAAGAAAATCCAGGAAAACGGAGCAAAGAAAAAAGAGCTCTACGAGATGGTCGAACAGGGGCGTCGCCTGCTGGAAAACGACTATTTCTGGCGCTACCAGAGCAGCGGGCTTGCCGTATTCATTGCCGCCGGCGTGTTTCTGTTCTATAAGCTGCCGGTCTCTTTTGAAGAAGAATTTGTCTCCGGACAGCGTTTCTATGTCAAGCCGCTGATTCCGCTGTTTATGGCAGACGGTCGCTTTTACGTGCTCGCCTTGAGCCAGAACGAGGTGCGGCTGTTTTCCTGTACGCGGCACAACGTGATGGAAATCGACCTGGTCGATGTGCCCGAAGGCATCGCAGAATCGCTTAAATACGACAGCAAGCAGTACCAGCTGCAGTTTCACACCGGCGCTGCCGGAGGCGGCGGAAATCGGCCGGCCATATTCCACGGCCATGGCGTGAGCGTGGACGACAACAAGGATGAACTGCTGCGCTATTTCCAGGATGTGGACCGGGGGCTTTCGGATATTCTCCCAGAGCAGGAAGTGCCGCTGGTTTTGGCCGGCGTGGAATATCTGCTTCCGATATTCAAAGAGGCCAGCTCGTATCGATGGGTCATGCAAGACGTCGTCCGGGGCAATCCGGAAGCCCTGCGAGCCGAGGAGCTGCATCAAAAGGCGTGGGAAATCGTCCGCCCGGAGCTGGAAAGAAACCTGCGTGAAGCCCGGCAGCGGTACCGGGAACTGGCCGGAAAGGGATACACTGCAGCCGGCGTTCAGGCGGTTGTACCGCATGCCGCATACGGCCGGGTGGATACTCTTTTCATCGATATCGACGCCCGGAGACCGGGAAGTTTCGATCCGGATAAAAACGAAGTGGTATTGTACGACGAAGATTCAACCGAGGGGGAAGATTTGCTGGACCTGGCTGCGGTGGAGACGATCAACCACGGCGCCAAGGTGTATGCCCTGAAAAAGGACCAGATGCCCGAAGAACACGCGGCGGCAGCAGCGGTCTTGAGGTATTGATGGAAAAACGCATAGAGCATGGTAATGAAATGTAGATGTCAGATGTCGGATGTCGGATGTCAGAAAAAAGGATGGTTTACTGCCGATCAGGCGGCCGGTCTCAAGATCGCGGCCGGCGAATTTGGCAAGCAGGCTGAGAATGTTGGGCTTCACAAGTTCAGCCCAACCTACGCGCTTAACCGGCCAGTTTGATCAAACCTGAAACTTGCGTCGAAGCCTCTGCCGGTGGAGGGACGCGCGCAGTCTAGTCCGTGCTGCCGGTAACGGCCAAATATCGGCCACGATGGAGCGTGGCCCTCCAACCTCCAAAACCCAAGGCGGGGACAGGTCGGTTTTTGCCGCCGGCTTCGACCGAAGTTTCATACGAAATAACGGAAAGACCTGTGTTCCCGTTTATTTCTCATTGAATCCAAAATTGCTTTTTACTGTCGTCTGTCGTCTGTCCTCTGTCATCTGTCTTTTTTCTGACACTTCGGGCAGTAGTAGCCGCTGCGGCCGGAGATCGTGATTTTCTTTACCGGGCCGCCGCAGCGGGGGCAGGAATCTTTTTCCGAGCGGTGGGGAAGAAGGAAATCGTCCGGCATGGCGTCCGGGTCGGCTCCGGCATCGATCGATTCCTGCCACACCCGGTCCATGCACCGGTAAAGATTTTCAAAATCCTTATTATCCAGGGTATTTGCCGGGATCGCTGGATGAAGGCGGGCCTGAAAAAGAATTTCATCGGCGTAGATGTTTCCGATGCCGGCAACCACCTCCTGGTTCATCAGCGTCGATTTGATCTTCCCGCGCCTTCCGGAAACCGCTGTGCGAAAGGTATCAACGTCCAGGTCTTCGAGGGCGTCCGGACCCAGTTTTTCCTTTTCTGCAAAAGACCGGGGGTCTTCGACCAGAGACACTTGCCCGAGCATGCGCTGGCAGTCGTAGGCCAGGCGGTAGCCGTTCGAAAAAAGGACTTCCATGCGCACATGACCGGGCATTTTGTCTTCCGCTTTGAAGTAGCGCAGAAAGCCGGTCATCCCGAAATGGAGCATCAGCCAGCCCTTTTTTGAAAGCGCGGCAAAAAGATGCTTGCCGTGGCGCGTGGTTTGCTTCAACTCCTGCCCTTTGAGGCGGCGTTGCAGCGTCGTCTTCGATATCCCTTTCAGCACGCGGTCATGATGTACGCGAACTGTTTGAATTTTCTGATGAAGTGCGGTGGCGTTCAGGTACCGCCTGAAAATTTCGACATCCGGCAGCTCCGGCATGACTGATGTCACTCCTTATGTGAAACTTTTCCAGAATTCGATGTTTTTTTATGGGAAGGACAAAACGATCGAACCATGAAGATCATGAAGGACATGAAGGAAAA
>CAYPFH010000331.1:0-4679 GCA_964409825.1 uncultured Desulfobacterales bacterium | reverse complement strand
AATAAAGCCCGACGAAGGTTTCGGAAACTTTTTACGATTTAATCGTGTTCTGGTCATTCGGATTTCGTGCTTCTTGCTTGCGGGGAACGGGGCATTTTGACCGCTCCTTATACAGGCTTGGGGCGTCTGCATCTCAAAGAGAAACTGTGTGATGACTGAAAAACGCGTACTGATCATCGGCGGCGGCGTGGCGGGATTGTCCGCCGCCCTGGCGCTTTCCCGGTTCGGCGTCAAATCCGACATCGTGGAAAAATCCCCCTTTGCCGGGGGCCACGGTATCCAGTTTGCCTGCAAGGCCACGGACCGGTGCGTCAAGTGCGGCGCCTGTGTCGTGGAGGAAAAACTGCGGGAGGTCTGCGCCAATCCGGACATCCGGATGCTGACCGCGGCCGAAGTGGTGTCGATCGAAAAAACAGCCCGCTTTGCGGTGCAGGTCAAGAGGAGTTCGATTTCAATCGACCCGGCAGCCTGCACCGACTGCGGCGCCTGTTTTACCGTGTGCCCGGAAGGCGCCGTTCAGCAGGGATTTTCCGCCGCCCACAACCCCTTTTACGGGGTGATGGAAGACCGCTGCAGCCGAAGCAAGGGCAGTTCTTGCACCATCTGCCGGGATGCCTGCCCCCAAGAGGCCATATCCTTTGCGCCGGAGCCGGCAGTCGAAGAGACCGCCGCAGATGCCGTCATCACCGCCTTCGGTTTCACCCCTTTCGACCCGGCCGACAAGCCGTATGGCTACGGGATGTTCGACGACGTGGTCACCAATCTGGAGCTTGAGCGGATGCTGCGGCGTCAGGGCCGGCCGCTGCGGCCGTCCAACGACACGCTTCCGGAAAAGATTGCCTTCATCCAGTGCGTGGGCAGCCGGGACGCCAAGCGGGGCCACCTGTGGTGCTCGAAGATCTGCTGTGGATCGGCCCTCCGGCTGGCCGGCCTGATCCGGCACCGGCATCCCGAGATCGAGGTCACCGTTTTTTATATCGACATCCAGACTTTCGGAAAGGACTTCGACACCGTCTATCCAAAGCACCAGGAAGATCTCCGGTTTGTCCGGGCCATCCCGGGCGACATCCTGCCGGCGGAAAGCGGGAGGCTCAAAGTGGTCTACGCCGCCGACGAAACCCACGAGGGACGCGAGGAAGAATTCGACCTGGTTTCCCTGTCGGTGGGCATCACGCCGTGCGCCGGTGCGGGAAAGACGCTCTCTGCCCTGGGAATCGATCCGCCTGAAAACGGTTTTCCCGGAGCCTCCCGGTATCCGGGCGTATTTCTTTCCGGTGCGGCCACAGGTCCCATGAGCATCGCCGAAAGCGTGGCCGACGCCGGGCGGGCGGCCATGAAGGTACTTGCTTACCTGACCGAATCATGATTCGGAGAGGCGCATCCATCTTCGGACCGGAACCATAAATTCGAAATTCGAAGCCATGAAATCAATTGCATCCGCAGACATGACAACGATCGTCTTCGGGGCCGGCAAAACCGCACGGCAGATCGCCGAAGAGACCGCCGCTATCGGCAGACAGGCGATCCTGGTGACCGAAGACCGGCCGGAGGCTGTCCCCGACCTCGAAACGCTCCGGTCTATCCCTTCCCTTACCCTGCTGACCGAAACGCGCCTCAAAGGATGCCGTGGAAAGATTGGAGACTTTACCGTCGAGCTGCGGCAAAACGGGGAAGCAAGGGTTGCCGAGGCATCCCGCCTGATCCTTGCCGAACCGGACCGGCGCAAGGGAAACTTCGCCTCCTACGGTCTCACGCCGGGAGGTGCCGTCATTTCCCTGTCGGACCTGAAAACCCGGCTGCAAGACCCGGCAAGCGCCGGGTGGCCGGGAAAAGCGCCCAAGCACCTGGCGTTTCTTCACGGCATTGCAACCGAGAGCGTGCCCGCCGTTGCCAAAGAGGTCATGACCGCAGCCATCCGGCTTCATCAGGAATTCGGCGTTCAGACCTATGTGCTCGTCGGAAATCTCAAGGTGGCGGCAAGCGACCTGGAGGCGCTCTTTCGGAAAAGCAAGGAGGCCGGGGTCTTCTACGTCAAGTTCACCGACACCGCGCCGGTGATCCACCAGGAAAAAGCCGGTCCGGCGGCCATCGAATTCGTCGACGAGATCACCCATCAGCGGTTCACCCTCCGGCCGGAACTGACCGTGGTGGACGAAAGCATCCACCCCTCAGAGGTGCTGTCCCGCCTGGCCCGGATATTGGAGCTGGAGACCGACAACAAGGGGTTCGCCCAGGACGACAATGTCCACCGCTGGACCGTTGGCACCAACCGGATGGGGATTTTCGCCGCCGGCCCGGCGCGGGCGGTCATTTCCGAAGAAGAACGGCGGCTCGATGCGGCCAATGCGGCCGCGCAGGTCGCGCGGGACCTGGGAGAGGCTCCAGACGACCGGGCCGTCATCGACCGGGGGCTGTGCATCCGCTGTCTGACCTGCTTTCGCCTCTGCCCCTACCGGGCCATCCGCATCACCGAAGAAGAGCGGGTCGAGGTCATGGCCGAAGCCTGCGAACGCTGCGGCATCTGCGCAGCCGAATGCCCCCGGACCGCCATCACCATTCCGGGGCTGGGCAGAAAAGAACTGATACCCGTGCAGTCCGCCGCTTCGGATTCCCCGGTTCGGATCGCCGCATTTTGCTGCAGCCGGTCGGCCGCCCCGGCGGGACAATATTCCCGGCGCATGGGCCGCGGCCTTCCTGCAGGCCTTACCATCGTCGAAGTCCCCTGCGCCGGCGCGGTTTCACTGCCGCACCTGATGGATGCCTTTGCCCGAGGGGCGGACGGGGTCATGGTCCTTTCCTGCCACCCGGACAACTGCCACTCCCGGCAGGGAAACGCCCTGGCAGCAGACCGGGTCGAACTGCTCGAGGCCCGGCTCGGCGAAATGGGTGTAAACCCAGGACGACTGTCGATCCGGACTCTGGCCTCCAACATGGGCGTCGAGTTCGGCGAAGCGGTAGAAGAATTTGAAGAAGATTTGCAGTCATTGAGTCGATAGTCATTGGTCATTAACTACAGATGGTTGTCGATTATCTGTTGCCGGTTATCAGTTGTCGCTCGGTTATCGGCCCTTATAGTATCGAAAACGACTATTGACTGATGACCAATGACGAATGACTCTAGTTGAGAACCAAAGACTTTTTTCTAAAAATATGGAGCACACATGCTCTCATCAGAAGCAATCGAACTGACCGATCTTGACTTGACCCACTGCCGCTCCTGGCCCTATTCCCAGGATTTTTGCGTGACCTGCGGGCTGTGTGCTAGCTCTTGTCCCGTCTCCGGGGTGGACGGCTTCGACCCGAAAAAGCTGATCCGCCTGATCTCCCTCGGGCTGGACGAGGCGGCGTCCGAATCCCGGTGGCCCTGGATCTGCACCCTGTGCGGCAAGTGCGAAAATGCATGTCCCATGGAAATCGACATCGCAGACGCCGTGCGGAAGATCCGCTCCCTGAGGGACCGGGACAAGGTACCGGGCATCCTTCAAAAGGGGCTTTCCGCGGCCCTGGAAACCGGCAACAACCTCCGGCTGCCTACCGAAGACTTCGTGTTCATCCTGGAGGATGTGGCCGAGGAAGTCGCCGAAGAAGAGGGGTTCGAAAACTTTTCCGTCTCCGTCGACAAAAAAGGCGCCCGCCTGCTGACCACCGTCCACAACAAGCTGGTCAACACCCACACCGATGATTTGAAGCACTGGTGGAAGATTTTCCACGCGGCCAAAGAGGACTGGACGGTCTCCTCGGTCAACTGGGAAGGAACGAGCTGGGGGTATTTTACCGGGGACGACGAGGCCATAAAGACCATGGCCGGAAGGATCCTCGAACAGATGGAGACGCTTTCCATCGACACCCTGCTCTGGCCCGAATGAGGGCACGCCTATCTGGCGACCCGGTCCGGGTTCGAAAAGCACTTCCCTGAAGCACTTTCGACGTACAACTTCGTGACGGTCTTCGACCTTCTGATCGACTACATCAAAAGCGGCCGGATCCGGCTCGACAAAAACCGCTTCTCCCAGCGGGCCTGCTACCACGATCCGTGCAACTACGGCCGAAGGGCCCAGCGCCGCTTCGGCCGCGGCTTTTTCGAAGAACCCCGGTGGATCCTGGATCAGTGCATGAACGACTGGGTCGATCTTCATCCGAACCGGATGGACCAGATCTGCTGCGGCGGCGGGGGCGGCGCGCTGACCACCGGCTACAACGAGGAGCGTATCTTCTACGGCCGCCGCAAGATGGAACAGATCAGGGCCGCTGGCGCCCAGATGGTGGTCATCCCCTGCCACAGCTGCCACGGCCAGCTAAACAACATCAAGGCCGAATACGCCATGGAAGACCTGGAAGTGAAATACCTCTGGGAGCTGGTGGCGGACTGTATGGTGCTTTCGTAAAATCGCCGGCGCGATTTTTCGAAAGCGGCGCGCTCCGCAAAGCACGATGCCCCTATATCCATACAGAAATCATAGTGTTGTGCCCCAGAAATACGGTACCCATATTTAAGGCACTTGTAGACGACATTCTTTTTTTGTCATTCCCGCGAAAGCGGGAATCCAGAGTTGTTTTCGCTGGTCGCCCGAGCGAACCAGTTTAATCAAAAAATCAAAAATGAGACTCCCCAACCCGCCATTCTGGGCTTGACAAGCCTGCCCCGGACTCCGATCCGGGGGAATCCAGGTTTTTGTGGA
>CAYPFH010000330.1:0-4708 GCA_964409825.1 uncultured Desulfobacterales bacterium | reverse complement strand
TATGTGAAACTTCGCCCGAATGAAAATGCGTGAGAGAAAAAAAATCCAAATTCCAAGCACCAAATTACAAACAATGACCAAATCTCAAATTCCAAATTGCAAACAAGCTACCCTTAGAAAGACTTTTGTCCTTGTTTGGATGTTGTGATTTGGTGCTTGGTGCTTGTTTGAAGTTTGGGATTTGGTGCTTGGTATTTTTTTCCGGTCCTTCGTCTTTTTTCGGCGGTGCCCCTTACTGGATTCGGGACGCCCAGTCCCGGGTTTCGAACCAGTAGTGCTTTCGTTCCTTGAGCCACCCTTCGGCCTGCACCACCCGGATCCAGTTGTTGAGAAAATTGAGGGTGTCGACGTCGCCTTTGCGGACGGCGAATCCGATCGGCTCCCGGGTGAAGGTGTCCTTCAGGGGGAGAAAAAGCCGGTCCGGATACCGCAGCGCATAAAATGCCGGCGTGGGGGCGCTGGCCACTACCGCGTGCGCTTTGCCGTTGATCAGTTCCTGATAGGCCTGGGACTCGTCGTCGAACTGGCGCAGTTCAGCTTCAGGAAGGTATTTTTTGGCGGCCATGGCCGGCGTGGCTCCCAGCCGGACGGCGACGACTACCTCTTTGCGGTTGAAGTCCTCCAGGCTGTCGAATCCGGCGGCCAGGTCTTTGTTGGCCACGATGGACATGCCGGTGGTGTCGTAAGGGATGCTGAAGTTTACTTTCAGGTTTCGCTGGGGAAGGATCCCCATGCCGCCGATGATGACGTCGAACTTGCCGGTCAGCAGCGCGGGGATGATTCCCGCCCACTTGGTCGGGATAAACTCGACATCGACGCCCATGTCCTTGGCGAGCCGGGTGGCGACGTCGATTTCAAAACCGATGAGCTCGCCGTTTTTGTCTTTCATGGCCCAGGGAACGAACGTGGACATCCCGACCTGCAGCGCCCCGCGGCGGAGCACCTGCTCCAGCATGCTATCCCGGCTCAGCTGGCGCTGAAGATCGCTGCCCATGGCGGCTGTCGTCAAAAGCGCCGTCGTCGCGCAGGCGACGGCCAGTACCTTCATCCAATGCGGAGTCTTCATATGGCCTCTCCTTTCCAGATCACATTCTGATTCGGTTTTCCAAGAAATTGACGCCGATGGAAAGACTGACGGTAATGAACAGATACAACCCGGCCACGATGAACCAGATTTCAAAGGTCAGGTACGTTTCGGCGATGACTGCCTGGCCGCGCATGGTCAAATCGTAGATCGCAATGGTGCTCACCAGGGCCGAGTCCTTGATCAGGGAAATGGCCTGGCTGGTCAGCGGGGGAAGCATCCGCCTCAGCGCCTGGGGCAGGATGATATACCGGTAGGCGGCCATTTTGCCGAATCCGAGGCTGTCGGCGGCCTCCCATTGGCCCCGCCCGATGGACAGGATCCCGGCGCGCACGATCTCCGAGGCGTAGGCGCCCTCGAACAGACTCAGCGCCAGGATGGCGGCAGTCCACCGGTGAATGCCTAATATCGGCGCGAGCACGAAGTACAGAAAAAACAGCTGCACCAGAAGGGGGGTGTTGCGAACGATTTCCAGGTAGATTCGGGCCACGGCGCGGGCGACCGCCGAATGCGAAAGCCGGAAGGCGGCGGTCAGCAGGCCGATGGCAAAGGCCAGCACGAGGCTGACAAGGGTGATTTTGACGGTGATCCAAAGGCCGGCCATCAACGGACCGACGGTCCACTGCCCCCCGCGAAACTCGACCAGGTACCGCCATGCCCGGTACCACTGCCAGTTGTATCCGAGCGCCTCTGTTCCGCGGGCCAGCAGCCAGAGGGCCGCAGAAACCAGTGCCGCGAATTTGATCAAGTCCCAGGCGGGCAGCCGAGAGATCAATTCGAGAATTCTGCTTTTTTCGTTCGAAGGCATCTGCGAAGGTCCGGTGGGAGATGGCAGGATTTCGGCACGGGCCGGCAATCGATTCGAACAAGGCCATACCAGTATCGCCTGTGATTGTAAAGACCGCCAATTTTATGTACACCATGGACAGAGGGTCGATTGCTGCTTCCGGCAAAATTCGACATCGAGGCGGCGGGGGGCAAAACGTGGCTCCCGATCCTCTCAGGCGGCGGTGTCGAGTCATTTTGAGATCGGGCGTCGTCAATTGCGCAGCAGGCGGCAGCCGCAGACATGGGGGAGAAACCGACAATGATTCCGCTTCAAACCATTCAACATGCAGCAGAGACCATCCGCGGGCAGGTTCTGCATACGCCGTTGATCGAGTCCTCCTCTTTGAGCGGGCGGTTTTCCGCCGATATTCGGCTCAAGCTCGAAAACCTTCAGGTTACCGGCTCGTTCAAGATTCGAGGCGCCTCGTATAAAATGGCGGCCGGGCGCGGGTCTTTCGGACCCTCGGGAGTGGTTGCGGCCTCGGCCGGAAACCATGCCCAGGGGGTGGCTCTGGCCGCCCGGCAGGCAGGGCTTCCGGCCGTGATCGTAATGCCGGAGTGGGTCTCCATCAGCAAGCAGGAAGCGACGCGGCAATACGGCGGAAAGGTGGAAATCTACGGCACCAGCATCGCCGAGTGCCTGGAGCGGGCGCTGGCGCTCTCCCGGAAGGGGAAAACGTTCATCCATCCATTTGACGATCCGGATATCATTGCAGGCCAGGGGACCATCGGCCTTGAGATTGCCGAGGATTTTCCCGAAGTGGACACGGTTCTCGTCCCGGTCGGCGGCGGCGGACTGATTGCCGGCATTGCATCGGCGCTCAAGGCGCACCGGCCCGAGGTGAGAATCATCGGGGTGGAGGCTGCGGCATGCCCCTCGGCCTCTGAATCCCGCCGCCAGGCGAGGCTGGTGGATGTGTCCTCGGAAGGCTCCATTGCAGACGGCATCAGCGTCAAGCGGATCGGGGAATTGAATTTTGCGATCATCCAGGAGGCCGTGGATGACATCGTCACCGTGGGCGAAGAACCGATCGCTGCGGCCATGCTTCTTTTGCTGGAGAAAAAGAAGATCCTTGCCGAGGGATCCGGAGCGGTTCCTCTGGCGGCGCTTCTGGATGGAGGCGTAAAGATCCGGGCCGGCAGCCGGGTGGCGCTGGTCGTCAGCGGCGGAAATGTAGACAGCCCGCTTCTGGGGCGGATTTTGACCAAGGGATTGATCAAGAACGGGCGGATCATGCGCATCCGCGTTCAGCTCAAAGACATCCCCGGCGCCCTGGCCTGCCTGCTCACCGCCGTGGCCGACCTCAAGGCCAATGTGCTTCACATCTTCCATGACCGCCATGCAAGAGACATCCCGATCTACGTCACCGAGGTGGAGCTGGAGATGGAAACCCGGGGTCCGGCGCATGTGGCGAAAATCGAGCAGAAGCTGCGGCGCCAGGGATACCGCTTGATCGTCAAGTAATCAAATCGCTTCGCGATTTGATTACAAGTCGCGTTCCGCGAAAAAGGGCCTGATAAAATTTCAGAAATTGGCAGTTTGGGTATAGAAGAGTTTGATTAGCGAAAAAATTCTAATTTTATCGTGTTACCGATCTATAAGGCGAAAGGAGGGTGTCCCCTATGCAGATCATCGATGCGGCCCGGGAAGCGAAAAAGGCTTCGATTCGGCTGGCGGCGACTTCCGTTGCCGAAAGAAACCGGGCGCTTGAAGAAATTGCCCGCGCCATGGAAGATCAGCGCGGCGAAATTGTCGAGGCCAACCGCAGCGATCTCGAAAGAAGCCGCAAGGAGCAGCTTTCAGCCCCTTTGCTCAAGCGGCTCCGGTTCGATGAGCAGAAAATCGACGAAGCCGGGGAAGGTCTGCGGCATCTGGCGGGCCTTCCCGATCCGGTCGGCCGGACGCTGGAAGCGCGGGAACTGGATAAGGGCCTTGTCCTTTACAAGGTAAGCTGTCCGATCGGGGTGATCGGCGTGATTTTCGAATCCCGCCCGGATGCCCTGGTACAGATTTCCGGCCTTTGCTTGAAGAGCGGAAACGCCGTCCTGCTCAAAGGCGGCAGCGAGGCCCTGGAAACCAACCGCGTCCTGGCGAAGATTGTCGATGCCGCCGCCCGCCAGGCGGGGATCTGCGGCGGCTGGATGCACCTGCTCGAAACCCGATCCCACGTGGCGGATCTTCTCAGCCTGGACCGATGGGTGGATCTGATCATTCCCCGGGGATCCAACGAGTTTGTCCGGTTCATCATGGACAACTCCCGGATTCCGGTGCTGGGCCATGCCGACGGCGTCTGCCACTGCTATGTCGATGCGGAGGCGGATCCGGAAATGGCGCTTCGCGTCGTCGTCGACGCCAAAACCCAGTACGTGGCCGTCTGCAATGCGGCAGAGACCCTTCTGGTTCATGAACGGATCGCCCCTTCGATACTGCCGCAGCTCAAAGAAGCCCTTGTCGATCGGGGCGTGGTCCTTTTCGGCTGCGAAAAGAGCCGGGCGCTGATCGACGCCGAGCCGGCCGGCGAGGCCCAATGGCAGACGGAATACCTCGACTTGAAGATGTCGGTCAAAGTGGTGGCCGACTCAGACGAAGCCATCGATCATATCAACCGGTGGGGCTCCGGTCACACCGACGCCATCGTCACCGCAAACCGGGAAACCGCCCGCGGCTTTTTGGACCGGGTCGATTCGGGCAACGTCTTCTGGAACTGCTCGACCCGGTTTTCCGACGGGTACCGGTACGGCCTGGGAGCGGAGGTGGGAATCAGCACCAACAAGATTCACGCCCGGGGTCCGGTC
>CAYPFH010000329.1:0-4727 GCA_964409825.1 uncultured Desulfobacterales bacterium | reverse complement strand
TCTCCGGCGGGAGATTTATCCGAATCTTTTGGTCTTAAGCGGCCAGTTTGATCAATACTGAAACTTCCCACGAAGCCCCTCCCGGTGGAGGGACGCGCTCTGTCGCGTCCGTGTTGTCAGCAATGACCCAATACCGGCCACGACGGAGCGTGGCCCTCCAACCTCCAAAACCCAAGGCGGGGATAGATCGGTTTTTGCCGCCGGCTTCGAGCGAAGTTTTACATGAGACGGCATGGATTCTTATAAGGTTGAAATGCGATCAAAACAAGGAGCATCTATACATGAATAAATCAATCGTAATCATGGTGGTTGCCTCGTTTTTCATCGTATCCACCGGTCTGGCCCAGGAGCCTTCGGAAAGTGGGGCGGACCGGCCCGGCGGCGTCAAGAGTCTGGAGGACCGGATCCGGCAGATAGAGGAGGCCATCGGCCAGGACGTGGAAAGCGAAAAATGGGTTGACCGGATCCAAATCAGCGGGCTGGTCGAGGTCGAAGCTGGACATGGAGACACCGACTTCGATGATCCGGCGACCGAAGACGAAACATCTTCCGATGTTGATTTGGCCACCGTCGAACTGGTGGTAGATGCGAGCATCGTTGACCATGTCAATGCGCATGTCATGGTCAAATACGAAGAAGACGATATTTTTGTTGATGAAGGTTTCATCACCCTGAGCGGAACCGAGCAGTTTCCAGCCTACCTGATCGCTGGCCGGCAATACATTCCCTTTGGGAACTTCGACAGCCATTTTGTGACCGACCCGACTACCCTCGTGCTTGGCGAGACCAACGAAGGCGCTGCTGTGGCAGGCTACCGGTTCGGCGGGGAGCTGATTGATGTATCCATCGGCGCCTTCAACGGACGGGTCGACGAGGTCGGAAAGGACGATACAATAGACGGCTTTGTCGGCGCCGGGGTCATCTCCCCCTTCGAGGGGGTCATGTTCGGCGCTTCGTACATGTCGAATCTTGCCGGATCGGACAGTCTGTCGGAGTTTGTGACCGACTGGGATGGGGACGGTGAAAACAATAAAATATCAAGCATCATCGGAGGCTGGAGCGCGTTTGTCACCGTCGAGTTCCTGGAAAGATTCAAGGTGATCGGTGAATATGTGAGCGCACTGGACGAATTCGAGCCTGGTGAGCTTTACGATCCCGCAGATGGAGAAAAACGTCAGCCGGCGGCCTGGAACGTGGAGTTCGGAGCTCGTCTCATCGATACAGTCGAGGTCGCTGCCCGATACGGGGGCTCCACCGATGGAGGAGATCCGGTGAGCGGCGAATTTCTGCTGCCCGAGTCCGAATACGGGGCGGTGGTCAACTGGGGGCTGTTTGAAAACATCAACCTGGCCTTCGAATATCTCCACAGTGAATTCGAAGATGACTTTCAGACCAAAGATACGTTCACAGTCCAGCTGGCGGTAGAGTTTTAAACAAAAATTTTCTGCGGCGAAGCCGCATTCTATAAAATCGCGTAGCGATTTTATCATGGAGTGATTTAATTTGCATCTTTCAGAAGGCATACTCTCTGGACCGGTCCTGGTCTCGGGGGCGGCGCTAGCCGCCGTGGGAACCGGCATCGGCTTAAAGTCCCTCGACTATGACCGGATCGCCCGGGCGGGCATCCTGTCGGCTTCCTTTTTCGTGGCCTCCCTAGTCCATGTACCCATCGGCCCGTCGAGCATCCATCTGATCTTAAACGGCATCGTGGGACTGCTGCTCGGCTGGGGGGCGGTTCCGGCCATTCTCGTGGCCCTGCTGCTGCAGGCCGTGCTGTTTCAGTTCGGCGGCATCACCACCTTGGGCGTCAACACGGTGCTCATGGCGGCGCCGGCTGTTTTGGTCTACTATCTGTTCGGCCCGCTGGTGAAGCGGCCCGGAACCGCCAGCCTGGCTGCCGCATTTCTCGTGGGATTTTCTTCGGTGCTGCTTTCCGGCGCGATCGCTGCCGCGGCGCTGGTGCTTACCGGAGAAAGCTTTCTTGAGGTGGCCGGGCTGATCCTGGCGGCCCATCTGCCGGTGATGGTCATCGAGGGAATCGTCACCCTTTTTTGCGTGGCGTTTTTGCGCAAGGTCCAACCGTCTTTGCTGGCGGGATCAAAGCAAAAGGCGCTTTGATCCTGCCAGCAAAGACAAAGGCGCTTGCGCGCCTGAAAAAATGACTGAAACGGATAATCGAGGGGACCGATGACGTTTATATCCTGTTCAAAGCAGAAAAAGACGATAATGGCAGCGGTGCTGATTTCGGGGTTGTTTTTGATGCGCGTCGATTCGGCCGAGGCGCATCGGGTCAATGTGTTTGCCTGGGTGGAGGGCGATACCGTGTATACCGAGAGCAGCTTTCCTGGAGGCCGGGAGGTCAAAGACGGAAAGATCGCCGTCTATGACGACCAAACCGGGGAAAAGCTCCTGGACGGGCGCACCGACGAGGCGGGAAAATTTTCCTTCAAGGTTCCCGTGGTCTCTTCCCTGCGGATTGAAATGAACGCCGGCATGGGCCATAAAAACGAGTGGATCGTCCGGGCAGAGGAGATCGCCGCTGCCGGAGGGACTGCTGCTGATACACTTGCAGAATCCGGAAAGGCGTCCGATTCGGCGGTCCCAAAAAGTGAGGGGACCTCGGCGGTGTCGGGATCGACGGCGCCGGTCGATGCCATGCAGATCGAGAAAACCGTGGAAAAAGTGCTGGACCGGAAATTCTCTCCTTTGGTCAAGATGATGGCCGAATCGCGCAGGGACCGCACATCGTTCCAGGATGTCATCGGCGGAGTCGGCTATATCGTCGGTCTGGCCGGTCTGGGCGCCTATCTCCACTACCGTCGAAAGATCAAGGAGATGAAGCAGGGATGATCAGTGAGCGATTTGCCGCCGGCACCTCCGCCGTACACCGGATCGACCCGAGGCTTCGGGTGGGCGCCGCCGTGCTCTTTTCCTGCATTGCCGCCGTCTGCGATCGCTTCGAGCCGCTTTTTGTCTGCCTGATGACGGCCGCTGCATTGGCGGTCCTGGCAAGGCTCGATGCTCGGCTGGTGGTCCGCAGACTGCTGTTGGTCAACGGACTGATTCTTTTTTTGTGGGCCGTTCTTCCCCTGACTACCGAAGGGTCTGCGGTGCTGACCATCGGGCCGGCAGCGGTCACCGACGAGGGGCTCCTGCTGTCGGCCCGCATCACCCTCAAGTCCAACGCCATCTTGCTGGCGCTGATCGCGCTGGTGGCCACCCAGTCCATCGGGACCCTCGGCCATGCCTTAAACCGGATGAAGGTGCCCGACAAGCTGGTTCACCTGCTGCTGATCACCTACCGGTATATTTTCGTTTTGGAGCAGGAATACTCGAGGCTGATTCGGGCCGCCCGGGTCCGCTGCTTTACCCCGAAAACCCGTATTCACACCTACCGCACCTATGCTTATTTGATCGGGATGCTGTTTGTGCGGGCGGCGGCCCGGGCCGATCGGGTTCACCAGGCCATGGTCTGCAGGGGATTTTCCGGGCGCTTTTACAGTCTGAGCGAGTTTTCCTTCACCAAAACTGACGGCGCCTGGGTCGCAGGAATCGGAGCGGTGCTGCTGGCGGCGGGGTGGCTGGAATGGATGCCGAAATAATAGGGGTTGTCAGGGATTGTCATGTTTCCATTCCGTTTGAAAGAGCTTGATAGTCACTGGCGCCCCACGAACTCAAGGTGATAGATTGGCTGTTTGACAATCCCTATATGTAAAAAAGGAAAATTCGGACTTTACACGAAACAATCAAGCCCTCACCGTCAATGGAGAGGTTTACCGCGGGATTTGGATAAGTGGCGCCTGAAACGAACAAAAATATGGAAACGCCGGTCATCGAGCTTGAAAACGTTTCGTTTTCCTACCCCGGGGAGAAGACTGTTCTCGACGGCGTCGATTTTCAGCTTTGCGCCGGGGATAAAGTCGGTCTGATCGGGGCCAACGGCAGCGGCAAATCATCGCTTCTTTATCTGCTCATGGGCCTTCAAAAGCCCACCGACGGCGTCATCAGGCTTTTCGGAACTCCGGTTCGCACCGAGAGCGAATTTCAACAGTCCCGCCGCCGCATCGGCCTGCTTTTTCAAAACGCCGACGATCAGCTCTTTTCCCCAACGGTGATCGAAGATGTCGCCTTCGGACCGCTGAATCTGGGGATGCCGCCGGCCCAGGCCCGGCAAAAGGCAAAAGAGACCCTGGAGAAATTGGACCTTGACGGCTTCGAGGGCCGGATCACCTATCTTCTTTCCGGCGGCGAAAAAAAACTGGTGGCGCTGGCCACCATCCTCGTCATGGAGCCTGAAGTCCTCCTGCTCGACGAGCCAACCACCGGTCTGGACGAAGCGACCTGCCAAAGAATCATGAACATATTGAACGATATGCCGATCAGTACCATCACCGTCTCCCACGAATACGATTTTCTCGCCCGCACCACCCGGCAGATCTTCAGCCTGCAGCAGGGTAAAATCCGATTCACCGGAAGCTCGGCAGATCTTCACAGCCACTACCATATCCACTCGGCCGGCACGGTACCCCATGGGCATGCGCATTCTCATCCGGGCCCACACGGTCTGCGGTCCGACTCCGAGTGAAATTCATGCCGGGGGGCTGGGAGGCGGGGAAGCCGGGATGCCGGGACGCAAAAACGGAAAAGCCGCGGGCAGTCCCGCGGCTTTTTCCGTTTTTGGTAGGCGCGCTGGGATTTGAACCCAGGACCTCTACCGTGTCAGGGTA
>CAYPFH010000328.1:0-4731 GCA_964409825.1 uncultured Desulfobacterales bacterium | reverse complement strand
CCTCCAACCGCCAAAACCCAAGGCGGGGGCAGGTCGGTTATTGCCGCCGGCATTGGACGAAGTTTCACATAAGGTCCTTCCGACCATATTGACACCGGAACGCTTTCAGAATAGGCTGGCTTGAAATTCGAAAAAAATCGAGGAGGTGGACCAGTGAAAGACGGAAAATGCCCGAAATGCGGAAGCACGGAGGTGTATTGCGGCGCCGACGTCTACCCCAAGACCGGTCCGTTTACGAGCAACACGATCCCCATCAGCCTTACCTCCGTTGCGGCCTTGGACAACTATGTCTGCACGGACTGCGGCTACGTAGAGCGGTTTGTTGCCGAACCCGGCAAGCTCAAGGAAATTTTCATCAAGTGGCGGAAAGTCAAGTAAAGAGCTTTCCCAGGGAACCGGAAACCGGGGGCGGTTGACCGTGAGAGGAATCAAAAGACTCGGCACCATCACACGGGTTCTTGCCCGACACGGATTCGCCGACATGGCCGACCGCCTTGTCCGACGGAAAAGAACCGCTTCCGCCGAACCGGGCCCTGGCGCCCTGCCCAAGGAATCCGCCGCAACGGCCCGCAGATTCAGGAACGCCCTGGAAGAACTCGGCCCCAGCTTCATCAAGCTCGGCCAGCTGCTGAGCACGCGCGCCGACCTGTTTCCCCCCGCCTACATCGATGAATTCAAAAAGCTGCATGACAGCGTCCCGCCCGACCCTTTCGAAGGCATTCGGGGCACGGTGGAAAAAGAGCTCAAACGCCCCCTGTCGGAAATCTTCGCATCCTTTTCCGAAACGTCCATGGCAGCGGCCTCGGTCGCCCAGGTTCACCGGGCCCGTCTGTTTACCGGCGAGGATGTGGCCGTCAAGGTCGTCCGGCCGGGCATCGCCAAAAAAATCAAAGAAGACACCCGGTTGATGTACTTCTTTGCCAAAAGAATCGAGAAGGTTTTTGCGCTGGGCCGGATCATCGGAGCGGTCAACCTGGTCACAGAATTCGAGCGCACCGTGTTCCGGGAGCTGGACATGGCCGTGGAGGCGGGAAACATCGAAAAATTTTCCCACAATTTTCGGCTGATCAACGAGATTCACATCCCCAAGGTCTATTGGGAGTTCAACAGCAAATCGGTGCTGGTCATGGAATACATACCGGGAATCAAGGTGGACCAGGTCGAGGAAATCGAAAAGCAGGGTATCGATCCGAAGGCAATCGCATTGATCGGTCTGCGTTCCCTGTCCCGCCAGCTGATGGAGTTCGGCTTCTTCCACGCAGACCCGCACCCCGGCAACACCATCGTCATGTTCGACGGGCGGGTGAGCCTGGTCGACTTCGGCATCGTGGGCTATCTCGATGAAGAAATGATGCACAACATCGCCAACGTCTTTTTAGGCTACGCCGAACACAACTACGACATGGTGATGGAAGCCATCGTCGAGGCCGGTCTGATCGACGAAGAGGCCATGGACCTGAAGAACTTCAAGGCCGATCTGAAAGACATCAGCGAACCCTTCTACGGCCGCTCCCTGTTGACGATCTCGGTCCGGGACGTATACGACCAGGTAATCGGCCTGGTCCTCAAATACAACATCCGCCTTCCGCGGAACCTGCTTCTCCTGTTCAAGACCCTGATTCAGACCGAGGCCCTGGGCAAGGTTCTCGGGTCGGACGCCAGCATCCTCCAATCCATGCGGCCGTATGCCAAAGAACTGATCGAGCGCAGCTACCACTACGAAAGAATCTTTGAAAATGCCGGCCGGGACATGGTCAAGGCAAGCGGATACCTGCGGTCCGCCCCGAAGCTCCTCCACGATATCTTGCACCAGGTCGCCAAGGGCAAACACCGGATCGAGATGAAGCTCAGCGGCCTTCAGCGCTTTGAGCGGCTCATGGAAAGCGGGGTCAACCGGCTCACGGTGGGAATGGTTCTCTCTGCTTCGATCATCGCCGGCTCCCTGGTGCTCAATTCCCGCCAAAAAGTCATCGAGTTTCAAGTCGACCTGCTCGGCGGGCAGACCTTTTCCCTGACATCGCTGCTGGGGGTGGTCGGCTACAGCATCGCCACGGTGCTGGGGGTATGGCTGATCGTCAGCATCATCCGGTCCGGGAAGCTGTAAAGCCGGTGCGGGCGGGGCACCGACTTCGATCCACTATGATAATGTGTCATCCGGCTTACAGCTCTGCCCCACATTTATCGCACCGGCTTTACAGCTTCCCGTGAAGATCCAATTTTAACGGCCGAACAGTGGAGGAAATGGCTTCGAAGCAATCGATTCCCTGGACTGAGGAAGGGGCATGGCAGGGGATTCAGGATCGGATTCGCAGGGAAATCCGATACTACGAAGGGAATATGGAAGGGGTGCGCCGCCTTGCGCGGGAAATTGCGGAACAGATGGCGCTCCTGGATCAAACCATGGACGAGCTGTGTGCCACCGCCTGCCCATGGTGTCCGGAGCCGTGCTGTCTTGGAGCTAAAGTCTGGTTCGACATAAAGGACCTGCTGCTTTTCCATTTGACCGGCCAAACCCCGCCGCCGGCACAGCCCATCGCCTCCTGGCAGAACCGCTGCCGCTACGCCGGACCCCGGGGATGCCGGCTGGCCCGTTCCGTCCGGCCCTGGATCTGCACCTGGTACCTGTGCCCCACCCAAACGAACCGGCTGCGGAGCCAAGATCGAAGAAAATGGCTTCTCATCGAAAAGCAGCTTCAGGATATCGGCGAAAGCCGGAAACGACTCCAAGCGGAATTTTTGATCGCTGCCGGTGTGAACGGGCAAGGTTTTACGATTCCAGTGCCAAAAAGAAGCATCGAAGTTTCATCGATGGAATCTTGAATTTTGAACCTTGAATTTTGAATTCAAAGCGGAAAACAATTTGGGCGAAGATCGGAAACCGAAAATCGTGATCGCAGAAGACTACCGCATCCTTCGGGAGGGTCTCCGGGCGCTGCTTTGCGCCGAAGCGGAATTCGATGTCGCAGGAGAGGCAAAAGACGGGCACGAGGCCCTGCGGCAGGTAGAGCAGGCTCGGCCGGAGTTGCTTTTGCTCGATCTTTCCCTGCCCCGGATGAATGGAACAGAGGTCATTCGGGAAATAAAAAAGCGCCGGCTGCCGACCCGGATCCTGGTACTGACCGTCCACGCCGGCGAGGCGGAGGTCTATGAAGCGCTCAAAGCCGGCGCCGACGGCTATCTGCTGAAAACTGCGGGCACCGGAGAGCTCACGATGGCGATTCGAAGCTTACTGGCCGGACGGTCGTACCTGAGTCCCTGCGTCTCGCGCCGGGTGATCGAAGGCTACCTGCAAGAACGGGGCAAGGGCAGCGGCCGGCCGAACTGGCACGTGCTGTCCAAACGGGAACGCCAGGTGCTCAAACGAATCGCAGAGGGGGCAGCAAACCGGGAAATCGCTGAAGAGCTTTCCATCAGCGTCAAAACCGTCGAAAAGCACCGGGCCAACCTGATGAGAAAGCTCGACCTGCACAACACCGCCGCATTGACCGCCTTTGCCATCGAAAGTAGGCTGCTGACTTTGACTTGTGTAACTTGAATTTGGTATTCAGACGTCGTCGATGAACGGCCTAACCCTGAAATGAGAGGAGCGATGGGATGACACGCCTTTTAACGATCGCTTTGGCGACTCTGTTGCTGCTGGCGGGGATAGCTTCGGCCAACGAGTGGGATGTGGGACTGACCGCGGGCTCTGAGTCCATCAACGCCAATATACACCACCAGACCTATCTGTATAACGGCTATCTCCGCATCGGCGGCTCCGGTGTCTACATGGATGACGATCCCGAAAAATACAAGTGGGCCAGTCTCGATTTCGCCGCGGGCAGCGACCTCCTGGCGCCCGGCTTGAAAATGGATGTGGGGTTGCGCGGATTGGTGGGATCGGCTGAAGATCTGAGCCATTCCGGCGACTTGGGTGCGGTTGCGTTCGCCGGAGGCGCGGACTACTATTTCTCTCCCCGGATCATGCCGGTCCCGTTGGAACTGTTCAGCCGCTTGACGTGGGCGCCCTCCCCCCTTTGCTTCATGGACGGCGATCAATTCCTCGAGTTCACTGCGGGTGCAGGGATTCGGGTCGTGAGCATGGCCTCCATCCGCCTTTCCTATACCGCCCACCGGTTGGACTTTGATTCGGGTCCCGGCAGTTGGGATCTCAAAGACGAGGCATTTCGGATCGGCATCGTGATGCGCTTTTAAAAGAGAGGGGTTTGCCTTCTTCTGATGCAATTACTAATGGGTACTTTCCGGCCCCCGCCTCGACACCGAACCGTGTCGAGTGTGCAGCTTGCTCCTTGGTATTTATTAATTATTTAATATTAATATGTTTTTTTAGATCATTCGGATCCGGGCCATTCGATGAAATTGTTAATTATGTTAGCCCAATGTTAACGATAGCGATTAACGTGGAGGCATTTTCCAGGGCACGCCACAGCGGCGTCAGAAAACCACGGTTCGATCGCATCGAGGGAAAAATTCGGAACATAAGAATACGATCACGGGCCGCTCACCGTGTTCGCATAGCTTTCGGCCGGCCTCGACTGCCTGCCGAATCTGATCCGGATAACGGAGAATGATGGCTGCCTTCTCGGGCACAGATCGCTTTCTCCCGTTCAGCCAACGGCTGTCTTCTTTTACGTCCCGCCGCTGACCGCGGCGTGATTCAAAATTCCAGATTCAAGATTCAAGATTCTCCGGCGGGATATTTATAAGAATCTTTTGGTCTCAACCGGCCAG
>CAYPFH010000327.1:0-4736 GCA_964409825.1 uncultured Desulfobacterales bacterium | reverse complement strand
GCAACACGGACGCGACAGAGCGCGTCCCTCCACCGGCAGAGACTTTGACGAGGCCGTGGACAACGAGCAAGCTCATCCAGGCGCGTGGCGGTCCAGACCGGAGCCGATCGGTTTTGACAACCCGGGACCGGGCGTTTATATCATATGCATTTGATCGGACGACTTTACCACGGCTCCGGCAGCGGAGATCTTCTTCATGGCCGAATCCCAGGCGCGTGCCCAAAAAAAAGCGGCCCTGACCATCGCGGTGCTCAGCTCCTTTCTGACGCCGTTCATGATTTCTTCGGTGAACGTGGCACTTCCGGCCATCGGAGACGCGCTAGGGGCCGACGCGGTGATGCTGAGCTGGGTGGCCACCTCCTACCTGCTGGCGGCGGCTGCTGCGCTGGTTCCCCTGGGCAAGATTTCAGACATCCACGGCCGAAAAAAAATCTTTATCCTCGGGATCGGGTTGTTTACCGGAGCCGCCCTGCTGTCTGCCGGCGCCGGATCCGTCTGGTCCCTTATCGTGTACCGGATTTTTCAGGGCGTCGGCAGCGCCATGATCTTTGCAACGAGCATCGCCATCGTCACCTCGGTTTTTGCCCCCCGGGAGCGGGGCTGGGCCCTTGGGATCACCGTGACGGCCGTCTACACAGGGCTTTCCTGCGGCCCGCTGTTCGGTGGACTTCTGACCGATTGGCTCACATGGCGGAGTCTTTTCCTGTTTCCCCTCCCATTGGGTGTTATCGTGATCCTGCTGGCGGTGTTTCAGCTTAAGGGGGAATGGACCGACGCAGCCGGAGAGCGATTCGATTGGATCGGTGCCGCAGTGTACGTCGCTGCGGTCCTGATGCTTCTGATAGGCGCTTCCCGGCTTCCGGGCGCCGCTGGCTTTGGCTTGATGGGGGGCGGTGCGGCCGCTTTTTCCGGATTCGTCCTGTGGGAAAACAGGATGCAGCAGCCCGTGTTCGAGGTTCACCTTTTTTCGGGAAACCGGGTGTTTGCCTTTTCCAGCCTGGCAGCCCTGCTTCACTACAGCGCCACGTTCGCCGTCACGTTCCTGTTGAGCCTCTATCTGCAGTACATCCTGGGCATCGCGGCGAAAATCGCCGGCTTGATCCTGATGGCTCAACCGGTCATGATGGCCCTGTTTTCACCGCTGGCCGGCCGCCTTTCCGACCGGTTCGAACCCCGGATCATCGCCTCGATCGGCATGGCCATGACCGCCGTCGGGCTGCTTTTGCTCGCGGGCATCGGAAAGGACACCTCCACAGGCTTCGTGGTCGCGGTGCTGCTCTTTCACGGGACCGGATTTGCTTTTTTCTCCTCGCCGAACATGAATGCGATCATGGGCAGCGTGGAAAAGCGCTACTACGGGATCGCCTCCGGGGTGGTGGGCACCATGCGCCTGCTGGGGCAGACCTTTTCCATGGGCATCGCCGCCATGATCTTTTCCCTGCTCATCGGACGGGTGCAGATTACCCCGGCGGTTCACACCGAGTTCATCCAAAGCGTCAATGTTGCATTTCTCGTGTTTTCCCTTCTTTGCGTGGCAGGGATTTTTCTGTCTCTCAGCCGGGGGCGTCTTCATCCGAAGGGAGCCCTGATTTCCGGCAAACCCGAATGACCTCTTTGTTATCCTGTTTCGCGGAACGCGAAACTTTTGTAAAATCGCGGCAGCGATTTTATCTGGAGGCCGATATGGAGCCATCTGATCGACTCGAAACGACCCTGAAGATTTTTCAGGAGATCAACGCCATTCCCCGCTGTTCGAAACAAGAAGAAAGGCTCGCCGGATACCTCAAGGCGCGGGCCGAAGATGCGGGGTTTTCCGTCCGGCAAGACGCGGTGGGCAACCTGTCGATGCGGGTTCCGGCTTCTGCCGGGCATGAAGGCGATAAGCCGCTGGTCCTGCAGGGCCATATGGACATGGTCTGCGAAAAGCGGAGCGATTCGGCCCACGATTTTGCAACAGACCCGATCCGGATGCACCGGGACGGGGACTGGCTCAAAGCCGACGGCACCACCCTCGGCGCCGACAATGGGATTGCATTGGCCCTGGCGCTGGCCCTGGCCGAGGATGATTCGCTTGTCCACCCGCCGCTGGAGCTGTTGTTCACCGTAGACGAAGAAACCGGTCTGACCGGCGCAAACGGCATCGAAACGGACCTCCTCCAGGGGCGGATCCTGCTCAATATCGATTCCGAAGACGAAGGGGTGTTCACCGTCGGATGTGCCGGCGGGGTGGAGAGCCGGCTTCAAAAACCCCTGAATCTTTCCCCGATCGGGTCCGACGCCGTCCTGTTTCGCCTCGAAGCCGCCGGCATGCGAGGGGGCCACTCCGGCGTCGACATCCAAAAGCAGCGCGCCAACGCCATCCGCGTTCTGGCCCGGGCCTTGGACCGGATCGGGCGCACCGCCGGGATCCGGATTATTGCCATCAAGGGGGGAAAGTCCCACAATGCCATCCCCCGGCATGCCTGGGCGCGATTTTCCTGCACCGGCAAGGACTGCGAAAAGGTTCAGGAATTGCTGCTTACCGTAGAGCGTGCGGTCCGGATGGAGCATGCCGACGCCGATCCCTCCCTGAGCCTGAACCTGCAAAAGGAGGCGGCGGAAACATTCCAGGAGCCGGCCCTTTCCCCGGAGGACTCGCAGGGCCTGATTCGTCTGCTCCTGGCCTTGCCCGACGGGGTTCAGGCCATGTCCCAGCAGATGGAGGGGCTGGTGGAAACCTCCTGCAACCTGGCCAGCGTGTCCATGGGAAAGGAAGGGGTGGAGATCGTCACCAGCCAGCGAAGCTCGGTGATGTCCCGGCTGGAGGACATCACCCGGCGGGTCGAGGCGGTGTCTGGTCTGGCCGGCGCCGAGAGCACCAGGCTGAATGCCTATCCGCCATGGGAGCCGAACCTCGACTCTCCCCTGCTGTCCCGCTGCACCCGGGTGTATCGGGATCTTTTCGGGATCGAACCGGCGGTGGAGGCCATCCATGCCGGCCTGGAATGTGCGGTGATCGGCGCCAAGTACCCGGCAATGGACATGATCTCCTTTGGACCGACGATCAGGGATCCGCACTCTCCGGATGAGGCCCTCTACCTTCCCTCGGTGGAGAAGGTATGGGAATTTCTCGTGTCCCTGATGAAGTCGTTCGCGGAAGCGCAACAATGACCAAATCTCAAGCACCAATGATCAAACAATTTCGAAATCACAATTTTCAATATCCAAACAAAAAACCATAGAACAATTTCTCCTTGTTTGGAATTTGGGGTTTTGGTCATTGGAATTTGTTTGGTCATTGTCGTTTGGTGCTTGGGCATTCGTGCTGATCGAAGTTTCAGACGCACGTGGGTCTTCCTGGACGCCGGGTCTTATATCATCCCCTGCGCAAAACGGGCGCGGTACTCCCGGGCGGTCATGAGGCTGCCGGCGGCCCGTTCCACCACCTCCGAAAGGGCGGGGTGAATATGCATCCCGTCGGCAATGGGAAGGACCGTGGGGCTGTCCGAGTACATCAATGTGACGATTTCCTGGATCAGCAGCGATGCCTGGGGCCCGATGATGTGCGCGCCCAGGAGCTTTCCCCTTCCTGCCTCCACCACCAGTTTGACGAATTCGTCTTCGAGCATCATGGCATCGCCCTTTGCCGTGTCCCGGAACCGGTGAAAACCGATCAGGATGTCGTCTTCACCGTCCATGGCCAAGGCCTCGCGCTGGCCCATGCCCACCGAAGCAATTTCGGGGACGGTGAACACCGCATGGGGAATCGCGCGATAGTCGGCCCGGAGGTTCTCCCCCAGGAAGGCATTGGCATAGACGATCTGGGATTCGAAATTGGCCGCGTGCTTGAACATGTGCCGCCCGGTGGCGTCTCCGAAGGCCCAGATATTTTTCTGGCTGGTTTCGAGGCGGTCGTCCACCCGGATCCAGCCGTTTTCGTCGACTTCGATGCCCCCCTTTTCCGGTGACAGAATGTCGGTGTTGGAGGCCCGGCCTGTGGCCACGAGGATTTCCCCGGCCTCGAACCGGCGCGTTTGGCCGCTGTCCACCGAACGGGCCGAAAGCCGTTTTCCCCCCTTGCCGCCGGCCTCGACTTCGATGACCTCCCAGCCGGTCTGGATGTTCATCCACCGGGACATTTGCCGGAGCGCCAGGTCGGAGACTTCCGGCTCTTCTCCAGGGAGAAACTGGCGGTTGCGGCCGACAATGGTGACTTCCGTTCCCATGGCCGAGAAAAAGTGTCCCAGTTCTGCGGCGATGTAGCCTCCGCCCAGTATGGCCAGGCTTTCCGGACGGTTTTCGATGGTGAGAATGGAGTCGCTGGTGTGGAAGCCGACCGATGCCAGATTCCGGATGGGCGGGATCTTCGGCCGGGAGCCGATGCACAGAAGAATCCTGGATGCGGTGAGCGCCTCGGCGCCCGCCTGTATCCGGTAAGGGGCGGTAAAGGCGGCAGGATGCGGAAAGTAGTCGATCTGTTCGGCCTTTTCCAGGGCCTTTCGGATGGCATCGATTTCCGGATCGACGGCCCGGTGCATTCGGGCCATGATTCCGTTAAAGTCGACACGGTCGACGGCGGCCTCGATCCCTAAGCGGCCGGCCCCTTCGATGGCCCGCAGGATTTCGGCGGCGTACACGAGGATCTTGGTCGGGATGCAGCCCTTGGTCAGGCAGATGCCTCCCGGCGGATCCTTGTCGATGACGGCGATGCGGGCTTCGGGCTCGGACTGCAGCACCGCCTGGACGATGTTCATGGC
>CAYPFH010000326.1:0-4749 GCA_964409825.1 uncultured Desulfobacterales bacterium | reverse complement strand
ATCGGACATCGGACATCTGTCTTTTAAAGGCGAAACATTTGCGGGATCGTATGTTGGATGAGCCGTTCTTTGGCTCAGCCAACTACCCGATACCGTAAATTGCTTTTCCTCCTTGTCCCGGCGCAGCTGGAAGCGAAGACGGATGGCGCCCTTCTTGTCGCGGCGTAGCCGAAGGCGAAGACGGACGCGCCTTGCTTGTCCTGAGCCTGTCGAAGGGAGCGGAGCCCCGCAGAGCGGGATGCAAGCACGGGCGGTTCGATCGTTTTTCCTTTCATTTATAAAGACGCCAGCTGTCTCGCCAGGGATTCTCTTGCCGGTTTTTCACCATGAACCAATTTGATTTCTTTGGATTTTTCCGCCATCGAACACACCCACTCAACCAAACCCCTCTGGTCGGCGTGGGCCGAGTAACCGCTCATCCGGTGCACCGCCGCACGGATCGAGAGCCTGTCTCCGTCCATCATCACGTAGCCGCCGGGCCGGCCGGCATAGGTGACGATGTCCCGGCCCAGGGTGCCCGCCGCCTGGTAGCCGACAAAAAGGATGTCGTTTTTCGGATCTTCGATCCCCTGCCGGAGATGGTCCAAAATCCTGCCGCCGGTGCACATCCCGCTTCCGGCCAGGACCACCATCGGCCCGTCAGCTTCGCACAGCGCCAGGTGATCCGAATGGCGCTTGACTGCGTACAGCCCGCGAAAGTCGATGGGGTAGTCGCCCCGTTCGGCAATTTTTCGGGCTTCCTTGTCCCAGTACCCGGAAAGGGTCGAATAGATTTCCGTGATCTTAAGGCCCAGGGGCGAGTTCACGAACACCGGCACCTTGTCTAAGCCCTGGTCGAAGAGCCTGTCCATCTCGTAGATCAGCTCCTGGGTCCGGCCCAGGGCAAAGGCGGGGATAAAGACCTTGCCGCCGTCTGCCAGGGCATGCCTCAGCACCTCCCCCAGCCGCCGCTGCCGGCCCTTCCTGCCTCCGTGCCGCCGGTCGCCGTAGGTGGATTCAAGCACCAGCAGGTCGCAGCCTTCGGGAACGTCCGGATCGCAGAGAATGGGGGTGTCTTTGCTGCCCAGGTCCCCGGAGAAGATCACCCGCCCCTCGTCCGGGATGTCTAACTGCACCCAGCACGATCCTAAAATGTGCCCGGCCCGGCCCAGGGTGAACCGGATGCCCCTGGAAAGGTCGAACTCCCGGTTGAACTCGAACCCCCAGGCGACCTCGTCGATCTTTTCGGCAATCCGCCCCGCTTCTTTTTCCGTCAGATCGGCAAAGCCCATGGCGTCTTCGAGCATGGGCCCAAGCAGGGCCTTGGTGGGATGGGTGGCGATGATCTCGCCGGCGAATCCCTTTTGGATCAGCCCGGGCACCCGGCCGATGTGGTCGATGTGGGCATGGGTGAGAAACACAAAGTCGATGTCCGCCGGCGCAACCGGCCAGGCGTCCATGGGAGAAACCGCATCGCTTCCCTGCGCCAATCCGCAGTCGATGAGAATGGATAGCCCCCTGGCCTGCACCAGATGGCACGAGCCGGTGACGGTATGCTCACCGCCGAGATGTTTAATGTTCACGATACTTCATGTTTGGCGGACTATCGATAAATTCAAAATTCCAGGTTCAAAGTTCAAGATTCGCCGGAAGAAATTCTATCGGAAGGTTCTTTGCCCTTTGCTGACATCTGACATCTGATATCCGACATCTTGCCCTTTGCTGACATCGGACATCTGCCATTTCAGCTCATCCCGGATGTCGTCCTCTGTGTTGTCCCAAATCCGTTTCATCGCCGGTTCCTGGGCTTTCTTCAACAATAAAAGCGCGCAGCGATTTTATATCCGGTTGATCCTGTCAAATTTGTTTTCAGGCAGAAGGTAGCGTGCCAACAGCGGTACCCTATGCCCTATGCGCCATGCACTATGCGCTGCTATTCGATATGGTTGAGAATGGAAAAGCCCGCCCGGCGGCACAGGTCGTCGCGCTGGGCCTCGGCGATGTCGGCCCGGACCATTTCCTTGACCAGGTCGGCGAACTTGACCTTGGGTTCCCAGCCGAGCTTTTCCTTGGCCTTGGAGGGGTTTCCCAATAGCGTGTCCACCTCCGCCGGGCGAAAATAGCGCGGATCGATCCGGACGACGGCCTGGCCGGGCCGGACCACGGAGGGTGCAGCCCCTCCGGCGCCGGCGGCCCGAGCCTCTCCGATCCTCGAAGAATCGAAGGAAGACACCACCCCGACTTCGTCTTTGCCCGTGCCCTGCCACGTAATGCCGATGCCGGCTTCTTCAGCGGCGGCCTCCACGAACTCCCTGACCGAATGCTGCTCGCCGGTGGCGATCACGTAGTCGTCGGGCTCATCCTGCTGGAGCATGAGCCACTGCATCTCCACGTAGTCTTTGGCATGGCCCCAGTCCCTGCGGGCGTCGAGGTTTCCAAGGTACAGGCAGTCCTGGAGGCCCAATGCGATGCGGGCCATGGCCCGGGTGATCTTGCGGGTCACGAAAGTTTCGCCCCGGATCGGGGATTCGTGGTTGAACAAAATGCCGTTGCAGGCGTACATGCCGTAGGCCTCCCGGTAGTTGACGGTGATCCAGTACCCGTAGAGCTTGGCCACCCCGTAGGGAGAGCGGGGATAAAAAGGCGTGGTCTCGGCCTGGGGGGTTTCGCGCACCTTGCCGTAGAGTTCGGAGGTGGAGGCCTGGTAGAACCGGGTCTTTTCATGGAGGCCGAGGATGCGGATTGCCTCCAGGATCCGCAGGGTGCCCAGGGCGTCGGAGTTGGCCGTGTACTCCGGGGTCTCGAAGGAGACGGCCACGTGGCTCTGGGCGGCCAGGTTGTAGATCTCGTCCGGCTGAATCGCCTGGATGATCCGGATCAGGTTGGTGGCGTCGGTCAGGTCCCCGTATTCCATGAAAAACCGCACGTCTTCTTCATGGGGATCCTGATACAGGTGGTCCACCCGCGCGGTGTTAAACGATGACGACCTGCGCTTGATGCCGTGCACCTCGTAGCCTTTTTTCAATAAAAATTCGGTCAGATACGCCCCGTCTTGCCCGGTCACACCGGTTACTAGTGCCTTTTTCATTCTGACTCCGTTGTCATTTCTTTTGATTCAAAAAAAATTTTTACCATGAAGAGCATGAAGAACATGAAGAAAGACAGGTTTAAAGCTCAGGTCCCTAACCCCCTTCCCTTCATGCCCTTCATCGGCTGCGGGTGAACCCCAACATCCCACCGTAGCCCGTGAAGAACAAAAACCACAGCCCCAAACCTATTGCTTTTCCTTCATGTACTTCATGATCTTCATGGTTCAATCGGTTTTTCCCGCCCTATGGAAAATTTTAAAGCACAAAGCTCTCTAACCCATCGACAAGACGTCGCACATTCCAGTTGATTAGAAAACCCTGTTTGATGCCAGCTAATTTCATGTAGGTAAGCAACTGGGCTTGATGAATCTCTTTCAGATAATCGACGCACTTAAGCTCGAGAATGATCTCGTCTTCGACCAGCACATCTGCCCTATATCCGCATTCCAAGCGCGTTCCTTTATATTCAACCGGCAGCGGATGCTGACTCTTATATTGGATACCTTGCAACTGGAACTCATGCCCCAGACAATGTTCGCAGGTTGATTCCAACAACCCAGGTCCCAACTCCCGATGGACCTCGATGGCGCAGCCTATCACCTTGTTTGAAAGCTCGCTGAATTTCATTTGCCGCGCCCTCCAGTTGCTTTGTGGTCACCTCCTAAAAACAATTTCACCATGAAGGACATGAAGAGCATGAAGAAGAAAGTATAGAAATTTGCCATGCCGAAGGCCCTCACTTCATGCGCATTATAAGTTCCGATTGACCCTCAACCTACCCCGAAGCCCGTGAAGAACAAACGGTTTGAGCCCCAAACTTAATTTTTCCCCTTCATGTCCTTCATACTCTTCATGGTTCAATTTTCTCAAAACGATTTTACCATGAAGCACTTGAAGAGCTTGAAGAAATACAGGTTTTATGTTCCAGAGCAGCAGAAGTATTCACTTCATGCGCTTCATCTGCTCAGCGTAAACCCGTCTTTTCATTGAAGCCCGTGAAGAAACAAAAACCACCGTCTCAAACCTATTTTTTACCCTTCATGAACTTCATGCTCTTCATGGTTCAATCGTTTTTGTCCTTATAACATCTGACATCTGCCCGCTATCCCCTGAAATCTCTCTGGTGCTCTAGAAACCACTTGTAAGTCAGCGCAAGGCCGTCCTTCAGCGGCGTGCGGGCCTGCCACCCCAACGCATTGACGCGGGAGACGTCCAAAAGCTTCCTCGGGGTGCCGTCGGGCTTGGTGGGATCGAACTCCACCTCGCCCGTAAAGCCCACCACCTCCTTGATGGTTTCGGCCAGCTCCCGGATCGTCACATCCACGCCCGTGCCCAGGTTCACGAAACACGGCTTCGGGTAGCTCAGCAGGCGCTCGGCCAGGGTCTCGTCGTCCAGGTTCATTACGAACACGCACCCGCCTGCCATGTCGTCCACGAAGAGAAACTCGCGCATGGGCGTGCCCGTGCCCCATACGACCACCTTTTCGGCGTTCGCCTCCCTGGCCTCGTGAAACCGCCGCATCAGGGCCGGGATCACGTGGGAGTCTTCGGGGTGGAAGTTGTCGCCGCAGCCATACAAGTTGGTGGGCATCACGGCCGCGAATTTGGTGCCGTACTGCCGGTTGTAGGACTCGCACATCTTGATGCCGGCGATCTTGGCAATGGCATACGGCTCGTTGGT
>CAYPFH010000325.1:0-4786 GCA_964409825.1 uncultured Desulfobacterales bacterium | reverse complement strand
TCTTTCAAACGGAAAGAAAATATGACAATCCCTATTTTCCCCCGAACAGCGCCCCGGCATGGTACGAGGAGCGCACCAGCGGCCCGCTGGCCACCTGCGAAAAGCCCATTTTTTCCGCCGCTGCCTTCCAGGCCTCGAATTCTTCCGGGGTTACGTAGCGGGCCACCGGCAGGTGGGCCTTGCTCGGCTGCAGGTACTGGCCCAGGGTGAGCATCCGGCAGCCGGCTTCTCGAAGATCCACCAGGGTTTCGCGGATTTCTTCTTCGGTTTCGCCCAGGCCGAGCATCATCCCCGATTTGGCGGGAATCTGCGGGGCGATGTCTGCGACCCGGCCGATGAGCTCAAGAGACCGGTGGTAGTCCGCCTCGGGCCGGACCTTGGGATAGAGCCGGGAAACGGTTTCGATGTTGTGGTTGAGCACGTCGGGTCCGGCGTCGAGCACGGTTTTCAGGGCCGCCCGGTTTCCGGCAAAATCCGGGATCAGCACCTCCACCCGGACCCCGGGGATCTTTTCCTTGATCCGGGAGATGGTCTCGGCAAAGTGGCCGGCGCCGCCGTCTTTTAAGTCGTCTCGGGTCACCGAGGTCACCACCACGTAGGACAGCCCCATGGCCGCAGCGGCCTCTGCCACGCTTGAAGGCTCGTCAGGGTCGGGCGCTCCTTCCGGACCGTGTTCAACGGCGCAAAAAGCGCAGTTGCGGGTGCAGTGCGAGCCCAGGATCAGAAACGTCGCCGTGCCGCAGGAAAAGCACTCCCAGATGTTGGGGCACTGGGCCTCCTGGCAGACCGTGTGGAGCTTGCCGTCGGCGATCATCGACCGGATCTTTTCGTATTCCGGCCCCGACGGCAGCCGCCGCCTGATCCAGGGGGGCTTTGCGGTTCTCTTCGTTTTTGGGTTTTCGGTGGTCATTTCGAAGTTGCCATTGTGCCCGTAAACGGTTGATTGGTTGATTCGTTGAATGGTCAAGTGGGAACGGCAAGATTTTCCGGCTATTTCCTATCTTGTGGTCTCAGGCAGTTCCCAATCAACCTATCCTCATAGGCCATCAACGGATCTCATCCTTGACCCTTTGCCGGGCTTCGCGCCTCGCCAGGGCGTTTTTGTAGATCACGTAGTACTTGTTGATGCTGCTCACGTATTGGACGGTTTCCTGGCCCACGGTGCGCAGCACGGCCAGCTCCACGTTGCGAAACCAGCGGTCCGGATCGAGGTTCATGGCCGCAGCCCGCTTTCTGGCCTGCCGGATCCGGGCCGGACCCGCATTGTAGGCGGCCAGGGAAAAACGGACCCGGTCCCTTTCGCGGATGCCTTCGCTGCTGAAATACCGGCTGCGGAGAAAATCGAGGTACTTTACCGCGGCATGGATGTTGTTTTCCAGGCGGTGAACATCCTGGATGCCGACCTTGGGATCGGCCGCGGTCGAAGGCCGGATCTGCATGAGCCCCACCGCCCCTTTATGGCTGATCTTTTTGGGATTGAGCCCAGACTCCTGGAAGGCCATGGCCAGAATCAGCCGCCAGTCAAACCCGTACATATCGGCGTATTTGATGAAAAGCGGCCGGTACTCGTCGATCTTCTTTCCGGCGTCTCCTTTCAGCGGATTTTTGATCCATTCGTTTTTTTCGTAGTACCGCGTAAAGAAGATGTTTCCCAGAAGGGTTCCCTTGCGGTGTTCCTGCAGGAAGCGGTTCAGACTTTCTTTCAGCTTCGGGGCGTCCTTTCGAACCGCCCAGGCCATCTGCCCCCCCTGCCGGAGCTTGAGATTTTCGTGGACCCGGATATCGTGAAGCACTTCTGCCCAGATTTCTGCGATGTGGCTGTCGCACACAGTCCGCTCGATGGCGCCGGTGTTGACCAGCTCCAAAATGTCCTCGGTCTCCAGGTTCTCGTCAGCGACGGCGATCTTGACCACCCGCAGGTTTGCGTTGTCCAGCCGCCGATTGAGTTTTAACAGGCTCTCGTAATAGCTGCTGCTTTTCCGAACGAAGACCCGTTTGCCCGACAGTTCTTTTATACTGGCCGGAGCCGGAACGCTTTTGTGGGTCACCAGAAGTTCGTCGATATCGGTCAGATAGGGACGGGTAAAGTCGACGAGCTTCTTTCGCTTTTCGGTGACCGTGAGACCGGCAGCCGCGATGTCGCCGAACCCCGCCACCAGGTCGAGAAACAGCCGCTCCCGGGAGTCGGGGATAAACTCCAGGGTGATGTTCAGCTCCCGGCGCTGGATGCCCCGGTTGAGAAACTTTTCGTATTCCTTCAACAGGGCATATTCGAACCCCCGGGCCGTTCCCCCGGCCAGAAAGAAATTCGTCCGGTTCATGGTGGTCAGCACGCGGATGTACTTTCGCTCCATCAGACCGGGGAGATCTTCGGTATAGGCGTCTGAAAGATGCGCGTCCAGGGAATGGTGGTCCGGGTCTTGTGCAGCCGCCGGGCTCCCGAGGCCCGCCCAAATCAGCCAGAAAACCGTCAGCAGGTGAAAAATTCTTTTCATCTTGCGGGTTCCTTCGAGGACGTCGGGTCTCTTTCTATCCAGCGTCCAGGATCCGGCCCCGGCGTCCCATGCTCTGGATCTGTGATCCGTCGCTCCCCTGCAGCGAGATAAGATGGCGAAATACGGAATCCGGCTGGCAAAAAAATCCCAAGCACCAAATTCCAAACTTCAAACAAACACCAAGCACCAAATTCCAAACTTCAAACAAGGACAAAAACGTTTCTAAAGGTACTTGTTTGCCGTTTGTAAATTGAAAATTGAGATTTGATCATTGTTTGGAATTTGGTGCTTGGAATTTGGAAATTTTTCTCTGTCGCATTTGCCTCCGGGCGAAGTTTCACATAAGCCCCGCCGCTGACCGCCGGGGCGGTCAGTTTGATCAATACTGAAACTTCCCCCGAAGCCTCTGCCGATGTAGTGAACGGCCTCCGTGCCGTTCATGCAGGCACGACACGGAGGTCGTGCCCTACAAAAACCCCGGCTTCGGTCGAAGTTTCACATAAGCGGGTGCAGCGGTCCGTCCGAACTGGCCCATCGGCAACGGGTACACTTTCATCCAAGCATCTTCTCCAGCGCCGCCGGCTCGATCGCTTCCAGGCGGGCGCCAAACACCGCCTCGAAGTGGGTTCGGGCCGCCTCCCTGGCCTTTGCCATGGTCACCATAGGACCGGCTTCGGCAGCCAAAGAGGTCACGGATACGCCGGAGAGCCCGCAGGGATGGATCCAGGTAAAGGGGGCAAGATCCGTGGTCACGTTCAGGGCCAGGCCGTGAAACGCGACGCCGTGGCGGATGTTGATCCCGATGCTGCCGAGCTTGGCATCCTTTACCCAGACCCCGCGGTTTCTGGCATCCCGGACCGCCTCGACCCCAAAGTCGGCCGCGATCCGAATCATGACCGATTCGAGGTTTTCCACGAAACCGGTCACCGAAAGCTGCCGACGGGCCAGCGAGACGATGGGATACAGCACCAGCTGGCCCGTACCGTGATAGGTGATGTTGCCGCCGCGTTCGATCTGGACTACCGGGATGCCCTGCTCGGCGAGAAAAGCCTCAGAAACGGTCAAATTCTCCCGGCCCCCGCGCCGGCCCAGGGTGAAGACCGGCAAATGCTCCAGCATGAGAAGAAAATCTTCTTCGATGCCGCCTCGGTGTTTGGCCGCCGCGATGTCACGCTGCAGGGAAAGCGCCCGGGTATATTCGACTTGGGCAAATTCACAAACCAGCCAAGCCACAGATCGGTCGTCCATCGGTTTTCGAGCCCTATTGACCCTCGATCATTTTCAGGTAGGCCGCATGGTCCATGAGGGCATCGGTCTCGGCAGGATCATCGGGCTTGATCTCGATCATCCAGCCGTCAGTGTACGGCGCATCGTTGACCAGCTCGGGGGTATCTTCCAGCTTGCCATTGACCGAGACGACCTGCCCGCCCACCGGCATGTAAAGTTCGGAGACCGCCTTGACCGACTCGACGGTGCCGAACTCGTCCCCCTTGGAAAGCTTTGATCCCACCTCCGGCAGCTCCACGAAAACGATGTCTCCGAGCTGATCCTGGGCGTAGTCGCTGATGCCGATTTTGGCCTTGCCGCCCTCGATCCGCACCCATTCGTGGTCTTCTGTGTAGCGGACATCTTCGGGCAGGTTCAGTTGGCTGATCTCCTTCACGGCGGGCCTCCTTTTATCCTGTGGACTTCGGGTTGGCAGATGAAAAATTGTACCATTGCAGGCCAGTATAGAGTCAAGGCTTTCCTCCGTGACAAGCGCTGCTTGGTTGGCCTGTTGCAATCAAACCTTGTCAGCGCTTTGGTTACCGTTTCTGGCGGATGTCGACAAACCCCGGTTCATACATGACGTTCCAGTTGGAAAGATCCACGGAAATGTCCTGGACTTCGGGAATGCCGGCGATCTCGCGCAGGAGCAACTCCACCTCCGGGGCCTTGAAATCCCCCTTCGGGTCCCGGACCAGCTTTCCGAACAGATAGACGACCTCCCCGCTGTTGGAAAACTGCAGCTCGGTGATGTCCACCGCATGGCGGACGAGCACCGCCTTGATCTTCCGGTTGATTTCGTAGCGGATGTAGGGGTCTTTTTTGGTCATGGACGGCCTTTCGAATCGGAAAACGATTATCGTCCGTCGTTTTGTCCCGCTGCTGGCCGCCGGGATTCAAAATTCCAAATTCAAGATTCAAAATTCTCCGGCGGGAGATTTATACGAATCTTTTGGTCTAAACAGGCAAGTTTGATCAAATGCGAAACTGATGTCGAAGCCCCTCACGGTGGAGGGACGCGCTCT
>CAYPFH010000324.1:0-4801 GCA_964409825.1 uncultured Desulfobacterales bacterium | reverse complement strand
AGCAAAAGCCAGATCAGCAGCACCACCGCCGCCCCCCACAGGCTGAGCTTCTTTTTGTCGGTAAAAATTTCCCGTGCCCGCTCCCGGCATTCGGCGAAGACGCCGGCCGGGACCATCTTCACTGCCAGATAGATCCCCAGCGGCAGAATGACGAGGTCGTCCAGATGTCCGAGTATGGGGATAAAGTCCGGGATGATGTCCAGGGGGGCTGAAGGCGTAGGCCACCACGCCGAGGATAAAGATCCGCGCATAGCTCGATACACGCGGATCGCGGTAGGCCAGGTACAGGGCCAGGGTGTCCTGCTTGAGCCTCACGGCCCGCTGATACATGCGTTCGAAAACCCCGTCGCTTTCCAAGGAAATTCTCCGTGGGGATTGAAAACAGCCGTTTAGCTAATACCCGCGGATAGAATAATGCAAGGAGGCCAAGAAGCCGGGAGGCTTGATAGCTGGGAAGCCGGGAAGCATAAGACAGGAACCCGGGGCACTTTTTTGATCCCTGCCTCCAGGTTTGCCTGCTTTCTGGCGCAGAGGGCGGCCTGCGCCCTCTGCTATACCTGCACCGGTTTGACACCCCAGACTTTCTCGGCGTACTCCCGAACGGCGCGGTCGCTGGAAAACTTGCCCATGTTGGCCGTGTTGAGAATCGACATGCGGGTCCATCGATCCGGATCCCGGTAGCAGCGGGACACGGCCTCCTGGGTCGTGATATAGTCGCGAAAATCAGCCAGGACCAGGTATCGGTCGCCCCGGTTGAGCAGGCTGTCGACCACCGGGGCAAACAGCTCCCGGCTGCCGGGGGAAAAGGCGCCGGAACCGATCATGTCCAGGGCGGTTCTCAGCTCTTCATCGCTGTTGTAAATGTCGCGCGGGTTGTAGCCCCGGGTGCGAAGTGCTTCGACCTCGTCGGCCTTGTGACCGAAAATAAAAATGTTTTCTTTTCCCACTTCCTCTAAAATCTCCACGTTGGCCCCGTCCAAGGTGCCGATGGTCAGGGCGCCGTTTAACGCGAACTTCATGTTGCCGGTGCCGGAAGCCTCCATTCCGGCGGTGGAAATCTGCTCGGAAAGATCCGCCGCGGGAATCACCTTCTCTGCCTGGGACACACAGTAGTTGGGCAGGTAGACAACCTTCAGAAAACCGTTCGAATCCCCGTCCGCATTGACCACGTCGGCCACCGAATGAATCAGCTTGATAATCAGCTTGGCCATGAAATAGCCCGGTGCGGCCTTGCCGCCGAAGATGACCGTCCGGGCAACGATATCCTCCATGGTCCCGGCCCTGATCCGATTGTAGTGGCAGATCACGTGCAGCACGTTGAGCAGCTGGCGTTTGTATTCGTGCATCCGCTTGACCTGAACGTCGATCAGCGTGGCCGGATCGATCTCCATGTCCAGCTTCCGCCGGACATAGCCCCGGAGCCGCTCTTTTCCGGCCAGTTTGCTCTGCTGCCAGGCCTTTCTGAAATCGGGGTCCTCCGCGTAAGGAGTCAGCTCCTTCAAGCGCTCCAGGTCAAGGATCCATCCGTCTCCGATGGTGTCGGTGATCAGCTTCGCCAGCGGCGGATTTGCCTTCAGCAGCCAGCGTCTCGGTGTGATTCCATTGGTGATGCTGATCAGCCGGTCCGGGAAATGCGCATGAAAATCGGTAAAAATCCGCTCTTTCAAAATCCGGGTGTGCAGGGCCGACACGCCGTTGACCCGATGGCTTCCTACCATGGCCAGATGAGCCATGCGGACCCGGCCCCCTGCCAGGATGGCCATGCGTTTTTGCCGGTCCCGGTCGTCCGGATAGGCCTCTTTGAGCTCCTGGGAAAACCTTCGATCGATTTCCCGAATAATTTCCATGTGGCGGGGCAGTACGCGGCCGAGAAGGTCCACCGGCCAGGTTTCCAGGGCCTCGGGAAGAACCGTGTGGTTGGTATAGGCAAACACCCGGGTGCAGATGCCCCAGGCCTCCTGCCAGGATAGATCCTGTTCGTCCAACAGGATCCGCATCAGTTCAGGGATGGCGATGCATGGGTGAGTGTCGTTGAGTTGAACGGCCACGGCATCGGGCAGTTCGGAAAAATCGCTGTGAAAACGCTTGAAACGCCGCAGCATGTCCTGGAAAGTGGCGGCAACGAAAAAATACTGCTGCTTGAGGCGGAGTTCCTTGCCGGCGGAGCTTTCATCCCTTGGATAGAGCACCTTGGAGATGTTCTCGCTCCATACCTTCTGCTCCACGGCACCGATGTAGTCTCCCTCGTTGAACTCGTCCAAATTGAACTCCCGGCTGGCCTGGGCCGCCCACAGCCGCATATTGTTGGCGTTTTCGTTGCCGTATCCGGCGACGAGAAAGTCGCAGGCCATGGCCATGACCTTTTCGGTGTCGACCCACCGGTATCGGGTGTGGCCGTCTTCTTCGTCGACATACGGTTCGCTCCGGCCGTACAGGTTGACCTCATAGTTGTATCCCCGTCGCTTGATCTCCCAGGCGCTGCCGTGGCGCACCCAGTTGTCGCTGCGCTCCACCTGCCAGCCGTCGACGATGGTCTGGTAGAAAATTCCGTAATCGTAGCGGAGGCCGCAGCCGTAGCCCGGAATTCCGACAGTGGCCATCGAATCGAGATAGCACGAAGCCAGCCGCCCCAGGCCGCCGTTTCCAAGCCCCGGGTCCCATTCTTCTTCTTCCAGGTCGGCCAGCTCCAACCCGACGTCCCGCATCGTATCGCGGCAGGCGTCGAAAATGCCGATGTTGAGCATGCTGTTGACGAGAAAACGGCCGGGCAAAAACTCCATGGAAAGGTAGTAGACCCGTTTGGCGCCGGTTTCGTAATAGGTTCGCTGGGTCTTGAGCCACCGCTCCACGAGGCGGTCCCGGACGCTCAGCGCCAGGCCGTAATAATAGGGCTGCTTGCGCGGCGGGCGGTAATCGTTTCCGAGATAGGAAACGATGTGATGCTGAACGTCTTTGAGCAGATCCTCCGAACACGCAGTCGGGGTGTGGTTTTCCACGGTGGTCATTGTTCCTCCCTGCCGGCAGCGGGCCGGCCAAGTCGATGGGGGTTATGCCGAATATTCTACCCGCCGGAGCGCTGCGATGCAAGAGACAGGTGCCGGATCAGCGGTTCGTAACTGTGTGCGTATATACGGTGACAAGGTTTCACCGCCGAGGCGCCGAGGCCGCAGAGGATACGCAGATGAAGATATAAAAGGATTTTTCTGCGCCCTCGGCGGTGAGCGTTCTTTGATCCGAGAACCGTCGCCGAAACTATGGCATTGGGCACTCAGACGACGATCCACAATATGATGCCGATCAGCAAAGAGGCCCCGATGCCCAGGGGGATCGTAATTCTTAAGATCTCCCCTTCCCGGCCCACAGCGCCGCACATAGGCGTGGCCAGGGCGATCTTGAACGGGGAGGAAATCGATCCCAGCGAGGCGCCCACCGCAAGCCCCGCCGAAAGCCACGTGGCCGATACGCCCAGCATGCCGGCCGCCTGCACCTGGAGCTGGCCGAAGAGCATCAGCGACGCCACGCCGTAGCCGGTCAAAAAAGTCCCGACCCAGCCAAGGAAAGGGACAAACACCGGATACCATCCCCCGGTGGTCAGCTTCAATCCGTTGGACAGGACCCAGGGGATATTGTGGCCCTGGGAGATCCGGGCAAAATCGGCATCGTAGCCGGAATAGGCGATCATCTGCCCCATGGCCCCGAACAGCCCCATGGCGACAAAGGCCCGCCAGCCCTTGGAAAACCCGCCGTGCAGCACCTGGGCCAGCTGCGCCTTCGGCACTTCAAGGAGCACGGCTGCCAGGCAGAAGGCGGCAGCCAGGTACAGGTAGGCGGAAAACAGCGGCCGGAAGGTAATGGTATGCACCGGCACCAGGCTGACTTTGACCACCAGTGTTTCAAAGGTGAGGCTTTTCAGCGCCGGTATGGTGTTGACCGCCAGCAGCGCCAGGAGCATGAAGATAAACGGCGCCAGATCGATGAATACGGTCCGGCTCAACTTGAGCCCCCGGGGGCCGAAAAAAATAAAGACAAAGATCAGGGCCAGTCCGGCCACGATCCCCGAAATCGAGATGCCCACAAAAGCGGCGCAGCCCAGGGCAACGAAGCCGAGAAACAGGCCGCAGACCCCGGCCAGCGCCAGACGCCGCAGCCCCCCGGACGGCTTCGGCAGAAAGATCGGCACGCAAAGGGCCATGATCACAGTCGCCGGAATCGACAGCCACGCCGAAGCCACCCCCAGCTCGCCGACCGGGATGCCGGTCACCAGGGACAACACGGTGACGATGATGCCGGCCATCTCCAGCGTCATCAATCCTGCATAGCCGATGATGGAAAGCGCCGCCGATCCCATGGGCGAGACCCCGGCGGCATGGAGCATGGGCGCCACCACGGGCTCTGCGATCACGCCGGCTCCCTCCATGAAGTTACCCACCCCCAGGGTGATGAGCAGATTGCGGCCGAAAGCGTCTCCGGTCGCTCCCTTGAACCAGGCGACAATCCGGGCAAGGGATCCGGTGGACATCAGCAGGCTGGAAAGCAGAATTCCGGCAAAGATCACCAGCAACAACGGCAGAGTGGTCAGCACGCCATCTGCGGCCGCAAGCAGGGCGATGCCGATGGGGGTGTCGAAGCCGAACACCGCCAGGGCCAGGGTGAACAGACACCCCCAGATGGAAAGCTCCAGGGCCGGCCGCCGGAAAAACACCGCCAGCACGGTCAGCAGGAGCACCGGAGACCAGCACAACAGAAACATCGTCTGCAACAAGTTCAGCGTATTCGCCACATTGTTATGCCAGTAATCCAG
>CAYPFH010000323.1:0-4813 GCA_964409825.1 uncultured Desulfobacterales bacterium | reverse complement strand
CGGGTCAACACCCCCACCATGGCCCGCCGGTATTCGGCAGAGCCTCTGAAATCGAGGATCGGCGATGAGTCCTGTTCAGCAGCGGCGGCGGCCCTGGCAAAAAGATCCGGGTCCGGTTTATGACCGGCCAGGACCTTCTCGGCAGTCGGCGCCCGAAGGGGGATGGGTCCCACAGATCCCATGACGATGCGTGCGGTCTTGACCGTGCCGTCTGCTTCCAGCTCGAGAAAGGAGGCCACGTTGACGATGTTGCAGTCCTGGGCCTTGCGCACCCCGATGTTGATGTATCCGGCTCCGGCGCCTGGGCCGGGGATGTCGATATCGATTGCCGTGATCACTTCGTCGGGCGCCAGGGCGGTCATTCCCGGTCCCTTGAAAAATTCGCCCAGATCGAGCTGCCGGCTGCCCCGGCTGCTTTCAAGGACCAGTTTTGCCCCGTAGGCCATCAGAGACGGCGGAAGGTCTGCCGCCGGCCGGGCCGATCCGATGTTTCCCCCGACCGTTGCCAGGTTGCGCACCAGGGGCGAACCCAGGGCGCGGGCGCCGGCACCAATCGCCCCGACGAGCGTTGCAACCGTCTCGGAGGCGGCCAGGTCCGCCACGGTAAAGCAGGCGCCGATCCTCAGGGTGCCGTTTTGCCGGGACATGTCCCGGAGTGCGCCGATTCTGCCCAGGGAAACGATCTGCTCCGGGGAGACGATCTTTTTTTTCATGTTGACCATCAGGTCGGTGCCGCCGGCCAGCGGTTTGGCCTTCTCCTTGAATTCGGCCATCATCTGGCAGGCTTCCTCGACCGAGGCCGGCTCATGAAACTCGAATTTGGGTAGCAGCATGGTTCTTCTCCGATGTAAGGTTCCGGGTTCCGGGTTCAGAGGTTCCGAGGTTCGGGGTTCAAGGTTCGGGGTTCCCGGCTTCGCTCCTTTGGAGCTACGCCGCGGCAAGCAGGGTTCAGAGGTGAACGGTTTGGATTCTAGTGGAGAATTTATCGCTCTTTGGCGGAACCGGGGACCGGTTGCCATTGCTTTTATTTTTTTCAAAACCGCGCCAGCGGTTTTCTAATAACGGCGCGCAGCGCCGTTATTTGCCGAACGCGCAGTTCGGAAACCGGCAGTCCGCGCAGGAGGAGCAAAAGCCCCCGTGCCCCATGGCCGCGATGTCCCGCCGGGTCACCGTTTCGCCGGCCAGCAGCCGGGGAACCACCAGGTCGAAGATGCTCGCCCTGTAATACATCACGCATCCGGGAAGCCCCACGACCGGCACCTCGCCGATATAGGCCAGCATGAACATGGCCCCGGGCAGCACCGGTGCGCCGTAGGAGACCACCTCGGCTCCGGCCGCGCGGATGGCAGCCGGGGTCTGGTCGTCGGGATCGACCGACATGCCGCCGGTGACCGCGATCATCTGGGCGCCGTCTTCGATCAGGCCGCGGATCGCATTGACCGTCATGTCGATGTCGTCTGAGACGAACTCCTGGCGGATGACCCGGCTTCCCAGCTCGGCAAACTTGACCTGGATGACCGGACCGAAACGGTCCTCGATGCGGCCTTGGTAGACTTCGCTGCCGGTGGTCACGATGCCGACGGCGAGGCTGGCAAACGGCCGGACCGCTATGACTGGAAAATCCGTGCGGCAGACGTTCTCTACCGCCTCGATGGTTTCTATTCCGGTAGCCAGGGGAATGATCCGGGTGCCGGCCACGGGCTGGTTTCGCCGGACGGCCTGTCCTGTGTGCAGCGTGGAAAAGATGACGTCCTCGATGCCGTTGATGCGGCGCAGGGCGGCGACGTCGATCTTCAACAGTCCGTAAAATTCGGCCAGGAGATTGACTTTTCCCTCCACCGGCTCGGTCAGGGTCAGGCCCGAGCCGGCGGCTGCCGAAGCGATCCGCCGGGCGGCGTCGTTTTCGTGAAGTTCATCCGGAGAAAGATCCAGGACATAGAGATTTCTTTTGCCCAGATCGAGCAGCAGGGGGATGTCTTCGGTCCGGACCACGTGGCCTTTTCGAAACGCCGATCCTTTGGATTCTCCCGGAACGATGCGGGTGATGTCGTGGCACAGAACCGTGCCGACCGATTCTTCGACGGGAACGCGTTTCATGAATCACTGTCTTTAAAAAAGTTTCACCATGCTGAACGGTTTTGTTCAACCGATCCCTGGCGGGGAAACGGTTGGGCGAAGCCAAGCTTATGTCCTTTTATAACCGCCGATATCAGAAAAAGAAAAAGATGTAAAAGCATTTTTTGCAGTGGATGCCTTGACGAGGCGGTCGGTTTTCGATAAATGAATCGTAATATCGTTCTGTATAGTGAACATTGGGTGCAGTCATGGGCAAACACAATTCGACGGCGGGAGTTTACAGCGCCCCGGCCGTGGAGCGCGCGTTCCGGCTGCTCGACGCTGTTGCCGTTGCCTCCCGGCCGCCCCGGCTGAGCGAACTGGCCCGGGCTCTGGGATTCAGTAAAAGCACGACCCACGGACTGGTGCATGCGCTGATCGACGCCGGGGCCCTGGACCGGGACCCGGCCAGCAAGCGGCTGTCGCTGGGCTCTTCCGTTGTCGAGCTGGCCTTCAAAAGCCGGAACTATTTTTTTCTCGGTGAACAGGCCAGGCCCATCCTGGAAGATCTCCGGGACCGGATCGACGAAACCGTCTTTTTCGGCGTGATGAACAGGGGCCGGACCCTGATCATGTCTTCGGCCGAGGCCCACAAGTCGATGAAGATCTCCGCTCTTCCCGGAACCGCCATTCCGCTGCTGGCGGGGGCTGTGGGCAAGGTGTTTCTGGCCCAGATGGACGAGACCGCCGCAACGCAAACGGTTCGAAATCTATCCCTGCCGAAATTCACCGCGGCATCCATCATCGACAAGGAGCATTACCTGGCCGAAGTGGAAACGGTCCGGAAAGCAGGGGTCGCCGTGGATCGGGGCGAATACCTGTCCGGCGTCAATGCCGTGGCCGTCGGGCTGGGTCGTCACCGGGGGGAGCCCATGGCAATGTGGGTGGTGGGATTTGCCGAGTCCATGGGCAAAGAAAAAATCAGGCGCGTTTCTGAAGAGGCCGTAAATGTTGCGTCGATTCTCAAAATCCGGATCAACGCAGACCCTGAATAGAGAGGGATCATGACTGACATGGACAAACCGTTTCAGCTGCGCTCGAAGGTCTGGATCGAAGACAGAAGCGGCGGCATGGTTTTCGGTCTCGGCCGGTACCGGATCCTGGATGCGGTAGACCGCCTGGGATCCCTGCAGGCGGCGGCCCGGGATCTGAAAATGAGCTACCGGGCGGTCTGGTGCCGGGTTCACGTTTCCGAAGAGCGGCTGGGCAAGACCCTGGTGGTTCGAGACGGCAAAGGGTCCCGGCTCACCGGCTTTGCCAGGGATCTGATGAAGCAGTTTCGGCGTCTTCAGGCCATCGTGGAAACCGAGTCCGACGACGTGTTCCAAACCCTCCTGGCCGACCGTATCGAACCGGAAGAGGAGCAGCAGCTATGAAGGAGCTGGCCGAACGGATTTGCGACCTGCTTGAAAACGGCAGACCCGCGGCGGTGGCGACGATTCTCAGCCGCAGCGGTTCGGCCCCGCGCACGGCCGGCAGCAAGATGGTGGTGGAGGAAGACGGCAGCTTTGTGGGAACCATCGGGGGCGGAAAGTTCGAAGCCGACGTGCTGGCCGAAGCGAAGTGGGCCCTGGCAGAAGCCCGCCCGAAAAAGATGTTTTTCGACCTGACCGGCGACGACGTTTCGGCCATGGACATGATCTGCGGCGGACAAATGGAGGTGCTCGTCGACTACCTGGCGCCGGAAACCGAAACGGCCGAGGTTTTTTCGGCCTGGAAGGCCGCCATGGAGGGGAAAAAAGCCGGATCCCTGGTGACCGGCATGAGGGAAAATGACTCTGGACTCGAACAAACTTCCCACTGCATGGTGTATGCGGATCAGACGGTGACCGGAAGCTGGCCGCTGTCGGGCGAACTGCTGTACCGTGCGGCAAAGACTCCGTCTGTTTCAGCGGTTTCCCGGCTCATCGAAGTCGATGAGATGCGCCTGCTGGTGGAGCCGACGATTGTGCCAAAGACACTGCTGATCTTCGGCGCCGGCCACGTCTCGATGCCCACCGCCCGGCTGGCCGGCGAGGTCGGCTTTCAAGTGGTGGTGGTAGACGACCGGAAAGCGTTTGCCAACCGGGACCGGTTTCCAGGAGCCGACCGGATTCTGGTGCCGGAAGACTTTGGCGCGGCCCTGTCCGGGCTATCCGTCGATGCCGACACCTTCGCGGCGATCGTCACCCGGGGCCACCGGTACGACAGGGAGGTCCTTGCCCAGGTGCTGTCCACCGGGGCCGGCTACATCGGGATGATCGGCAGCCGAAAAAAGCGAGACGCCATATACGCCGCCTTGAAAAAGGAAGGATTCTCGGAAGAAGACCTTTCCCGGGTGCATTGCCCCATCGGCCTTTCCATCGGGGCCGAAACCCCGGCGGAGATCGCCGTAAGCATCGTGGCAGAGCTGATCGCCTGCCGGGCGGGGATGGAATAGATAATGGTTATCGGTTAATGGTTATCGGGCATGATTTGCGCGGCTATACCCATTCTATATCATCGATGCTGGATCCTTGATCCTGGATGCTGGAAAACCTCGGGTGATTTTTCGCAAGAAAGTATAGTCAATGGCAATTTCGTCATTCCGGACGAGCGGAGCGAGATCCGGAATCCAGCCCCATCTCTGGCCGGTGGGATTCAAAATTCCAGATTCCAGATTCCAGATTCTCCGGCGGGAGATTTATACGAATCTTTTGGTCTCAACCGGCCAGTTTGA
>CAYPFH010000322.1:0-4814 GCA_964409825.1 uncultured Desulfobacterales bacterium | reverse complement strand
CCAGACAGCGACGCGCCGGCGGAGCAAATCGCCCAGTCGCTTCCGGATGCGTTTCTGGTGCAGCCGGGCGTCGAAATCCGAAGCACCGGCAACCTGTCTCTAAATGCCGACTGGGACCTGCTTCCATGGCGCTACAACGGCCAGCCCGGCCATTTGGTGCTGCGCGCCGGCGGCGACCTCGATATGAACGCCAGTCTGTTCGATGCGCCGACGACACCGTCCGCCGGCAGCTGGCTGATAAATGACAACACAAAGGGGAGTTGGGAGATCACACTGGTCGCCGGAGCAGATGACACAGGGGCCAATCTGGCCGGGACCCTGCCGGGGCAAGATGTCGCCTCGGGGAATCTAACGATCGCGGACGGCCAAACGGTCTATACGGAGCGATCGGATCTGACCTTCGCCTCGGCACTGGATACGGTGGTCAACCAAAAAGGGAAAAAGGACTTCATGCTCCCCCGTCAGATGGACTACGGCCTGGGAAGCTTTCAGGGCTCCGTGCGCGGAGAGGCAGGCCGGGACCTGATCATCAAGGGCGGGGCGATCGAAGCCGGCATCGGGGACGTCGAGCTGCGCGTTGGGCGAAACCTGGAAATGAAAAAAGGCACGCGCACCGGTTCGATCCGCACCATCGGGCAGCATCCCACCACCGGTCCGTTCCCGGGCCCGTACCCCTATTATTTCCCTTATGAAAACGGCGGCGACATCCGCCTGGACGTGGGGGGAAAGATCGATGCCAAGCCGGCTGCGGCGGGCGTCGATCCCTGGGACTGGAAAAATGACGGCGAATTATACTCCGCGGTGTTCGAAGGCGGAAAAAACGCCACGCGCGGTATCGCCGCGATGGCCGGCGGAGACGTCCGTATTACCGCCGCGGGGGATGCGGCCGCGGCCGTCGGCTCCTTCGATACCGGGAATGTCTTTGTTTTGAGCGGCGGCAGCCTCGACGGCCGGTTTCTTGTGAAAAACGGTGAAGCCAGCCTGGTGGCCCTGGAAAACTTCGGCGCCGGGACCCAGGATCTGCCCCTCGAGATAATGGAATCCTCGGTGAGTGTCGCAGCCGAGGGCGGTATCTGGCTGGGCACCGCAGTCAACCCCACGATCGCCCACAAAGACTTCAGCGGAAACAATAAATGGGACCTGACCTACGCAATGGATTCCGCCGTATCGCTGACCGCCGTCCGGGGAGATGTGACCATCACGGGAAAACACGGATACTACACCCAAGACGCTAATTCCAACCGCCGCAGGGTCCTGCCGCCGACCCTGGAGATCCATGCCGGCCGGGACTTTCTGTTGGGCAATTCCGTCATTTTGGCGCCCGGCCCTTCAGCGGGACTGACCCTGGACGCCGGCAGAGACATTTTAGGGAGGCTGCGAACCGACACCGCCGCGACCCGAAATGCGATTATCATGTCCGACCTCGAGCCGGGCCTCGTCTACGGCGACCATGGAGACGAATACGATGGGTCCATTCTCAGCAACTATCACATGTCATTGCTGCTAAACCGGATCGCGCATGCGGAGAAGCCCGTACATGCAGCAGATTCGACGCCGGCGACGATCCATGCCGGCCGCGATATCGACGGCGTTCAGCTATACGTCCCCAAGCAGATCCATATGACCGCCGACAGGGATATCCGGGACATCTTTTTCCACGGGCAGAATCTGCTGCCGGAAGATGCGACGATCATTTCCGCATTCAGGGACATATTCTTTTCCTCCAGCGCGCTGGGAAAGACCTTCAGGACCGGCATCGAGATCGGAGGGCCCGGCTATATCTTCATAGGGGCGGGAGACAATATCGACCTGGGAACCACCGCCGGAATTCTTGTCGTCGGCAATCTCTATAACCCGGGGCTGGCCAATACGGATATCGATCTGTCGGTCATCGCCGGTTCCCACTTGATTCCGGCGACCGAGGAGATCGAGGATTTCTTCGCCGAACTTCGGGAGGGCGGCACTGATTACAGCAATTTTTTAGCATCTGGGGATACGTCATCCGCCCAGTCTTTGCTTGCGCAGATACGCGAGGAGGTGGTCTTTCCCTTCTGGCAGGAGACAACGGAAGCTGACGGCGACATCGATATGGTTTTTTCCCAGATCGCCACCCAGGGGGGGAAAGGAGACATTTTCGTTTTTGCCGACGGACAGATCAACGTGGGGAAATCCGTTTTCACCCAATCCGATAGCAACACGAAAAATACGGGTATCTACACAACGGGCGGCGGCGACATCAACATATTCACCGTCGGGGACAACAACGTCAATGAATCGCGCCTGATGACCTTTCAAGGAGGAGACATCACGGTCTGGAGCGACGAGGGCAATATCAATGCCGGCCGCGGATCAAAAGCGTTCATCAGCGTGGCCGAACCCCGGTTGGAGAACGTCGCACCACCGGGCCAGCCGCCGGACTACCGGCTGAAGTGGGAGCCCCCGGCGGTGGGCAGCGGGATTCGAACCCTGACCTTCGATCCGGATGGGGTGGAGGGGCCCGAAGAAGCGCCGTTGGCCGGAGATGCATTCTTATGCGCCCCGAAGGGGACCATCGATGCCGGAGAGGCCGGAATCTCAGCCCGCAATCTCGTCCTCGGTGCAACAGAGGTGCTGAACGCACAAAACATCGATGTTTCCGGAGCATCGGTCGGCGTGCCGCAGACGACCGCCGGACCCAGCGTTGGGGCGCTGGCAGGGGCGGGGACCGTGTCAGAGACCAGCAAGATCGCCGAAGACTCGGCGGCCATGAAAAGCGCGCAGGACCGGGCCGCCAGCTATGCGGAAGGGCTTGCAGAGCAGATGGTGCTCAAATGGATCGGGGTGGAAGTCATCGGTTTCGAAGGCGCTGAATAGCGGAAAAAGTGCCTGATACACTCCTCATACTTTTTTCCGAGTCTTTCTAATTCGGGTCTAACAAAAGTCCCCTAAAAGTTTTTCTTTGCGGATCGCGTGCGGCCTTTTCGACCGCCTTCGTTCGACGGCCGTAAAGATGAGCCATGCCGGCTCCGTGAACTGTCGGATTCATATTCCCTATCCGAAAACGGTTTCGGATTTTAAATCGATGTACCTGAATGGATAACCTGGCCTCGTGGTGCGGATCGTATTTCTGATTTCTGTTCTCCTGATAATCCTGCAGCTGCCCGTTTTTCCCGCCTGGGGCCAAGGGCAGGAAAGGGCGGATGTGATTGGATTTGCCGTGTCCCGGTTCGAGATTTTCGGAAACACGAAGCTGACCGCTTCGGAAATCGCGCGGGTGCTTCGGCCTTATGTGGGCGAGGAGAAAACCGCCGAAGACGTCGAAAAGGCGCGAACTGACCTGGAGCGGTATTACCACCAAAGCGGCTACCCCACGGTGCTGGTCAACATTCCCGAACAGACCGTGGAAGAGGGGGTTGTGCGGCTGGAAGTGATCGAAAGCAAAATCCGGCGGGTGAAGATCACCGGAAACCGGTATTTCACCATGGAATCGATCCGCAAAAAGCTGCCGAGCTTTCAGCCCGGCGAGGTTCTATATCTGCCCAAAATCCAGGCGGAGCTGGCCGAAATCAACAGAAACCCGGACCTCAAGGTTGCCCCGGTGCTGATCCCGGGCGCGAAGGCCGGCACCATCGATGTGGAGCTCCAGGTCAAAGACCGGCTTCCCCTGCACGGCAGCGTTGAGCTGAACAACCGGTCGTCTCACAGCACCACCGACCTGAGAATGAATGCGCTGATCCGCTACGACAACCTCTGGCAAAAAGAGCACTCTATTTCGTTGCAGTTTCAGACGGCGCCGCAGGACACCGAGGAAGTCCAGGCCATCGCCGCTTCCTACGTGCTTCCGGCGCCGTGGAACCCGGATCGGATAATGGCTTTGTACGGGGTTTGGTCGGACAGCAATGTCGCCTTCGGCGAGGGGTTCAACACGGTCGGCAAAGGAGTGATCTTCGGCGGCCGGTACGTTATTCCGCTGTCGCCCAAGGACATGTACAACCACAGCGTGAGCGTCGGGATCGACTACAAGGACTTCGATGAGAAGCTGGGGTTCGAAGAGGGGGGGGAGGATCTGGTGACCCCCTTGACGTACGCGCCGCTTTCCTTTTCCTACAACGGTTCGCTGCCCGACAAAACCGGTGTGACCCGTTTCAGCGCCGGGTTGAACATGGCCTTCCGAGGGCTGGTGGGCGAGGAGGAGGAGTTTCTGGTCAAACGGTTCAAATCGCGGGGAAACTACATCTATGCGCTTGCCGGCGTGGAAAGGCAGCAGAAGCTGCCCTGGAACCTGGAGCTGTTTGTCAAGGCAGACGGACAGATCGCCGACCAGCCGCTTCCCTCAAACGAGCAGTACTCGGCAGGGGGGATGGAAAGCGTAAGGGGCTACATGGAGTCGGAGGTCTTAGGGGACAATGCCTATCACGGCACCATCGAATTTGCAGGCCCGGAGGTGTTTGGCTTTTTCGATCTGGCAAAACGCTTCCAGTTCAAGCCGTACATTTTTTGGGATTATGCGGCGGTTTCGGTGATCGATGCGCTCCCGGGGCAGGATGAAAACGCCCACATCGCCGGAACGGGGGTCGGGGCGCGAGGCTTTCTGACCCGGTGGATCGAGTACCAGGTCGACTACGGGGTGGCGCTGGAGGATACGGACCAGGTGGAAAAAGGGGACCAGATGATTCACTTCATGGTCAAAACGACTTGGTGAGCTGACTGCGGGATGTCCGAGTTCCGATATCCGAGATCCGAGGTCAGCTCCGACGCCGGCCTTGGCGGGGTTCAAAGTTCAAAGTTCAGAGTTGATGAAATCGTAAAAAGTCCCCGAAGCGTCATGCCGGACT
>CAYPFH010000321.1:0-4816 GCA_964409825.1 uncultured Desulfobacterales bacterium | reverse complement strand
GAGGGACGCGCTCCGTCGCGTCCGTTTTGCGGCCGCAATGAAACGCGGCCCTCCATGGCGGTTACCCCTCCAGCGCCTCGCGAACCTTTTCGGCCATCTCCTCTTTGGTAAACGGCTTCTGCATGAAAAAGACCCCCTCTTCCAACACCCCCCGGTGGGCGATGGCGTCGGCCGTATAGCCGGACATGAAGAGCACCTTCAGATCCGGATACAGGCCCTGCAGGCGTTCGGCCAGCTCCCGGCCGTTCATCTGCGGCATGACCACGTCGGTGATCAGAAGATGAATATCTCCGGTATATTCCTGGGCCAGGGCCTCGGCCTCTTTCGGCTTTTCTGAAGCAAGTACCGTATATCCCAGGCTTTCGAGCATTTTTTTGCCGATCTTCAGAATCGAGGGTTCGTCTTCCACCAGCAGGATGGTTTCGTCTCGGTCCGTCAAGGTTTCCGGGGAGGATTTTGCCCTTCCCTCCTCGGTGTCTGCGGTGTAGCGAGGCAGGTAAATCCGGAAGGTCGTCCCTTCACCCGGTTCGCTATAAACATTGATGTGGCCCCTGTTCTGCTTCACGATGCCGTAGACCGTGGCCAGCCCCATGCCGGTGCCTTCAGCCCTTCCCTTGGTGGTGAAAAACGGCTCGAACAGGTGGACCAGCGTCTCTTTGTTCATGCCGCACCCGTCGTCGCTCACGGCAAGGATCGTGTATTCTCCGGGGATAAAATCGCCGCGATGGGCGCAGTACGCCTCGTTGAACACCGCCGTGCCGGTTTCGATGGTGATCTTTCCTATGCCGGCAATGGCGTCTCTTGCATTGACGCACAGATTGGCCAGGATCTGGTCGAGCTGGGCCGGATCCATCTTAACGGGCCACATGCTTTTGCCGGGCTTCCAGAACAGATCGATGTCTTCGCCGGTCAGGCGCCGAAGCATCTTGAGCGTCGCCTCCACGGTCTCATTGATATCCAGCACCTTCGGGCTTACGGTCTGCTGCCGGGAAAAGGCCAGAAGCTGGCGGGTGATATCCGCAGACCGCCTGGCGGCAGTTAGGACCTCGGAAAGGTCTTCATGCAGCGGGTCGTCCGGCGGCACCTGGTCCAGCGCCATCTCCGTGTATCCTAAAATCACGCTGAGCATGTTGTTGTAGTCGTGGGCCACACCGCCGGCCAGCCGGCCGACGGATTCCATCTTTTGGGCCTGGCGAAGCTGGATCTCCAGCTTTCTTTGCTCGGTGATGTCGGTCAGGTTCACCACCATGCCGGCACCCTGTCCTTTATCGTCTTTGACGATTGCGGCGCTGACAATGACATCGAGCGTGCTTCCCTCTCTTGTCAGTCTTCGGCTCACAAATTTCACCGGCTCTCCGGTGGCATAAATCTCCTCGATCTTTGCCGCGGTGATTTCTTTTTGATCTTCGAGAACAAAGGGAATCCGACGCTCCTTGAGCTCGTCCAGGGTCCACCCGAACACCTTCACAAATGCGGGGTTCAAATATTGCGGGACGCCTTCGACGTCATAGACCACGAGGGGGTCTGCACTGGACTCCAGAATCGCCTGCAGCCGTTCCTCGCTTTGGCGCAGCGCCTGCTCCGCCTTCTTTCGCTCGGAAATATCCCTTGTCACGCCGAGAATACCGGTAATGTTGCCGTCTCGATCTCGAAGAAAGGATGCTTTTACTTCAGCCCAAATCCTGGAGCCATCCTTGCAGTTCATTTGCAGCTCGAGAATCCTGGCCGTTCTGGATGCAGGACCTTTTTCATTTGCTTTTTTGAATTCTTCGGAAAATGTTTTCGCTGCCAGCGACAAGGAGTCGGAGGTCAATGATTGGTCGATGGGTTTTCCAATCAACTCGGCAGGAGCGTACCCTCTCAGGGTTTTCACGGCAGGGCTGACATAAGTATACTTCAGTTCCGTATCCAGAGTGAAAATGATATCCTCTGAGTGTTCAGCCAGGAGCCGATATTTTTCTTCGCTTTCCTTCAGCTCCAGTGTTTTTTGGGCCACCTGCTTGCGCAGGGACCACCACCAAAGGAAGAATATGAAAAGGAGGAGGAGGACCAGCGATCCGACAATGAGCCCCGTATAAAGCAGGATTTCGGTAATGGAAAAAGGCGGATAGTCGATCTCGGCAGCGGACCGGATGACAGGGCCTGTTGTCTCGACAGCAAGCGTCTCTCCGGCAAAAAAGCCGAAGGCCGGGAAAAACAAGGCGACAAGAACCAACGCACGGCGGCAGTGGCTGGCAAAAAAATATTTTAAGGAAGCAGATTTCATTATCCGAGCCTGAACGCCTATTTCATCGGCCACGACAGAGCGTGGCCCTCCAAAAAACAACACCTCGGCCACGACAGAGCGCGGCCCTCCAAAAAACAACACCTCGGCCACGACAGAGCGCGGCCCTCCAAAAAACAACACCTCGGCCACGACGGAGCGCGGCCCTCCAAAAAACAACACCTTGGCCACGATAAAACGCGGCCCTCCAAAAAACAACACCTTGGCCACGATAAAACGCGGCCCTCCAGGAACCAACCCCGGCCACCGGAACCCGTGGAGGGACGCGCTCTGTCGCGTCCGTCTTCCGACTCGGTCCGATTACCGCTCCAGTGATTATACTACCACAGTTTGGATTTCAGATAAATCTCTGTTTTAATTTATTTTAAGTTGGCGTCGGGTCAATTTGGGAATGGTGCCGAAAGGGTCTGTCTCGCCGTATCGATCGATCAACGAGATGGGGAAAAATCGATGCCTGCCTCGGCAATGGCCGCCAAAAACCGCTCTCCGTATTTTTCCGCCATCACCGTCTGGATGGCACTTAGCTGGTGTTCTCGAAAGGAGGAATAACCGAATGTTCGGTAAAGTACATCGTGGACATTAGGATCTGAAGCCATTATAGATTCCTTGCTGCAAAATCGAGCCAAAGAGGGTATCGCAGTGAGGCTGCATCAAGCGGTTGTATTTTCCGGATAGCGCTTTTTCTTTCAATTCGCGGGACGCGAAATCAAATAAAATCATGTCTGCGGCTTTATGCAGCCTTGATTTTATCAGGACGGCTCGGTCTTTCTGATCCGGCTCATGACGAACTTGCCGTAGTCTTTGGGCACGCCCTTGCCGCTGGGAATGTTTTTGAGGGGAACTTCCGCCCGGGCGGCGCTCTTGTGGCCGCCGGCAGAGCCAAGGTCGCCGAACATCTTCTTGGCCAGTTGGCCGGCATCCCGGCGAAAGCCGGCGTTTCGGAAGATCACGATCAGGGTTTTGTCGTTCACCCCGGAGACGATGCTCCAGCTCGTCTCGGCGATCTTCAGGAAAAAGTCGGCCACGATCACCAGGGTATCGGGCTTTTCCACACTTCCCATATGAGTGACGGCCATGCCTTTGTAAAAGGCCATCGCTTCGATGGCTTTTTTGAAGTCGGAAAGCGTTTTTCGGGAAAACTCCGCCGACTCGACCTTCTTGATGATGTTCGGATTGATAAAATCGTACAGGTAGCGAAACGCGATCATGTCGGCCACCGCCGTCTCCCGAACGAAGTTGTTCGTGTCCGACTTGATGCCGTAAAAAAGGGCCGTGGCCAGCCGCGGAGACGGCTTGATTTTCAGGGCCTTGAGATATTCCACCATGATGGTGGCATTGGCGCCGAGATCCTCTCGGACGTCGATGAACGCGGCGGAAAGATCCGGCGTGAGCGGATGGTGGTCGACGACGATGTCAAACGAAATGCCGGCAAACGCCGGGTTGTGGGACGGCTGGGAATCGACGATGGCCCATTTGGTGAAGTCGGATTTTTTCATCAGCCGGATGTGGCTGTTTCCGATGTCCAGCATCCTGACGAAGGCCAGGTTGTCGGCCCGATCGATGCGGTTGATCCGGAAAATCCGCACCGTTTTGACTTTACGCCAGAAGATCCGGCTCAGGGCCATGGCGCTGGCAAGGGCGTCCGGATCGGCATTGATCAAAACGGCCACCCGGTCTTCCGGGGCCACCACCTTCAGCAGCCCCTTTGCCCTTTCTCCATATGAAACCGATTTGGGAAAAGGCGCTTTCAATATTGGATCCTCTCTCTTTGGCAGGCACTTTCAAGATATGTAAAGATCCGAGTCCACAGGTTACGAATCGGTGGTCTTGCAAATTCAAATCCGAAATTCGTGCTTCGAACTTTTTCACTTCGCGCTGAAAGGCAAAGCCAATCGCCTCTGACCTGGTCCCGAGGACCATGATTGTTAGACTACAATCAAATTGCGCCAGCAATTTGATTACCCGGCGATGGTCATCGCCACCAATGTGAGAATGCCCACCGCGCCGAAAAAAATCATGTCGTTTTCCTTGATCAGGGCCTCGAGCCAGTTTTTCCCCTTGTCCCGCAGAGCCCCGACCCGCATGATATAGACATAGGTAAACAAAGCCCCGCCGATCCACGAGATGATCACTGCATACTTGGCCACAAAATCTCCTTTCCGCCAGGTATTGTCGCTTCAAGAGCATTCATCATCCAAGGAATGCCGGTAAATTTCAAGATAAATTCGCTGCGCGTATTTATTAGAGGCGGTTTCGCCGCCTTAGCAAAAAAGGCGGACAGCTACCATACCGAAGAGTGGATTTTCCATATATAGGCAGAGGATTCGAAAGAAGATTCACCCTTTGTTAAACTGATTGCCTTGCGGTCAGCGGCGAGTCTGGATTCCGGGTGTCGCTCCGCTCCCCCGGAATGACAAGATTGGGAGTGTCGGCATTTTTCGGCCAGCGGCGGCGCTTATGTGAAACTTCGGTCGAAACCGCGGTTTTTGTAGGGCACGACCTCCGTGTCGTGCCTTCATGAACGGCACGGAG
>CAYPFH010000320.1:0-4828 GCA_964409825.1 uncultured Desulfobacterales bacterium | reverse complement strand
GCACCCAGAAGATGTTGGCCGCCGCGTATTCGTCACGGTCTTCCGGGTCGGTGTATTCGGTATCCTTGATCGCTTCAAGCTGCTTATACTTTGCCTGGAAAGCGTCGGAGATGTATTTGAGAAAAATCAAACCGAGAACCACATGTTTGTACTCGGATGCGTCCATATGCCCCCGCAGCTTGTCGGCGGCAGCCCACATCTGGTTCTCAAAGCCAAGATTAGCTCCATTATTTTTGCTTTCTGCCATTCAATGCTCCTCTATTTACCCGATTAAAGTGATTTCTTACCGGAAGGGCGCCTGACAGTGGTCTATGGGATTATAAATTGTCGGATTCATTTAGGATAAATCGACTAATCTTCAAACCGAAGCCGATAATAGTTGTCCATTATCCGCCCCGTCGATTCAGATTGGTGAGTCTATCAGCAAAATCCTCGATTTTCGACCCCAGTGCCAATATTTCAACCCAATTCATTTAAATCCCCTCGATTCCGTAATACGCCCCGGCCATCTGTCCATACACAGCACCAGTAGTATCAGCATCATCTCCCAGATTGACGGCAAGCAGGGCGCCTTCCTGGAAGGAGTCTGAACGGTGAAAGGCCCACAGTGCAGCCTCCAGGGAATCGACCACGTATCCGGTGCCGCGGATTTCCGGAGGATCCTTTTCCTTGAAGGAACCGGCCGCGATGGCGTCGATTTCCGGACAAATCGGATGTCAGAGGTCGGAGGTCAGATGTCAGAGAGAGCCAGAGGTCAGAGGTCTGATGTCCGATGTCAGAAAGACCAGACGCGACCCGTCTTCGCTGCGCTACGCCGCGGCACGCAGATGACAGAAAAAAACAGATGTCGGATTTCCGAGGTCCGATGTCAGAAGTATCAGAAAAAAGATTACCATTCGCTACACCGTGCTGGGCAGGCAGATAACAGCAACCGCACTCGATCAGGCTTTCGGCCAGGCAAAGAGCCATGGAGGTATCGTCGGTCCACTGGCCGGCTTCGGGGTTGAACGGCCCGCCGCCAACGTTGCTATTTGCCCCTGTAGCGAACCGGACGGTTTTTTCTCTCTACAAACCCCTCATCTGTTGCGCGCTTGAGCCAGTCATCGAGCTGCACCTTTCGAACCTCGATCTCTTCGGCCAGTTCTTTTGGCGTTTTAAAATCGTCCAGTGCAGCAAGCATCACCGGCAACACCGCCTCATAGGCGCTCCTTGAGCTTTTTCCCTCTTCAACAGTTTCCTTTTGTTCCAGCACAATCGCGGTACCGGATTCACCGCCGAAATTTTCCCGCTTCTCCTTTACCGAAACCTCCGAAACCCTTTCCTCTGTTCTTTCCCCGAAAAGGGAACCCTGGTTGTAAAACCTTTTCTCCTCTGACGGCGGCGCGTTTTCGAGCAGTTTCTTGAGATGATCGTTCCACGGCTTCTTTGGAAAAGGCCGTGCGCCGAGCCCGGTCAGCGCCAGGTTGCCTTCCGGCACATCGCCCTCCAGCCGAACAAATACCGTCTTCGGCTCGGAGCGCTTCAGTTCTTCTGTTGCCCCGGCCCATGTTCCGCCCTTGTCTTTTTCGGCGTTAACCACCAGGGCGTAGTCGGCCATGGCATAGATCAGCTTGTTTCGCCCCATGGCGTTTCCCACCGTAAACCTGGCATCCGGGTGATAAGGCGAAAACAGCACCATGCGCTTTTCACGGATTCCTGGCCGGTATTTTCCGGCCACCGCCGCCTTGAAAAGCCCGTCTGCCATCACCCCGACGACGCTTCCTCCGGCGTTCAGGCAGGAGAGCATGGCAATCTGGTCCACACCCCGGGCGCCGCCGGACACGATCGAGACCCCGTCCCGTGCACAGGTTTCCCCCAATTCCCGCGTAAAGGCCTCTCCTGCGGCATCCACATTCCGGGAACCCACCACGGCCAGGCCGCCAACAGAGAGCAGCCCCCTGTCGCCCACGCCGAACAGGATCGGCGGCGCCTGGCGTTTCAGATGCTTCTTCAATCTCACAGGATAGGACTCGTCGCTCCTGCACACGATCCAGATGCCATTGTGGGTCCATTTCTCTACGGCAAGGGCCATTGCCGTTCCGCGAGATAGAAGTTTTTGGATCCGCTCCGGCTCGATCCCATTTAAGGCTTCCGGCCTCGTGTTACCCACAGCACCTGATAAAAGATCCGCCGGCCGCATGTTTTTATTCATCATCCAGTCGGCCAACCGGTTGTATTCGGTCAAGCTGAGCGGTTTTGGGGCATCGGGCTTGTCGCTCTTGCCGAAGCGGCCGCAGAGCAGCAGGATGGCCTTGGCATCGTCTGTGAGGTTTTGAATCATCGCATTCATCGGATCTTCAACCACTCCGGGGCGAACTCATGGCCAGCGCCAACGGAAACACCGCCGGGCAGCCCGCCCTTCGCAACAAGGCGGCGATCACGGTAAAGGTCCAACGGGAGTCGACCATATCGTCGATCAGAAAAGCCGGGCCTTTCGGCATCGCAGATTCATCGACGTCGAAGATCCCGTCCAGGTTGGCGGCCTGCATGAAGCTGTTTTGCATTTCCTTCTGGGGCCGGTTTTCCTTTATTTTATTCACGCATGGAACAAAGGGTATGCCGAGCCGGTCCGCCAGCCTGACGGCAAAATCAGGCACAAGCTCCGGCCTTTTCAGGGACGGCACGCAGGCTACCCAGGAGGGTTTCGGCTCCGGATTCCAGGTTTGAATCATTTGAACGCAGCCTTCGACCAGTTCGTCGGAAAATCGACCGAACTCGAACTTTCCTTCCTTGACCATCTGCCCCCAGCCGGCATCGCCCCACAGGGATAGGGCGCGCCCTTCCTCTACCGATAGATCCGCCGTGATTGTGACAGGAAAATCGTATACGGGAAATGCATTCTTTGGAAATTTCTTCCTCGGCTCGATCACCTGGTGGCTGCGCCGCAGAAACAGGGCCGCGGCATTGGCCAGGTCCGTATTTACGGCTTCCGGAAGCAGCAACTCGCCAACGCACACAACGCACCTGCCGCAGGGGCCAGCGTGTGGGTCGTCCAGCGCCCGGGACAAAAACCGCATCAGGCACTCCGTGCTGTTCATGTAGTCGCGCATCTGCTGCTGCTCCTGGCGCCGCAGTGCGCAGAGCTGTTCGATCCCATCCCGGTCCATCTCGTAATCGACAGGGTTAGCATACCAGCGGGAGCCGTGCTTGACCACCGGCGCCGGCGTCTCCACGGACAGGTACTTGATCGTTTTGGCTATTTCACCGAATGATAGATTGATATGCTTCTGCATCATGGGAATCGACAGCCCGTCGTCGGCCTCGTTCAGGGCAGCCAGGATTTCGTCCACGTGAACCTGCGGGGGAAACGCACTGCGGATGAAAAATTCGGTAATGTCGTCGTCCTCACTGCCGCTGAGCAGAATCCCGTAAGCATCATCCAAAGCCCGCCCGGCGCGACCCACTTGCTGGTAGTAGTGAACCACCGATCCCGGCCGCTGAAAATGGATCACAAATCCCAAGTCCGGCTTGTCAAACCCCATCCCCAATGCCACCGTAGCCACCAGGGCCTTGATCCCGTTTTGCAGCAGGCGTTCTTCCAGTTCCTCCCGATTGCCTACCTGGGAGTGGTAGGGCCGGGCATCGATACCGTTTTGGCGAAGCCATTGGGCCACCCGCTCCGCATCACGGATTGTCAAAGTATAAATGATACCGCTTCCGGGGATATGGGGCAAATTCTCCGCCAGCCACGCCATCCGCGCTGCCGGGCTCGGCATCCAGATGTTCTGAAGCCTCAAGGATTCCCGCACCAGGGATCCGCGCGTGATGCCCAGATTCCCAAGCTGGGTCGCCACATCCTCCACCACCCGGTCGTTGGCCGTGGCCGTGGTGGCCAGCACCGGAATATTGGAAGGCAGGGCGTTTAACACCCCCACGATCCGCCGATAGTCGGGCCTGAAATCGTGGCCCCAGTCGGAGATGCAGTGGGCCTCGTCCACCACGAAAAGCCCCACAGAATCGGCCACCGGCAGCAGCACGTTTTCTCGGAATTCGTCGTTTGCCAGCCGCTCCGGCGAGATCAGCAGGATGTCCACATCGCCGGCCAGAAGCCTGGCCTGTACTTCATTCCAATCATCCCGGTTCGAAGAGTTGATCGTGGCCGCCCGAACGCCGATCCGCTCGGCCGCCAGGATCTGGTTTCGCATCAGTGCCAGCAGCGGGGAGATCAGCAAAGTGGCGCCCGCCCCCTGGTCGCGGAGCATCCGGGTGGCCAGAAAGTAGACCATGCTCTTTCCCCAGCCCGTGCGCTGCACCACCAGCATCCGCCGGCGGTTCAACAATGCTTCGATGCATTCCCACTGGCCGTCCCTGAATTCTGACCGCGGGTCGTCCAGCGCCTGCTTGAGAAATTGCCGCGCCCTTTTTTTCAACTGATAGAATCCCCTATCAATTTTTAAAATTTTGCCAAATGGATAAGGTGGCATTTTCCCACCACGTAGATCGGTCCATCATAGGGCCAGACCGCGTAGGGGTCCAGCTTCCAAATGGTTTCGTTTTCGAAGCGAAGGGCATGGTAGGCGATCTCCACCCGGCGCCGCTGCAGCACGGCCCGGTTGACCTGGTGGACCATTTCCTTGAAACGGGCGTAATCGCGGTAGGGGCGGATTCCGGTGTGAAAAGTGGCGTTCAGTCGGTCGAGGAAGGCGATGGTTTCCGGGGCCAGGGTTGCCCGGAGCTTTTCAAACAGCGACTCCATGGATTCGAAAAACTCAGTCCCCTTCAGGACCCGGAACAGGTCCCGTCCCAGGTGAAGGGACATGAGCTCGGTGAGGGTAAACGGAGGCGGGAT
>CAYPFH010000319.1:0-4835 GCA_964409825.1 uncultured Desulfobacterales bacterium | reverse complement strand
CCCCCGGAGCCTCTGCCGGTGGAGGGACGCGCTCTGTCGCGTCCGTGTTGCCGGTGATGCACAAATACCGGCCACGACGGAGCGTGGCCCTCCAACCGCCAAAACCCAAGGCGGGGGCAGGTCGGTTTTTGCCCCCGGCTTCGACCGAAGTTTCACATAAGCGGGATGAAGATGTACAGCTGCTGAGCTACTTAGCTACTTAGCTGTCAAGCTGAGAAAGACAGACAGCCGCCTGTTTCTTTGGCGGCTGTCTGTTTTTCTCGCTCAGCGGCTTAGCGGCTTATCGGCTCAATGGCTGTAGCGCGCGATGCGCGCTACTCTTCCAGCGGAAAGGTCATCGTGGCTCCGTACCAGCCGATGATCGAAATCAAGGGAAAAAGCGAAAGAGAAAAAAGAAAATAGAGGGTATTGATCCCGGTTAGCGTCGCCAGCACATCGGGGGCGGTCCAGCGCCAGACGAACATGGCCGCGGCAAGGGCAAGAACCGCAAACGATAGGGGGATCTTGACGACAACCGGCTTCATCCTGGCGGCCATGTAATTGTACCACCAGGTAAGAAAACCGGTGGTCATGGCCACCACCATGAACAGGAGGCCTCCGGCCAGGCAGTGAAAGGCGGTGGTTTCAAAGGGCCGGTGCCCGGTGACCAGAAACAGGATGTTGAACACCGGATTGGAGAGCAGAAAGACCAGTGGAAAGTGAACGGTCATCGGGTGGGGATGGCGGCGGAAAAAAGGATTGGCCTCCATCAGCCAGGCCAGCCAGCCGGGCATCACCCTTTCGGGCTTCGCTGCTTTTTCCAGCGTCCCGACCTTCGGGTACCGCTCCAGCACCTCGGTTTCATGAGGTGCGGCCTGGATGTCGGCGGTCAGGTCCGCACCGGCGCTGTGCCGGTTCATGTGGCGGCCGCCTTTCCACATTTTGCTTTCGCTCACGTCGTAGACATTTTCTTTGTGGGCGATGTATATCGGTCTTCCGTCCCGGCCGTTGTAATCGGCCAGCTCCTCAGGGGTAAACGTCTTCATCTTCTACTCCACCTTCTGGCCCATATGCCAAAGTTCTTCCTGCGTCTGGCCGTTTAACCAGACATAGACAGCCTTTCCGTGCTTCTTGTCCTGGAGGTAGGTGCCTTCCCAGCGGTCCCCGTTTTTGAATATGTAGGTGCCTGAACCGTCTTTGACGTCGTTTGCGAACCGGCCCGTATACTTGTCGCCGCTGGCGTAAAAATAGGTGCCGCGGCCGTGCATCTTGCTGTCCTTCCACTGGCCGACATACTTGTCCCCGTCGGCAAATGCATATGTTCCTTCGCCGTGCATCCGGTCCTGCTTCCACTGTCCTTCGTACCGGTCTCCGCTGTGAAAAAGCAGGGTGCCGTGGCCGTGCTTTTCCCCCTGGGCGTTGACCTGGCCTTCATAGCGGAAATTCTTTCCCTCGATGACGGTGGCGGTCAGGGCGGCCGTTTCCGCCATTGTGTCGAGACCCTTCCGGCTGGGGGCCATTTCCTGCTTCGGCGCCGGGCCTTGAACCGACGGTTCGGCCGCAGCTGCCCCGGTTGCCGTCCTGGCTTCGAGGATCGGGTTCGGCTGTTCTTTTGTTTCGGGGATCAGATCGGGAAGGGCTTTTTCAGAGGCGATATCGGGAGCCGTCGCAGGGGCGGGTTTCGTCACAGCCGGCTTTGACTCGGCTGCTGCCGAGGGCGGCGAAATGCCCAGCGGCGGTCCGAACCGTTCGGCCGCGGTGCCGTCATGGATCGTAATGAGCTCTGCCCGCAGCATCGGAGCACCGCTTGCCGCATCGGCATAGCCGGTGATCAGAAAGCCCCTGCCGGGGGGTCGATCCAGCTGACGGACCGCGTCGCTCAAGCGGTAACGGACGGTGCTCGATCCCGGCGTCTTTTCCGGCGTCAACGGCGCTGCCCGCATCCACTCGACGATCACGGCCCGGCCGCTTTCGGCAAAGCGCTTCATTACCTCGTCGAACAGAAGGTTTTCCACATCGCGGCTCAAGGGCTCCCGCGCCCGGGTGGAGGGGTCGAAAAATGAGCCTACGGCGATCAGAAACGGGCCGGAACCGGAAAGAGATGCGATGACCGGCTGAAACTCATCCATCATCGACGCCACCTGTCTTTCCAGGTCCGCCGCCGGCGAAGGCGGCGCCCAGCAGACCAGCAAGGCGGCAAAAGCGGCAGCCCACATTCCCGGTAATCGTTTCATGGCGGTCCTCTTTCGCTGGGCTTTGCCAAAGCAAGCGTTCAAGATATGGTAATAAAGTCCCCTTTTTTGGCATCCTCTTTGCCGGTGCTGATGCCTGACGGATAACGTACCCATATTAGTAATCCAATCGCAACAGCGATTTGATTACTTAGGATATCCGACCCGCAGGGTCAAGAGATCAGGCGCCAGGGTCCGTTTTCAGAATACGGTACCGGAGGCAAAGGAGCCCGCCTTCGAGGCGCTGGTGATCGATCAGCTCGGCGGCCATATCGACCTCGCCGGCAAACAGGGAAATGCCGGCACCGAAAACCAGGGGGGATACGGTCAGCACCATTTCGTCGATGAGGCCGACAGCGGCAAAGAGCGTATTGACTGTCGCTCCGCCGGCAAGGATCGCTTCTTCGTATCCTTCCTTGCCGAGTTCTTCGAGCAGATCCGCCGGAGAAAGAGGTGAAAACGCCACCCGGGGATCGCTGCTGATTCTTTGCCGGCTGCGGGTCAGGACCAGGGTTTTTCTGTCGGGAAGCGGTTTTTTCAGGGTGTCGAAGGTCTTCGACCCCATGATCACGACCCCGGCCTTTTTGCTGATCTCCATGAACAGCCGCTTGTCCCCCTTGCCGGTCCAGTCCGGAAAATGATCCGCGCTTTTTGCGATCATCCCGTCCACGGTCATGGCCATCACCAGGATTACTTTCATCGGAATTTTCCTATATGCCTCTCAGGCCGGCGAATGAAGTGCTTTTGTTTGGTGTTTGGTGGATTCCCTGGCCTGAAAATTTTTTTGCTTCCCAGCTTCCTCGCGTTCCAGCCTCCCGGCAATCAAAATCCTTCTCGCGGTTTCTCAAAAAGAACCGTAAACCGTGCGCCCTTCAGCGCAGAACGCGTCTCGACCAGGCCGGCGTTTTCTGCAAGCTTTCGGATCGGGTGGGCTTCGAACCCGATCCGCGGGGCCGTCTTTTCGCAGATCAGGAGCCGTCCGCCGGGCGCCAGCTTTTCCGCCAGGCAGTCGACCACGTTCTGCCGCTCTCCGGGTCCGACGACCCGCAGCACGCGGTGGACGAAAACCAGGTCGTAGGCGGCATCGGGAACCGGAAGTTTCCTCAGGTCTCCCCGGTAACACTCGGCATGGCCAAACCGGCGAAGCCGTTTTTGGCAGAGCCCGATCCAGAAGCCGGAGACATCCACGCAGGTCAGTCTTCCCATCGGGCCGATTCTTTTTGCGATAACTCGGGCACCGATTCCGCCCCCGCAGCCGAAGTCGAGCACGTGCTCTCCCTCAGAAAGTCCGGCGAAGTACAGCAGCCGGGCAAAACGGCCGGGGCTCAGCAGAGGCGTCAACAAACGCTCTGCAGCAATTTGCAGCATGGGCGGATTTTCAAAATTGTAGTTGGCGAAACGGTGAGGTCGCACGGCAATCCCTTCTGTAACGAACCGGGCAGGTCGCGGCAGCAGATGGCCGGCAGGAGGACACGGCATATTATGATTTCGGCATCCGCCGCCTGAAGCCGGGCATGACAACTTTTTATCAGATCAGCGATCGGATCAACCGTGCCAGCTTTACCGGATCGTGCCGGGCCACTCCCCCTGTGGTGTCGAGCAGATCGGCGCTGACCAGTTTTCGATCGTCCCACCAGCCGTCCTCGTTGTCGATTTCCACGAACTTGGATTGATGGCCCCGGTACCGTTCCAGCACCACCGGCTCCGGCCTCCGGTGGCAGTAAACCATCACGTCAAAGGGACGCTGGATCACCGACTCCGTCTTGACCACGAAATCGCGGGCCCGGAACTGGTGGGTTTCACCGAACTTGGTCATGATGTTCAGCACGTAGACGATGCGGGCCGCCGTATTTGCCAGCGCTTCGGCCACCCCCGGCACGATCAGGTTTGCGATGATGCTGGTATACAGGTCGCCGGGGCCCACGATGACCGCATCGGCTTTTTCGATGGCCTCCAGAACCGGCGGGTAAACCGATATGGGGCCGTTGTTTTTGGGGAGAAGAAAGACGTCCCGAATTTTCTTCCTGTGCCGGCTCCGGGGGACGTCGATGGCCCCTTCGCCGAAAATCCGGCTTCCGTCCGTGAGTTCCGCAACCAGGGTGGCGTTGTCCGTTGTGACAGGCAGAATCCGCCCCCGGGCTTCGAGGATCTCGGCCAGGGCGGCCACCCCCTCTGGAAAACTGCCGGAGTACCATGCCAGCATGGTCAGCAGCATGTTTCCCGCATTGTGTCCCGAAAGCCGCGGGATTTCGGTAAAGCGCTTCAGCAGGAGCCGGCCGGCCGGCTCCCGATGGGGAGACAGGGCGACGAGGCATTTGAGAACATCTCCGGGCGGAAGCGCCCCCAGCTCGTCCCTGAGCCTTCCGGTGCTGCCTCCGCTGTCGGTCATGGCCACGACGGCGGTGACCGCCGCGTCGGGAAGATCGCGCAGCCCGGACAAAAGGCAGAAATGGCCGCTTCCGCCTCCGATGGTTGTGATCCGGATCATGGAAAAGCCCTGGTGCAATGGGTGTTGCGTTTGCCTCGGTCGGCTGGTAGAGCGCTTGGCAACGGAATTTGACAATTCTTATAAAATTTTATCATATCTTGGATAAAGCGGGTTGTAAATCGGAACGCTCGGAATAC
>CAYPFH010000318.1:0-4849 GCA_964409825.1 uncultured Desulfobacterales bacterium | reverse complement strand
GGGATCAAAATCGATTCTCTGAGGCTGGGTTCCGGCGACGCCAAACTGTGGGCCGCCGGAAGCGTCACCCCCAGCCGGGCCGATGAACTCACCATTGGGGTCTCTTCCCTGGACCTTTCCAGGCTCGCGCCGCTTTTCTCAGAACCGCTGCCGGTAGACGGCATTGCTGCGGGAACCCTTGCCGTAAACGGGACGCTTTCCGCCCCGAAAATCGAAGGAAGACTCCAGGTGGCCCATGGCCGGGTCGGTAGTCTTCGGCCGTTGGAGTTGGACTGCGCGCTTTTCTTCGAACAGGATACTCTGAGCATTGATGCGGAGCTTCGAGGCCCGGCCGGTGAACGGGCATCGGCTACCGGAAGCGTTCCGGTTCGGCTCTCCTTGCTTCCCTTTTCTGCCGGATGGGCTCCCGGCGGATTGGACACGACGGTTTCGGCCGAAAACTGGCGGCTTTCCGCGCTGCCGGTACCGGCGTTGGAGCGGGTGCAGGCCGATGGCCTACTGAACCTGTCGGCCAGGGTCTTCGGTCCTGCAGATGCGCCGGAGACCGTCCTGGAGGCGACGGTGTCGGAGGGAAGCGTTCGGCTGCCCGTTGAATCCAAAGAGCGCTTCGGTTTTTCTTCCCTTTGGCTGACGGCAGACTGCCGCGGCGGAAAGGCGGCGATCCAGGCCGAGATGAAGCGCGAGAACCACGTCCTGGCCAGCCTGGAAGGGTCTTTGCCGCTTGCGTTTTCCCTGGATCCGGCAATGTTTTCTCCCGCAATGGACGGTCTTACGGCAAAGATCTTCGCAGACGGGATCCGGGCTTCGGCCCTGCCGATCCCCAGCCGTTTCGGGGTGGACCTCGACGGACGGCTGAAAGTCGATCTGCAATTGTCCGGCGGTCTTTCTGTCCCTGCGATCAGCGGCACCCTGGCCCTGGAGGAAGGGCGGCTGATCCTGCCCCGGTATGGCCTCTCCTACGAGGAGGCTTTCGCCCGGCTTCGCATCGAAAAGGGGCGTTTGACGATAGAAGCCCTGACCCTGTCGGGAGACAGCGAGGGGCGGCTCTCTGCCGGCGGAAGCATCGACCTGGAGGGCTTGCAGCCGGTCCGCTTCGATCTGAATGTCTCCGGAGACAACCTGCTTGTTTCCCACCGCCGCACCCTGACCGCCCGGGTGCGGCCGACCCTTTCCCTCACCGGCCGGATAGAATCCCCCGTCCTTTCCGGCGAGCTCACCATCATAGAAAGCCGGTTGAACCTGGATCGTCTTTCGGACCAGGGGCCGGCCGAGATCCAGGTGGTCGGCCAGGCGGAAGCCGATTCGGCCACCGTAGTGATCGGGTCCGAGACCGAAGCCGGTTCTTCCTTCCTGGCGCCCTTTTCCGCCGACGTTGCGGTCGTCATCCCCAAGAACAGCTGGATGAGAGGCCAGGGGCTCAACGCAGAGATCGGCGGCGGGATCCGGCTGCAAAAGGAGCCGGGAGGGCCGTTCACCCTGACCGGAAGCCTTTCCACCTTGCGCGGCTTTTACGTGTTCCAGGGGAAACGGTTTGTCATCAACGAGGGAGCGGTGACCTTTGTCGGCCTCAAAGAACCGGACCCGAACCTGGCGATCGAAGCAGAAACCCGGATCCAGGACGTTCAGATTTTCGTCCGGATCTCTGGAACGGCCCGGAACATCCGCCTGACGCTGGACAGCGATCCGGCCATGGACCAGACCGAAATCATCTCCTACATCGTATTTGGAAAATCGGGGCGGGACATGAAGACCGGCGAGGCCATCAGCGCCGAGGCGGCCGCGCTGCAGATGGCAGGCCAGCTGACGGCCTCCCAGCTCAACGAGATATTCGGCGATGCGTTCATCGTCGACACCTTCTACATCGATCCCGGCGGGGGGGACCTGGGGCAGGGGACCATTTCCATGGGCAAATACGTCACCTCCGATCTGTTCATAAACTATCGGCAAAGCTTTGATTTGGAGCAGCTCCATCAGCTCGAAGTGACATACGAACTCACCCCGAATCTGAACCTGGAGACCGTGCTCGGAGACGACAAGGGATACGGGGTGGATCTGTTCTGGAAGATGGACTACTAGCCCTATTTCAAAAGCATGATTGAGAATGGATATATACAGGTGGATAATGAGCTTTGGAAGGCAGAGCCCTACCTGACCGGGGTTGCAATAGAAAAAGGGCAAAAAGTTCGTGTCAATAAGAGGAAGGGACTTACACTGTACGTCGAGGAGGTATCGTGAAAAAAACGGAAGATGATGCCCTGATTCACGCAATACTGCCGAACCATTCCCGCGAACACTCTCGTGCGGACTACACTACCGCTACCATGGTATTATAGGATTTCCACCGATCCGAACAACTTGTGTAGAAGATCATTCCTGAAGCTCGTAGGTTGGGCTTCACAAGTTCAGCCCAACCTACGCGCTACGCACTTTTTCGACTTTACCGTGAATCGGGTTTCCCAAACATCTTATCCATATAGTCCGGATCGTCGAAATGACGCCGGCCCACGAATGCAACCGCATGTCGGCCCCACTGGCGCATGGCCCCCGGCGACACAACCCCCGTGGGCCAGAGGATAAGGCGTTCAAGCCGCTTACTGCCGGGGGCCAGGCCGTTTGGATCGAACATGCTCCGACGTTCCGCGCTCAGGTAAGGCATACTGCGCAGCCGCCCGTAATCTGAAAAGGCATATTCTACCGCTTCAGGTTCGACATCGCGGGAGAGCGGATAAAAGTGCCGAACATAGTGAGTCCCGGTTTGCATGGCCAGTGCGGCAAAATGCTGAAAAGGGTCAAGATCGGGAGCAGAGAAAACCAGCGGCGGTTCGGCATAGGGGATATTTTCCCGCAATTGCAGCCGCTTTGTGAGGTAGGCTTTGTAATAACAACCGCAGTTGTGCACCGTCTCGTAAAGCAGGGGCATGCCGTCACTATCCAATGTCACCCGATAATTGACCCCGTCCAGCAGGCCGCCGTAGATGTCGGCGACACTTTTCTTGGGTCGGGCGGGAAACCATATAATGTAGTTAAGCTGGGTCAGGACCTGTTTTCGGTAGCGGGTAAATGACAACAGGGTATAGGTCACCGGCCGGCGGGTATCGACATCCAACACTCCTTTGTCGTTCCATACGGGTGTTCCGATGCGGTCATGCGCTGCCTGAATCTGAACTTCCCAGACCGGGGCATACAACCGGAAAAGCGCTTTTAGCTGTGCCTGGGAGTAGACCGGGATGCCCAGGGCATCACGGCTCGTTGGCCCAATTGGTTGCCTGGGCGCCTGCCGGTCGATGTCCCGGTCGGGCACATATCGAATCGTCTGCCAGTTTGCTGGGGGCTTGTTTGAAAAGCTTTTCCTGGCCTCGGCGTGCCACTTGGACACCCCGTTGGAAACAAACAGGCTGGTCAGCGGATAAATTCCCAGAACCCGGCGAAAAAGAACATAATCATCCGGTACCGCAACCTGCTCGGCCAATTTCTGCCTTGATTCGTCATCCTCGAAATCAGACCGCCGCAACAAATCGCCGCAGGCGGCAACCCTTTGATAAATCCCCTCCCTGCCGTTTACCGGATCCAGACCCTCGACCGCCGCGTCCGGCAGATTGGCGATTTCGTATTGACGGGCATCCTGATCCAATGCCTGCATCCGATCAAGCCAGAGCGCAAACGCAGCCGGATGGTCTGCTTGGCTGCCAAAAGAGACAAGAAACCGATTCACCCTCAAGTATGGGTATTGCTTGACCCGGAATACACCTGCATCGATGGCCGCTGCAGATCTGGTTTGTCTGTCCAGGGAAGAAAAAAAATCCGCACAACGGCCCAGCGGCCCGGTTTGGCCGGTGCGCTCGGAACGGGTCGGGGTCGGTACGGTTGCACAGCCGGACAATAACAGTGCCAATAACCAGACCGCCAGAACCGAGCGCAGGGTCGAACTACGGCAAAGCTGATACTTCTTATTCAGGTTTTTCATTTTGGTATCGATCCTTCATGCGCAGCATGAGCTGCTGCTCCCATTGAGCGGTGTACGCCAGAAAATAGCGCATGCCGCCCTGCCAGGGAAAACCGGCCCACAGGCCGGCCCCCCAGAAGTCGAAATAAGCCACCTGGGTCACACGCGTTCCCTCTTCAACCGGCTCGAGCTGAATGTGCCCGTAATGGTATTTTTGTCCGCAATGCTCCGGATTCACAAGGACAAAGTCCAAACGGTGCACGTCCGGGCGGACGGTGGTCTGCCACCGGTAATAGACGTCCGGCCGATGGGTGTATTTGTTTTCGGTAATGACCGTGTTGCCGTTTCGTGAAACAAGCCGGTGTTCCCGGATGTACTTGTTTCCAAGCAGAAAATCGTTGTCGAAGTCGGTTTTGAATTTCCAGTAGGATTCGATTGGCGCTTTGACAAGATAGACAAGCTTGTAAGCGTGCCCCCCTTTTTGGTCCGGCGGTATGCGATAGATGAAAATATCATCGTCGTCGGAAAATATCCGCTCGCTTCCGACCTCGGCCGAATAGGGAAACGACTCCGTCGAACCGATGTATCCCGCCCCGAGCATGATCGGCAAAATCACGCCCAGCCATCGGGTCAGGTGGCGTAAGAACTGTTTCATGCGTCTTTTCTTTGCTGGGGTCAGCGAATACCATAAACGATATGTCCGGTTTTCAAATCCGGCAATCCTTTTTTAGGAGACCTCCGGGGAAATTGACATCGGGCTGTCCGATCCTCATGTTTTATTCTGATGCGCTTCACACGAGTGGGGCCTCTGGCTGGCGGGGCGTCTAGTTTGATCAATACTGAAACTTCCTCCGAAGCTTCTGACGGTGGAGGGACGCGCGCAGTCTAGTCCGTGTTGCCAGCAAT
>CAYPFH010000317.1:0-4850 GCA_964409825.1 uncultured Desulfobacterales bacterium | reverse complement strand
CAGAGGTTGGTCTAAACAAATTTTGAAAAGATTTTCTCTGCGTCCTCTGCGCCTCTGCGGTGAAAAAAACGGCTCCGGTACTTTCGGAAGCGTCTATGGGGATCATTGTTTGGATGGCGGATCGTCGGAAGGGGTTTCTTCGGCAGTGGACGTGCCCTTCACGGTCTTCTCGATGGTCTGATAGATGTCCCGGAAAAAATCGGGAAACGCATTGGGCGACAACCTGCCCATCTCAATGAACTTGACTGCGATCTCCTTGGCGGCCCGCAGGATCTGTTCGTCGACGGAGGCCATGGCCATTTCCTTCCTTGTTGGTGTTGCCGGCGGAAGACTCAAAATCCATTCATGGGGGTAAAGAAGCGTTCCGCCTCCTGGGAGGGGAAGTCGCTCCGGCCGCTTGGCAGAAATTTTGAGTAGAATTTTAACAACTTAGGATTGGTACCAGCATCCTGCGGCGGTGTCAACAGTCGCTGATTGACACAATGCCGGTTATTCTCTATACCTCGGCCCGAACCGATTGAATTCTGCAGCCGCCCTTGCCGCCGTCAGAACAGGGCATACCGTCGCCTTCGCAACACCGGCGCGGAGAGGAGCAAATCCCATGGAAACACCTTCGGCCCAGGCACCGTCCTATCATATCGAATCACCGGATACGGTGCACACCGAACCGCTGGAACCCCTCGACTACCAGTACCGGCAGAAGCGGGACATCGAAATCGTGATCGAACAGCCCGAGCACACCTCGGTCTGCCCCATGACCGGGCTTCCGGATTTTGGCACGATCCGGATCCGATACGTGCCGGATCAGAAGATTATCGAGCTCAAATCCCTGAAATTTTACCTTCTCCAGTACCGCAACGTGGGCATCTTCTATGAGCACATGGTCAACCGCATTCTAGAAGACCTGGTATCGGTCCTTTCGCCGAAACGATTGGAGGTCGCCGGCATCTTCACCGCCCGGGGAGGCATCACTACCGAGGTGACCGCAGTCCATGAGGGGGTGCGATGAGCCGTGCCCGCTGCTGCAGCCTGCACCGGTATCCTCTTTTTGCAATCGCACTGCTCTTTGCCGTCTTTTTTTCGACCGGCTGCGGCCTTTATTCGGATATAAAGACCGCCACCCGGGACATGGATTTCAGTTGGGGCATGCCCGATCCCCTTTTGAAGCGAAAAATCGTCTTTGCCCCGGTCATCAAACGGGGCCCCGCTTTCTCCGGGGGCTTCGAAGAGGTTTTCGAAAAAAGCCTGGCTGCGACCATCGCTGATCGAAACCCTGATTTCCGGCTGGTCCGCCCCGGGGATCCGAAATTTCCCGAAACACTGAGAAGCATCCCTGAAATCCGTCCGGGACTTGTCGACAATAAAGCCGTGGCAGACGCCGGGCGCGGCATCGGGGCCAACGCGGTGGTCGTCGGCACCATATACGATATCAGCACAAAGCAGGAGCAACGGGGTGTTCTGCTGTTCAGGGAAACCAGGAGCTTTATTCAATTCAGCGTCGGCATCTCCGCCTTCGATATGGAAACCTGTGCCAAAATTTTCGACCGGACCTACCAGGAAGAAATTCGAATCGACGAATTCGAACTGGAAACCGTCCAAAAAGACCGGCGGATTCAAAACCGGGACCTGGAAACAGCCCTCCGGAAGGCCGCCGAAAAACTGGCAAAGGAGTTCGGCAAGCAAACCAACCAGCAGCCCTGGAAAAGCTTCGTGTTGACCGTGGAAGATACCGTCGAGATCGCCGCCGGCAGTGCTGCCGGGCTGAAGGAAGGCGATCGGCTGGATGTCTACGCACCCGGACAGAAGATGGACGGCCTCGACGGCCAGGTTTTCTTCCTTCCGGGAAAACGGATCGCCCAGGTGCGCATCGTCTCGCTGACGCCGGAAACCGCCGCAGCCGAGGTGGTCTCCCAGACCGAAGACATCGCGCCGGGATATACGGTGCGCACGGCGGAGGAATAAGGCACGCATAAATTCGAAATCCGAAGCACGAAATCCGAAACAAATTCAAAATTAGAATTTTCGAATGACCAAAACAAGGTCCAAGGACAAAAAACTGAAAACTTTCTGAATACCTGCTGTTGTTTGGGTAATTTAAATTTTGATCATTTGGGATTGTTTCGGATTTCGGATTTTGTGCTTCGAATTTTTCATTCTTCATCCCCCAAGGCGGAGATAGATGCCTCGGACCTGCTCATGAGAACCAGAATTTCTATCCTGCATAAAATGGCGGGGCCGGAGGCGGACAGGATGTCCGACCTTGCCCGGCCCCGCCGGAATCCGGATCCGGCTGGGCCCGCCCCGGGACGGGTGTTCAGTCCAAGGAGGCATGACAACGGTTGGAACTGACCCGGGACGCCTCGCCGCAACCGGCTCCGGAAGCCGATCAGCAGATCCGGTAGACCGTCATCGGGCTGTTGAATCCCCTGACGGTCACTTCCGGCAACGGATCTGCAAAAATCTCCTTTCGAACAGAATCATAGACCGGCCGGCTGACGAGAATCTCTCCGGGGGCCGCCATGGCCGTCAGCCTTGCGGCCACATTCACCGCTCTTCCGATGCAGGTGTATTCCTTTTTTCGAAGCGATCCGAGTACGCCGGCAAACACCGTGCCCAACGCAACGCCGATACCGATCCGGAGCCGGAGGCCGTCCTCGCGGCCGAGTTCCCGGTCGATCGCTGCCGCCTTTTCCTGCATCGCCACAGCCGTCCGGACCGCCCGAACCGCGTCGTCCCTTCGGGCAGCGGGCGACCCGAAAATGACCATGATGCTGTCGCCGATGTGTTTGTCCACGATGCCCCCGAATCGGTAGACGATCTCTCCCATGGGCGCAAAATAGCGGTGGTTCAAAAAATCGGCCAACTCCTGGGGAGACACCTCATCGGACATGGCCGTAAATCCGCGGATGTCTGAAAACAGGATCGTCACCTCGTCGTAGCGCGGCTTGAGGGCCGAGGCGGACCGTTCGATCTCCCGGTAGACCGGCTCGGGCACGAATTGCCGCAGCCGCTTTCGAATGTTGATATCCCGGATCTGGGCGCGGAGGTCGATATTGTCGAAGGGCTTTGTGAGAAATCCGTCGATCCCCTCGTTGGTGGCGGCAATTGCCGCGTCCATGGTGGCATAGCCTGTCAAGATGATCCGGGTGATCTCCGGGTTCATCGCACCGATCCGGGAAAGGGTCTCCAAACCGTCCATAAACGGCATTTTGTAGTCGGAGATCACCGTCCCGAACCGGGCGGGGTCCTCCTCCACGACACAGACCCCCTGGCGGCCGTTTTCCGCCGTGAGCACCGGATAGGGCTCCCGCTTCAGGGCCCGGGCCACCGAGCGCCGCACCCCTTCTTCGTCGTCGATAAACAGCAGGCCCTCCACCGTTGACTCCTTGCCGGCGCATTTGCCGGAATACCTTTCCGATTCTCCGGGGCATGCGAAGGTCTTATATCAAAATGCATGCCACAGGTGGCGGGCCCGCCGGCAACCGCGCGGATCTATAATATATCTGATTGAATTTTAATGGAAAAAGAGGTGAAAGGACGGTCAAAACCGGTCAGGAATGAAGAGAGACGGATGTCCTGGCGCGGGAGATGCCGACGGCAAATGCCCACGAACCGGTGCACTGCTGCCTCAGGGCATGGGCACCGGCACTCGAAAAAGGCAGCGTTGCATCCGGCGTGATCAACGAGGCAAGCCAACCGCTTTTGCTGATCCGGACCCGCAATTGAAGCGAGCCTGGTTGATCCGATGGAGGGAAGCCGTCTCCGGAGCGATAGCTGATTACACCGATGAAACCCGAATTTTTTCCGGATCGTTGAACCGGGAAACCCCGAGCCGGCCGGCAAGCCAGGCGATGATTTCCAATGCCTCCTGCCTTGTCTGCAATCGGGTGATCGCCTCACGGAACCGGCCCGCCCCCGGAAGCCCCTTGGCAAACCATCCCAGCCGGCTTCTCATCATCCGGCAGGCGTGAGCCTCCCCGATGTGGGCCACCGATGCATCCAGATAGCGGATCATGGCCTCGATCCGCTCCGAGGCCGCCAGCGGCCGGGGCGTCGAACCGTCCAACGCCTCCAGGATCCGCCTGAAAATGAGGGGATCGCCGACGGCGGCCCGGCCGACCATCACCGCGTCGCATCCGGTCTGGGCCAGCATGGCGGCCGCATGATCCGGGGAGGCGATGTCGCCGTTGCCGATGACCGGAAGGCGGATCCGCCGTTTGACTTCGGCGATGATCGTCCAGTTGGACCGGCCGCCGAATCCCTGTGCCGCAGTGCGGGGATGGACACAAACGGCGTCCACACCGCAGGCTTCGGCGATCCGGCAAAGGGCATGCGCCTGATCTCCGGACGGATCCCACCCCGTGCGGATCTTGATGGTCAAGGGAATCGAAACGGCTCTGCGCACGGCGCACAACACCGCCTCGGCCCTTGCAGGATCCCGCATCAGGGCGGCACCGGCCCCGGTCTTGACCACCTTTTTCACGGAACAGCCGAAGTTGACATCGACGATGTCTGCGCCGGCATCTTCCACAACGGCAGCGGCCGCGGCCATGATCTGCGGATCGGCCCCGAAAATCTGCATGGCGATCGGCTTTTCCGCGGCAAGGGTAGCGAGCATGGCAAGGGTCTTTTTCGAGCCGTGCACCAGGCCGTTTGCGCTGATCATCTCCGAATAGACCAAGGCGCAGCCGGCCGACTTCGCCAGCAGCCGAAACGGCAGATTGGTGATGCCGGCCAAGGGGGCCAGCACCGTCGGGTTTTCGAGGGTGATCGGGCCGATGTTCATGGATCGATCCTGGATACTGGATACTGGATGCTGGATGCTGGATGCTGGATGCTGGATCCTGGAT
>CAYPFH010000316.1:0-4861 GCA_964409825.1 uncultured Desulfobacterales bacterium | reverse complement strand
GTGAGCATTCGTTGATCTGAAATACGTCACTGAAATTATGCCATCGAGCACTAAGATCCGCACCCGCAGCAGGGGGATGATATGCACATTGTTGATCTACGGTCCGACACCGTCACGAGGCCGACCCCGGAAATGCGAAAGGCCATGGCCGAAGCCGATGTCGGAGACGACGTGTTCGGCGAGGATCCGACTGTCAGAAAATTGGAGGAGGCCGCGGCCGCCCGCCTCGGCAAGGAAGCCGCGCTTTTTGTCGCCTCGGGCACCATGGCCAACCTGGTGAGCCTATTGGTTCACTGCGGCCGAGGCGACGAAATGATACTGGGAGACCAGGCTCACATCTTTTATTACGAGCAGGGCGGCTCCGCCGCTGTGGGCGGCATCCATCCAAGAACGGTCCCCAACCGTCCGGACGGCACCGTGGACCTGGATGCGGTGGCCGCCGCTGTCCGCGCAAACGACGTTCATTTTCCCCGAAGCCGACTGCTGGTGCTGGAAAATACCCACAACCGGTGCAACGGAAGCCCTCTTACCGCCGGGTACATGACCGAGGCCGGAGACCTGGCCCGCCGGCTCGGCCTCAAGCTCCACGTCGACGGTGCCCGGATTTTCAATGCCGCCGTCGCCCTGGGTACGCCCCCGGAGGTGCTCGTCGCCCCCGCCGATTCGGCAAGCTTCTGCCTCAGCAAGGGCCTTTCGGCCCCGGTCGGCTCCATGGTGTGCGGAAGCCTCGCCTTCGTGGCCGAAGCCCGTCGGGCCCGGAAACAACTCGGCGGGGGAATGCGCCAGGCCGGGGTTCTTGCCGCCGCCGGCCTTGTGGCGTTGGCCCGTATGGTGGACCGGCTGGAGGAAGACCACCAAAACGCAAAAAGACTGGCCGAAGGCATCGCCGGCATCAAGGGCCTTGCCGTTGCGCTGGAAAGGGTCCGGACCAATCTCGTCTTTATCGACACCCGCGAGACGGGCATGGCCGCACCGGTGCTGGTCGACCGACTAAAAGCCCTGGGCACCCTGTGCCTCGCCTCGGGCCCCCGGCAGATTCGGGCCGTCACCCATCATCCCCTCACCGCCGCAGACGTCGACAGCGCCCTTTCAGCCTTCCGCGAAGCGGTGAAATAGAAGAGCAGCCGCTAAGCTGGAATATGCATAGGGCATGGCCTGAGCGATGGGCCCGGACGCGTTGCTACCGGCGCACAGCCAGTCCCAGCCGAAACCGGGTGTCGGACCGGTCGTAGTGCAGCAGACTTTCTCCGTACCCGGAGAAAAGCTGACCGTGGAGAAAGAAATCCGCGTTGTCGAAGAAGAGCCGGCCCATGGGGCAGGTGACGTCAAGTTGAACGCTGCCGTTGGACCCTTCCGTGCCCTTGCGCCACATCGATGCAAACTTCCAGCCGTCGTCGCTTCCATAGTCGATATGCAGATCGAAATAGCCCCGGTACCGATCGATGTCCGGATTTTCACTTAGATCTCCGACATAGGTCCAGATCTTGGAAGATACCGTAAGATGGTATCCGTCCCGATCCCCGAAAAACACTGTCGGACGGATGTAGGCGATGTTCAGGCTCCGGGAGGCTTCACCGGCCTGGCCGTTGGACTCGTGCTGGAATCCGGCCTGAAAGTCGATCCGTCGCACCGCCTCACCGGGGGCAAAGGAAATCTCCTGCCGCAGATAGAACACTTCGGGCTTGTAGCTGGTGTCTTCAAACGGTTTGGAGGCGGCGGCCAGATCCCATAGGGAGGTCTGGGTGTATCCGAAAAAAAAACCCTGAAGCGGGCTCCATTCATGGGCCCCGGATTCGGCGGTGTCCAGGATGCGAAACTTCAAACTGAGCTGAAATCGGGCATTTTCCGGATCGCGGCCGTAAAGAAAATACATCGGCTCATAGGTGTAGAGGTTTTCGGCGAAGCGGCCTTCGGGACGGCGCCCTTGCCTGCCGCTCTCCGACGCCGGCGGCACAGAATCCTTATCGGTCCCCGCCCCGTGCATGTCGGCTTCTGCTCCGGTGGGTGCGGTCTTTGCGCAAATCGTAAAAACCCGTTGGGCCGAATCGGCGGCAGCCGCCGCGGCAAATGCCGGCAGCAAAAGCGTAAAAACCGCCGCCTGCATCCACCTGTGTGAAGGCATCATCTTTTTTCCCTGTTCAAATAAAATCGAGGCCGCGGTTTTATCAATCCTGGAATTTTGAATCCCGCCGGCCGGCGGCGGGCTGGATGTTGTATCAGGCGGCGGGTGCAGGAAGGCGGTCGAGCAGATTTTCCGCCGCCTTTTCGATGACGGTCTGCAGCGTGACGGTCCGCTCGTCTATGGCCTCGACCGAGTAGTTCAGCTCCTGAATCCCCTCCCAGACAATGGCACCTTCTGCCGCGTCCCAGATCTGGAAAAAAAGCCGGAGGGTGGCATACTTGGTGTCCATGACCCGGAGTCCGAACACGCCCAGCCGGTTGCTGGCGCCCTGGGAAAACCCCTGGAGTTTGAGCTGGGCCAGATACCGGGCCCTTGTGACTTCGCCGATTTTTCGGAGGGTTTTCAGGTCGAAGATGCCGGTGTCCCGATATTCGTTGAACATTTGCTGGTATTCCTCGGCAAAGCCGGCCCGGTTGACGGCGCTGAGGGTCTTTGACAGGGGCAGGCAGCGAATATCGGGCCGCTCCCGCATCAGGACTTCGGCAAAGGTAAACGCAACGGCCTGCTTTTCTTCTTCCTGACCGGTCACGGTCGAAGGGGTGATAAAGGCCAGTCCATGGGTTTCGAGATCTCCTGCCTGCAGGGCGATCGACTGGTGGGAGACCTTCGAGTAGATCTGCGGGGCGGCCCCGCATGACGCCAGCAGTGCGGCGGATATCAGGAGCGACATCGCGGCAAAGGCACGAATCAGGTATGGTCTCGGTGGCATTTCAGCTCCCGCTAAAGGTTGATGCCGCCTAAGAATTCGCAGCAGACGAGGGTGCTGTGCAGGATTCTCGGGGCCGGCAGGAAAACGGCCGGAAAGCGTCGGCCGTTCGGCCGAACCGGCATATCCCCTGAAAACCGGTGCGGCAAAGATCCTATTACCATAGCCCGGCGGTGCATTTCAACTGCGCCCCTTGCCAGCCTCACCGGTTCCGGATATAAGCCCCTTGCCTAAAACCCAACGGGAAATACCGCATGCGGGTGCTGCTCATCAATCCATCGTATCCGATCTCAGAGACTCCGTCTCCGCCCCTGTCCTTGGCAGTGCTGGCCGCTGCCCTGGAACAGGCCGGGATCGAAGCGGCCATTTGCGACTATGTGGTCCACCCCTATCGGCCGGGCGATCTGGAGGAGGCGATTCACCGGTTCGATCCGCAGATCGCCGGAATCACCTGCGTGACCATGACCTTTTTACAGGCGGCATCGATCGTCAGGGACCTGAAGCGGATGGCACCGGATGTGCTGACCGTCATGGGCGGGCCCCATGTCAGCTTCGCCGCAAAAAAAACCCTGCGCGGCCTTCCGGCCCTGGACTGCATCGCCAAAGGCGAGGGGGAGAAAACCCTCGTCGATCTTGTCCGGGCCGTGGCGGCCGGAGCCGATTTTTCGCACGTTTCCGGGCTTGTCTGGAAAAGGGACAATGCGATCATAGACAACGGGTTTCCACGGCATCGGATCGATCTTCGCGCCATGGCGCCCCCGTCCCGCAGGCTCCTCGACCTGGGAAGATACCGCGCGCTGGGGCTTCCGGTGAGCATGATCACCAGCCGGGGATGTCCGCATGCCTGCATATTCTGCGTGGGCAGAAAAATGGTCGGTCCCCGGGTCCGCTACCGGGATCCGGCAGGGGTGGTCGAAGAGATGGCCGAACTGAGCCGGTACGGGTTTCATCAGATCAACCTGGCAGACGACCTGTTTACCGCAAAATCCGGCCACTGCCTCGAGGTTTGCCGGCAAATCCGGAAAAGACGGCTTTCTCTTTCCTGGACCTCCTTTGCCCGGGTCGACACGGTCACCCCGGAGTTGACCGCGGAACTGGCGTCCGCCGGATGCCACACCCTCAGCTTCGGGGCAGAGTCCGCCGACTTGGGAATTTTGAAGACCGCACGCAAGGGAATCACCCCGTCTCAGGCGGTCAAGGCGGTGGGCTGTTGCGTGGATGCCGGAATCACCCCTCAGATATCGTTCATTCTCGGCCTGCCCGGCGAAACCCCCGAAACCCTGAAAAAAACCGTGGCGTTTGCCGATCGCCTGCAGCAGATGGGGGCAACCTTCGGGTTTCACCTGCTTGCCCCGTTTCCCGGCACCAAGGTGGCCGAGCGGGCCGAGGCCTTTGGAATCAGGATTTTGACCGACGACTGGGGGATGTACCATGCCAACCGTGCGGTGGCGGAAACCGAAACGGTGTCGGCGGATATGCTGAACGACATCGTGGTCGGGTGGGAAAAGAAGTTCGACCTATACCTGGGGGAACTCGACCGTCTTCGGCAATCAGGTCAGACCCCGGAAGAAGCCACCTGGCCCCTGACCCGGCTCGAACATACAGTGGTCATTCACGATCTGATGATGCACCGGATCATCGAGGAAAAAGGCGCCTGGAAAAACGGCTGCGGTCCGCTGACGCCCGAATCGGCGCTGGCAATGCTGGCCGACAGGATCGCGGCGCCGGCGGCGGCGCGCTATGACGGAACGCAGATCGCCAGAACGCTCCACTACTGTTTTTCTGAGGGATTTTTGAAGATGACCCAGAATGATGGGACGGTGCGGTGGGGCTGGGTCGACACATTATAGGGATTGTCAGAATTTCGTTACGTTTCATTCGTCACGGCTTGCCCTGGGAGAGGGTCTCCCTGGACTTCGACAAAGACTGCATGAGAATCCCTATAATAAAAATTGACGGTCTCGTAAAAAGGC
>CAYPFH010000315.1:0-4870 GCA_964409825.1 uncultured Desulfobacterales bacterium | reverse complement strand
GGAATAAAAGAAATTATCTCTTCATAGTTGGGATAAGTATAGCATACTAAAATAGTATTATAAAAATGTTTTCTGATATGAAAAACTTTTCACAATTGAAACAATCTATCCAACTCTTTCTATTGCCATTATATTTTCTAAGTATATGAAATAACATTTTTTTGTTCTGTGTAACTTAATTCGCATATTTTTTGCATGAAATCCTAAAGGCCTATTTGTAAGATTAGCTTTCAAGGAGCAAAATGAAGTCAGAATCAGCTTGAGGAGCTCTATAAGTGAAAGATATAAAGCTTTGGAAAACTAATTTTCAATCTTCAGGACCTTTTTCACCTCGACTACTCGAAAAAGCTCATGAGTCTGAAATAGAATTTGTACTTGAAGATATTCTTGTCCAAAGTCCCGGATTAATAACAGATGGCTTGAAGTTACTTTGCAGAAAAACGTATGCCCAAATGGATTACTCAGAAACTCTTGGGGTTGATGGGAACGGTTGCTTAGTTGTCTTGCTTCTTAAAAAAGGAACGCTTACGAGTACTTCGATATCCGATATTATTAATTTTGCATCCTACATTCACAAAATGACCGCTGAAGAATTATCACATTACATCAAAAACAATTCGGGTATTTCTGGAGGGAGAAAGATAGATGATTTTCTGGAATGGTATCATACTATTTTTCAGACTCCTTTCTTGTCGCCTCAAAACTTAAAAATGATATTAATCGGCTTCGATTATGATGAAAAAGTCAAAAATATGACAAAATTTTTAGCAGACAATGGTGTGAATATATCTTTGACTCTTGTTCACTTTTTTCCTGACCATGACGAGTACGTTATTGCAATGCAGAGGATAGAATCAACTGATGAGATCATAACTGGTTCCGTAAAAAAATCGCGTACCAGCGAGGCTTCCCTTATTCATAATCAGGAAAACGAAACTACCCTTGAAGATTTAGTCAAACAAAGAAAGTGAAAACAATTGCTGAAAAAATTGCCTCCGAGTTAGACTGAGAGCGGACGAGCTAAATCGGCCTTGCGTGATGTGTCGTCCATAGAGCAAGAAAGGAGTTTGCTAATGTCGGCATGCAAGTGTGGCTGCAGCGGAGAAGCTGAGACCGCTGATTTCATTCCAGGGCATGACCAAATGTTGAAACAAATTGATCAAAAATGAACCCTTCAGAAGAGATGAAAAACGCAGGGGGATCAAAGCAAAAAAGATCCCCCCTCACAGCTATAAAACCTTAAACCTTCTTCAAAGATATCCCCGCCTTCGTCTTCATAATCTGAAAAGCACCTCCCTGCTTGTATCCCAATGCCTGCACCATCGGCCCAGGAACAATCAGACTACCCCGCTTATTCACCTTGATCTCATTTTTGGCTTTAGCAGGGGCCTTGCCCTTGGTTCCGGTCTGGATCTCCGCTGCCTGGCCCTCACCCATCAAGGCATTGGCATAGGCCACCTTGAGTTGCGTCGAGGTGTTGAATCCGAACTTTTCGAGGATCTCTTTCTGTACCGTTCCGTCTTTGACCATCTGGATCAGCTTCTTGCTATCGATCTTTTTGCGTTGGGGCATCGGGCGTTCTCCTTTGAAGTATTAAAAATAAAAACACGATGTAATTTGTGGATGAGCATAATATCATCCGCTTGATGATGCAAGATACTTTTCCGTTCAATTTCGATAAATCATAAACTTTGCAACAGTTCCTTTAGGAAGGTTTGCCTCATGCTGGTATCCTGATTTTTCACAGCCAGAGCCAGGGCTTTGCGGGTACCGACGAGAACGGCAAGCTTCCGGGCGCGGGTCAAACCCGTATAGATCAGATTGCGAAAGAGCATCTTGAAATGCTGGGTAAGAACCGGAATAATCACCGCTCCAAACTCGCTGCCCTGGGATTTATGTATGGTAATGGCATAAGATAGGTCCAGCTCAGGGATATCGTCCCGTTTGTACTCGACCAGCCTTTGATCCGGATAAAATGCCACAGAACAAGTCAGCTCCTCGTTGTCGATTTCCTTGATGACTCCGATGTCGCCGTTGAATACCCCAAGATCATAGTTGTTTCGCCGGTGGATGACTCGATCGCCAATCCTGAATATCCTTTCGCCCACCTGGAGCTGTTTTTTGCCCGGTGTTGCCGGATTGGCCGCCTCTTGGATCATTTTGTTCAAATTGATGGTTCCAAGACTTCCCCGGGTCATCGGCGTGATGATTTGAATTTCGATATCATCGCCGAGGTATTTGGGGATCCAGTTCAGATAAAGATTTCGCACGATATCGGCGGCGGTCAGGTTGAAATGAAGGGAAGACCACGGATGAACCTTTTTCAGCACTGCCAGAAGCTCTTCGGCGCCGGTCCGGGCTTCAAATACCTTGTCGATATTGACATGCCTGAACTTGTCGGGAATGGTCAGCTCGGTTTCATAAGGGACAACCGGCTCGTTGATCCGAAATTCGTAGAGCTCAGGATCGGTTTTTAAACCGGTATCCGGGTTTGCTGGAATCTCGTGGCTTTTGATCTTCGATATAAATTTTAGCTGTTCCATGGTCGCCTCATCGGAATCCATGAACAGGCAGTCGTGTCCAGATGTCCAGATTTGAGGGTATTTAAACGGAGAATCGATATGAGGCATTTCCCCGCTGTTGATCCGGTGGGCGTATTTGACAATGAGCGACTGCCGGGCCTGGCGGAATATTTTGGTCAGAATATAGCAGGGCACTGTCCCGGCGGCGATAATATCCCGCAAAACATTGCCGGCTCCGACGGAGGGAAGCTGGTCGGCGTCACCGATGAAAAGTACCTGGCTGTCGGAAGGAACCGCCTTCAGCAAGGAAGCGGTCAGGTTGATATCCAGCATCGAGCATTCATCGACAATCAGAAAATCCACCTCCAGAGGATTGTCCTCGTCTTTTTTGAATTTGCCGATTTGCCATTTTAGGAGCCGGTGAATGGTTTTGGACTCTTTGCCGATAACATCCATCATCCGTTGAGCGGCCCGGCCGGTGGGAGCTGCCAGAAGAACCCTCAGTTTCATGGCTTCGAGGAGTTTTACCAGCACCCGCGTTGTGGTGGTCTTCCCGCAGCCCGGTCCGCCTGTCAGAATCGAAAATCTGTTGGACACGATCCCCTGTACCGCCTCGGCCTGCTCCTTGCTCAATGAGATTCCCCGGCTACGGCAGTATTTGTCGATCCAGGCCTTTACCCGCTGTTGATCTGCGGCGGCAGGCGCCTTCATGACGGCAATTTTTTTGGCGACGTACAATTCATCGAAATAAAGGGATTTTGAATAGTAGCACGGCTCTATGGCGCTGGCAGGGGTTTGAATTTCGCGCACCATGAGCATGCCTTCTTTTTCCATCTGGTGCAGCAGCCGGGAGAGCCTGTCTCCCAACTCCAGGCCGATGAGCTCTTTTACCTGTGCCTGGATCTGGGATTGGGTCAGATAGCAGTGCCCAAGCTCTCTGCTGGCGGCAAGAACGTGCTGTATGCCGGCCATGATCCGTTCGGGGCTGTCCAGGGCAAGGCCGATGCTCTGGGCCACCTTGTCGGCGGAGAAAAATCCGATGCCGTAAAAATCTCTGGCCAGGCGGTAGGGATCTTCCGCCACGTATTTGATGGCCTCGTCGCCGTATTCCTTGTAAATCCGCACCGCGAACAAGGTGCTGATGCCGTGGGACTGGAGAAACATCATCACTTCCCGGATCGCGCGGTGCTCGGTCCAGGCGTCCCGGATCATTTCAAGCTTCTTATGGGCGATTCCCTGGACCTCGGTCAGGCGTTCGATCTCTTCTTCGAACACATCCAAAGTGGATTTGCCGAAATGACCGACGATTTTCTTGGCGGTTTTCGGGCCGACTCCCTTGATGAGTCCCGAGCCCAGGTATTTTTCCAGCGCAGCGGTGGTGGCCGGCTTTCGTTCGACCGCTTTTTCGGCCTTGAACTGGCGTCCGAATTTGGGGTGATCGGTCCATGCCCCGTGAAATTCCATGGTTGCGCCGGCAAAGACCTTGGTCTGATGGACGATCACGGTTTCCTGCTGGTGCGGATTATTGAAGGACAGAACCCGAAGCACCGACCAGCCGTTGTCCGGATTGTGGTAGGTGATCCGATCCACGATCCCGCTCAGGGTTTCAGTGATGTCCGGCAAATTTCTGGATATGGGATGCGGCATGGAAGATAGGCTTTTTCACAAAGAAGGGCAGCGTCAACAGGGTTTCATTCAGGTCTCCGGAGCGATGCTCGTGGGAAATTGCTATGTCCAGGTCTTTTCAACGTGCTTGTTTCTACCATGATTTTCTTCTACATATCAACAGCTTGATTCTCTTTCCCTACTACTGCCGAATTGGAGATCCGCTATGGCGCTTACCAAAGCCGACCTCGTCGAGGCGGTCATGCAGACATCCGGTTTTACCAAGGCCCAATGTGCTGACATCGTCGATTCCATCCTGCCCATTGTCAAAGAGCGCCTGTCTCACGGTGAGGATGTGCTCGTCTCCAACTTCGGAAAATTCGAGGTCAAGGAAAAGGATGCCCGGAGAGGTCGGAATCCAGCCACTGATGGAGAGCTAATTTTACGGGCCAGGCGGATCGTAACCTTCAAATGCTCTGGGAAGTTAAGAAAGAGTGTGAACGGAGGGTAAGCTGGATCTGGACGGTGGACGATCCGGACGATCAATTTGAAGCAACGGACTGCTTCAACATTTCTGCTTTTCTGAATCTTTCAAGCCGGCGCAGGTTTCCCGGCGTGCTCACCTCAATCAAAAAATCAGCAGGGTCCACACATTGTGGTCGATCTGAAATGCCCTTTGGTTCAGATAGGGGAGTGTAGTCCGCGCGGAGGGTTTCGATGCACTATGAAGGTATTGTAAAACG
>CAYPFH010000314.1:0-4881 GCA_964409825.1 uncultured Desulfobacterales bacterium | reverse complement strand
AAAGGCCGCCATGATCGGGTCAATCCTGCCGGATTTCGTCGGCCTCTTCTCCGAGTTTGTCGGTAATGGCGCCGAAAAGGTCTTTCAGCGCGTCCCCGAACATGCTGAACAAGACAACCAGCAGCGCTGCAGTCAAACCGGCAATCAAACCGTATTCGACCGCCGTCACACCGGATTCGTCTTTCCAGAGTTTTACGAGAATATGCTTCATGGGTACCTCGCAGCCGCGAGGGCGATGCCCCGCTGAATCCACCTATAGGATGCCGACCTTCCCGACTGACCGGCAAGGTTCAGTTAACAAACTGTTTTTTCCATAAAAAATTTTACAATTACCATATCAGAGCGGAAACCCTCTTGCTTTCAGGATATTGTGGATAATTAAAAAGAAATTGCGATTAAAACGATATTGCGCCATCCGGCTTGACTTTGGTCAAACATCTTTTCTATAAAAGGATTTTACCAACACAATCCCGGTGCCGCAACGGCTGCTGGGCGTTTGTTAGACGCCCGCACGCCACCGGCGCTGAAAAGGGAACCCCGTGAAAATCGGGGGCGGGCCCGCCACTGTGAGTGGGGACGAACGCCGCAAAAGCTCACTGTTCCGACCGGAACGGGAAGAGGCGGTCAGTAGACGGATCCACGAGCCAGGAGACCTGCCGGGATTGATTTTTTCCAATCGCCTTCGAGGTTGGGGCGGCGGAGATTCCGATGCCTTCCGGCGGGTATCCGCCCTCTCTCTTTGGAGGGCGGGTTTTTTTTGACCCGCGGCGTCGGAGTCGGCCATTGGACATCAAAACCCTTCTATCCGCCCAGCCACCTTATGCGGACTTGAGCTCCGCGGACCTCGAATTCATCGCCCTGAGCTTTCATCTGAAGTCCTTTTCCCCCGGCGATGTGCTCCTTCATCAGAACCTGCCGATCGAACGCATCGGGTTCATTCACAGCGGCTCTGCGGAAATTTTTATCCGCAGCAACGGGGGAAAGAACTTCAGTCTCGGCGTGATCCAGGAAGGTGAATTTTTCGGCATCTCGGCTTCGGTGGGCGACGGCACATCCATGTTCAGCGTGGTTTGCAAAGACCCGGTCACCTGCCTGATCCAGAGTCGGAAAGATTTCTTTCGGATGTTCGACCGATTTTCATCGATCCGGGAGCGGCTCTACCGGGCGGCGCTGGAACAGATCTCCGATGCCTTCCGCATCATCAACGGATCGGTCGACGAATTCGACATCGGCGTAAAGTCCCTGGCCCGGAAACCGAGGATCATCGAAAGGGCCTTGGTCTACATCGAAAAAAACTACCGGCAGCAGATCAGTCTGGAGGAAGTGGCCAAGATCAACTGCATGAGCAAGTATCATTTCTCCCGTACCTTCAAAGCCAAATTGGGCTTCAGCTTCACCGAATACCTGAACCGCAAGCGAATCGAGGCCGCCAAACGCATGATGAAAAACGAGGACGTCAACGTTTCCGAAGCCTGCTTTGCCGTCGGATTCAACGATCTTTCCTACTTTTCCCGCCTTTTTCACCGATATGAAAAAATGACGCCCTCCCAATTCAGGAAAAAAACCGGCGAAAGCGATCTCCACGGTTTTGTCTCACCAAAACAAGGCCTGAAGTGATGCTTTAGCAAAGTGCTTCGACCTTCAGGAGAAGGAGGGCCGGGCCAAGACCTCGCAGCTTGCCCGGCGGCTCGGCATCACCGCCGGATCGGTGACCGGAATGCTCAAGCGGCTTTCCGCAATGCAGCCGTCGCTGTTGACCTACCGCCATCACCGCGGGGTGCAGCTCACCGCCGCTGGAAGAAAGGCGGTGCTGGACATCATCCGCCGCCACCGGCTGCTCGAGACGTTCCTGCACCGGATTCTGGGGCTGCCGTGGGACCAGGTGCACAAAGAAGCGGAGTCGCTTGAACATCACGTTTCGGTTCGGGTAACCGACGCTCTGGAAGAGCTGCTGCAGCACCCGAAGACCGATCCCCACGGTGAACCGATTCCGGCCAGAGACGGAAGCCTTCCCTCGCCCACTTTTAAAAACCGACTGTCGATGGTTCCAATCGGTGAAACCGTGAAGATCGCAGCCGTGCACCCACCTTTAAACTGGACGCTCTGCTTTACAGCGGCGGGATTGAATCCAAAAAATCGAAACACAGCATCAGATCGGTTAAGGGAATAAAACAATGCCCGGCATTCTTGCGCGCTACTTCGCCCGTGACGAATCGATACTGACAGGTCCGGCGGATGTGGCGCTGTGGATCAGCGACATGACCGTGGCCTACCATCGCAAACCGGTGCTGTGGGACGTGGCGCTGTCGCTTCCGGAGGGCCGGCTCATTGCCGTGGTCGGCCCCAACGGGGCTGGCAAAAGCACGCTGATCAAAGCGATCCTGGGCCTTGTGCCCATGGCCTCCGGCGGTGTGTCCATCTACGGAAAGCCTTATGAAACTCAGCGCCGCCTGGTCGGCTACGTTCCCCAGCGGGAAAGCGTGGACTGGGATTTTCCGGTCAACGCCATGGACGTTGTGGCCATGGGGTTTTACCGCAGCATCGGCTGGCTGAGGCCGGTCGGCCGCCGCCACCGGGAGAAGGCGGTCGAAGAATTGGCCAAGGTCGGCATGGCCGACTATGCCGATCGGCAGATCGGCATGCTGGCCGTCACCGTATTCTCGACCTGTTGGTGGAACACGGCGTGGTTGAACGCATCAGCACAGGTGGGAGGGCGTTTTATTACGGCCTGGCACCCAACGATCACCACAGACCGCACACTCACTTCTACTGCAAAAATTGCGAAAAACGTCAAACGAAATGAAAAGCGCTGTACCGGGGAATCAATCGCCGAATAAAAACCAAAGGAGGTTTCCGATGGCAAACTGCGCTGACATGAAAGAAGGCGACCTGTATCGTTGCTATACCTGCGGACTGGAACTGGCGGTGAAAAAAGCCTGCACCTGCGGCACCGGATCGGAGGGCGCCTGCAGCGTTCCCCTGATGTGCTGCGGCAAGGAGATGACCCAAAAATCCGCCTGATCCTGGCTCAAAACGCCCCATGCCCAACGAAGGCGTGCTCTTTATATCTTGGAGCACGCCTTCGTTTTATTTTGTAGGGATTAGCAGGCGGCAGTTTGAAAAAGGCCGCTTGACGGTTCTTTTTCTTTGGTTTACGGTGCAGCAGTCAAGATGACGCCGCCGCGCTGAAAAGGGAATCCCGTGAGAATCGGGAGCGGTCCCGCCGCTGTGATCCCGCCCCGGAGCCTTTACCGCCGGGGAACCCCTTCGGCCACGTGTGCCACTGCTCCGGAAGAAGCGGAGCGGGAAGGCCGCCGCAAGGGGCGGGAAAGCCAGAAGACCTGCCTTGACGACATGTCGAAGTGCCACGAGCAGATGGCGCACGGGCATACAATAGGGTCAAGTAAGCTGGGTGCAGCCCTTCAAACCAACGCGTTTGAAGGGCTTTTTTTGTTCCGTCATTCCGGACTCGCTTCGCTCGTCCGGAATGACGGACCGTTTGGGCGAAATTTCACATGAGGGAGCGCCATGATCGAAAAGAGCCGGCCACATACCACCGGGGTCAAAACCGGAGTAATCATCTGTGTTGCCGGTGACGCGCCGAAATATTGGAGTTGGAAAAACGACGCCGATTTCCGAGACCAGTTGTCCGGCTTCGATGCGGTGAGGGTGACCACTACTGAGATTTTGCCGTACCAGCTCCAGCACCTGTGGATGAACCTGCTCTCTTCGGGGATCATGCACGTCGTGATCAAGATAGCCGAATTCACCGATTCTGGAAAACTGGAATTGAGCGGAAAAACAGCCCAGCTTCCGTTTATCCAACCGAACTAAAAGGAGGAGAAAATGAAAAACGGTGTGATCGTCTACGTGGCCGGCCAGGCGCCGGAAAACTGGTCCGAGGAAATGGAAAACGCGTTGAAAAAGGATGCAGTCGGCGCCGATGCAGTGGAGTTCATCACGTCCCGGTCGGGCCACTTCGACATCGCAGACGCCTGGTACGCCCTGACGGTGCGCGGAATGAATCACATTGTATGCAAATCCGCCGTGTTCGGCGAGAAGGATCAGGTGCGGTTCACCGGAAAAGAGATGCGGCTTTGCGGATAAACCTACTCGACTTCAGCCCAGTCTTCGATCGAAAGATTTTTGATTCGCGCAAATTCCTTGACGTTGTGTGTGACAAGGGTCAATTTGCGCGACAAGGCAATGGCGGCGATCTGTAAGTCTCTTTCGCTGATGATCTTGCCGTCTTTCTCGAGTTGGGCTCTGGCGACCGAGTACATCTTGGCAGCGGCCTCGTCGAATGGATGGATTTTCAGTTGGGCACAGATCAGTTCGATCTTCCGGCGTCGCACTTCTTTTTTTACCGGTGATTTTTCGATGCCGTAGTAGATTTCAGCCAGGGTGACCGTTGAAAGGGACAAATCCGACGGCTTGCGGCCCCGGATTTTGTCGATCAGGCGGCGATCTCCCCGCATCCAGTAACTGATAATGTTGGTGTCGAGGAGATAGGTCAATTTTCATCCTCATCCAAATCGAACGGCTTGTTGGGCAAAGGCTTTGGCACCTCAAAATCGGAATCCGGTGTAAAGACTTCCCAGAAACCAAAAGGCCAATCCGAAGTTTCCATGGGTTCTAAAATGACCTTTTCGCCTTCCTTGCGGATCCTGACTTCGCTTCCCTTGAAGCGAAATTCCTTGGGGAGCCGAACGGCCTGGGACCTTCCATTTTGAAACAGTTTTGCGGTGCTTTCCATGAATGAAGCCTCCAAAATAAGTATATATTGATATATATCATGAAGTGGATTAAATCAAATTCTTTCTTCTGAACTTGTCAGTCCATAGTTTTTCGGCCGTCATGCGGCCAGCGGCATCCAGTCGT
>CAYPFH010000313.1:0-4884 GCA_964409825.1 uncultured Desulfobacterales bacterium | reverse complement strand
TCCCATTCCTTGGTCGTTTTTAGTGGTCATTGGTCATTGGTCACTGGTCATTGGTCACTGGTCATTATGCGAGGAGTCTTTTAATGACGATTGACGGATGACCAATGACCGCTTTTCACACGCCCATCGCCTCGTTGAGCGAAAAGATCTGAGCAAAGATCTGGTCGTTGTCGAATCCCTTCAGGTGGATGGCCCCGGAGCGGCAGGAGGCCACGCACAGACCGCAGCCCTTGCACAGAACCGGATTGATCTCGGCGCGTCCCGGAAAGAAGCGCTCTTCTTCGGAGCGGAAGTAAGGCGCCGAATACGGGCAGATGGAAACGCAGACGCCGCATTGGCTGCAAAGCATCGGTTCGATTTCTGCCACGGTTCCGCTTGCAAATATCTTGTCCCGGGCCAGCAGCGTCACCGCCCGGGCGGCGGCCGCCTTGCCCTGGGCGATCGATTCGTCGATCGGCTTCGGGTAGTGGGCCATGCCGCAGAGATAGACGCCGTCGGTGGCAAATTCCGACGGGCCCAGTTTTGCATGGCGCTCGATGAAAAACCCGTCGTCGTTCATGGGCAGCTTGAAAAAATCGGCCAGGGCCTTTTCCGCGTTGGGAACGATGGCGGCGGCCAGGGTTACCAGGTCCGCTTCGATTTGCAGCGGCTGTCCCAGGATGGGATCGACCAAGCGGATCGTGAGATCGTCTCCTTCGGTGCTGACCTGCGGTTTGGCATCCAGGCTGAACCGGATGAAGATCACCCCTTTTTCCCGGGCCTCCTTGTACAGGTATTCTTTTTCGCCGTAAGTCCGGATGTCCCGGTACAGGACATATACGTTCATCTCCGGATTGCGCTGCTTGAGCGCCAGGGCGCTGTGAATCGTGTGGGTGCAGCAGACCCTGCTGCAGTATGGCCGCTCCGGCTCCCTGGAGCCGACGCACTGGATAAACACCGCCGACTCGATCTTGTCCAGCACCGGGTCGTCTTCCTTGAATTTTCGATCCAGTTCCAGGCCGGTCACGATCCGGGGGTCTTTGCCGTATCCGTAAACCTCCGGTTTGTATTCGCGGGCGCCGGTGGCCATGATCGCCGCTCCGTGCTCCACAACCGTTTCCCGGCCGTTTTCGTTGAGGGTGGATTTGAAGTTGCCCACAAACCCGTCCACCGCGGTCAGGGCAGCGTTCAGGTGGATCTGGATCTTTTCATGGCTCTCGACATCCTGGATCATGGCCGTCAGCCGGCCCTCGACCTCTTGTCCGTCCGGGGTGGAGTGCAGATTGTGGGCTTGTCCGCCCAGGCGGTCGTTTTTTTCGACGATATGGGTGGTAAATCCCTGCCGGGCCAGGGCCAGGGCAGAGGCCATGCCGGAGATGCCGCCGCCGACCACCATCGCCACCGGATTGATATCGAGCTCGGCCTCTTTCAAGGGCTGCATCAGTGCAACTTTGGACACGGCCATGCGAACGAGATCCTTGGCTTTTTCGGTGGCAAGCGCCGGATTGTTCTTATGGACCCAGGAATCCTGGTTCCGGATGTTGCACATTTCAAACAGATACTTGTTGAGCCCCGCATTGATCAGGGTTTCCTGAAACAGGGGCTCGTGGGTCTTGGGGGTGCAAGCGGCCACCACGACGCGGTTGAGATTCTTTTCTCTGATGATCTGCGTCATGGCATCCTGGGTGTCCTGGGAGCAGGAGTAGAGATTGTCCGTTACGTATTCCACGTAGGGAAGACTGGCAGCGTAGTCTCTGACCGACTCCACATCCACTATGCCGGCGATGTTGATGCCGCACTTGCAGACGAACACGCCGATGCGGGACGGTTCTCCTTTGATGTTGACCTCGGGGACGACCTCCTTGGTCTTGGTCAGGGTGTTGCGGACGCTGCCGAGCAGCTCGCCGGCTGCCGCAGCCGCCGCGCTGGAGTCCACGACCGACTGGGGAATGTCCTTGGGTCCCTGAAAGGCGCCGCAGGCGAAGATCCCTTTTCTGGATGTCTCCACGGGCGAAAAGATTTCTGTTTTGCTGAAATTGCCGGGGGTCAATGCGATGTCGAGCTTTTCGGCCAGTTCGATGAGCTCCGGCGGGGTTTCCAGACCGATGGACAGCACGATCATGTCGAAGGTCTCATCGACGGTCTCGCCGGTTTCGGTCACGTATCGGATCCGCAGGTCGTCGCTGTCGAACGCCGGATCGATGGAGTGAACCCGACTGCGGATAAAACGAACCCCCGATTTTTCTCTGGCATTATCGTAGAAGCGCTCGAAGTCTTTTCCCGGCGTCCGCATGTCCATGAAGAAGATGGCGCAGTCCAGTTCGTCTCCAGCGTGCTCCTTGGCGATGACCGCTTCTTTGATGGCGTACATGCAGCAAACCGAGGAACAGTAGGAGTTGTCGCACCGGTTCATGTCCCGGGATCCTACGCACTGGAACCAGGCGATTTTCTTGGGCTCTTTGCGGTCGGACGGCCGCACCAGATGTCCGCCGGTCGGCCCGGATGCCGAAAGCACACGCTCCATCTCCATGGAGGTGATGACATTGGGATGCTTGGCGTAATTGTAGCTGTCGAACCGGGACGGATCAAAGGGCTTGAAGCCGGGTGCCATGATGACGGAGCCGACGTTGAGCTGGACCGCTTCAGGCTGCTGGGCGTGGGTTGCCAGGGTGACCGCCTGAGGTCCGCAAGCCTTGACGCACTGGTAGCACTCGCAGCAGTAGCCGCAGTTCAGGCACCGGTCGGCCTCTGCCCTGCCGGTTTCTTCGTCGTAGCCCAGCTCCACTTCCTTGAAGTTTCCCTGCCGCTTCTCCACGGCCAGCTCGGGCATCTTGGCCCGGGCCCTTTCTGGTTCGCCTTTGGGAATGGGCCGGTACCGGGGATCGTCGTAGGATATCGGCTCGCGGCCTTCGGTCATGTCCCGCCTGTCGAGATACCGGACGATGGACTCGGCAGCCTCTCTTCCGGCGGCGATGGCGCCGATGGCCACCCACGGTCCGGTTTGAAGGTCGCCGCCGGCAAAGACGCCTTCCCGGCCGGTGGCATAGGAAATCTCATGGACTTCCGTGGTGCCCCAGCGTGAGAATTGCAGGCCGGTGACATCTTCGATGGCCGACAGGTTCGGCTGCTGGCCGATGGCGGCAATGAGTTGATCGATTTCGATGTCGTATTCGCTGTCGGGGATCGGAATCGGGCGCCGCCGTCCGGAGGAGTCCACGTCGCTCAACTTCATGCGGATGCACCGCAGGCCGACTACCTTGCCGTCTTCAACGATCACCTCCTGGGGTGCTGCCAGAAAGGTCAGTTGGGCTCCTTCGGCCTCGGCGGCGGCGACTTCCTCCTCCCAGGCCGGCATTTCGGCCCGGCTCCGGCGGTAGACGATGGTGACCTCTTCGGCCCCTAAACGCACGGCGCTTCGGGCCACGTCGATGGCCACATTGCCGCCGCCGATGATCGCCACCTTTTTTCCGACCTCGGTTTTTCCCGTGAGGTTTGCCTCCCGCAGAAAGTCGACGCCCTGGCGAACCCCTTTGGCCTTTTCCCCCGGAATTCCCAGATCGATGCCCTTGTGGGCGCCCAGGGCGAGGTAGACGGCTTTGTACCCCTGGTCGAACAGATCGTCGATGGTCAGATCGTCTCCCAAGGGGGTATCGGTTTTGATTTCAACCCCCAGTTTGGCGATCAGTTCGATTTCCCGGTCCAGAACTTCCCTGGGGAGCCGATGCTCCGGAATGCCGACCCTGAGCATTCCGCCCGCCTTGGGCAGCGCCTCGAAGATCGTGGAACGGATTCCCTTTCGGGCCAGGTGGTAGCCGGCGGAAAGACCGGCCGGCCCCGATCCGATAATGGCGATTTGTTCCTCTCTTGGCGGGTCGCAGGGGATCTCGATCTGCCTCGGATCGAACTGGTCCGCGGCCAGCCGTTTGAGATCCCGGATCGCCACCGGCGCATCCACATCGCAGCGCCGGCAGGCGTCTTCGCAGCCGTGGGGACAGATCCGCCCCAGCACGCCGGGAAGCGGCAAGTCCTCCATGATGATTTCCAGGGCTTCTTTATATTTGCCCTGTTTGACCATCTGGACGTAGGCCTGCACGTTCAGGCCGGCGGGGCAGGCCAGGCGACAAGGGGCCTTGTCTGCCTTTTCGATGGCAAAAGCCCCCGGGACCGCCTGGGCGTATCGCTTGTAGGTGGCTTTCCGGTCAATGAAGCCTTCGTCGTACTCGCTGGGGAGCACCACCGGGCAGACTTCGGCGCAGTCTCCACAGGAGGTGCATTTGGCCATGTCGATGTAGCGGGGCTCCTGCTGGAGGGTGACGGTGAAATTTCCCGCGTCGCCGTCAATGGATTCTACCGTGGAAAGGGTGTGAAGCTCGATGTTCAGATGCCGGCCGACCTCGACCAGTATTGGGGAGATAATTCACATGGCGCAGTCGTTGGTTGGAAAGGTCTTGTCCAACTGGGACATCACCCCGCCGATGGACGGGGATTTTTCAACGAGATGCACATAATAACCCGAATTGGCCAGGTCCAGCGCGGACTGCATTCCTGCGATGCCGCCGCCGACCACCATCACGGATCCTACAGCGTCTTTCTTGGGCATGACGGTTTCTCCCGATTAAGAATATTTCTAATAATTGCTTTTAGTTACGCTTGGCATCTTCTTCGTTTTTTCTGACAGCCGCAAATAACCTCCTTATCTACGCGGCCATCCTTTTGTCAATAGATTTCAGCAAAAATTATGAGATAAATCCCATTATTGCCGGCAACTCGCTTCTGGCTTTCCCTGCACCGTTGACGGAGTCATATTCAGAATCCTCTGCTTGCAGCCTTCGGGCTTGACCTTGAGGCGAATACAAAGCCATTGACAGCCTCTACCGGATGACGTCCGGGCAGCTGAAGCAACGG
>CAYPFH010000312.1:0-4891 GCA_964409825.1 uncultured Desulfobacterales bacterium | reverse complement strand
GTCCGGACCGTAGACTTCCGCCACCAGCGTGGAAAGCACCGGGGGGCCGGGCGGAACTTCGGCCACCTGGATCCGGGCGCCCCAACGGTCTGCGATGGCCACAAGCTGCGGCCGGACCCGCTTTGCAATGGCGTGGCTCTGCTCCCTGCGATTTCCTTTGGCGGCGAGGTTGACCTGAAGATCCGCTTGGTGGGGCTGGCTGCGCAGGTAGTAATGGCGGACCAGGCCGTTAAAGTTGAACGGGCCGGAAGTGCCCACGTGCGCCTGGTAGTCGACGACTTCGTTGACGGTTCTCAAGTAGGCGCCCATCTCCATGGCGGCGGCTGCGGTGTCTTCCAGGGTGGCCGACTCGGGCATGTCGAGGATCACCTGAAACTCGCTCTTGTTGTCGAAGGGAAGCATCTTGACCCGGACCATGCCGATGCCCACCAGGGCGCAGGAAATCAGGAGCAGGACGACGACGCCGAAGAGAAAAACCCACCGCCAGAAGGGGGCCTCGATCAAGGGGGTCATCACCTTCCGGTACAGGCGGGTGCTCCAGTCCTCTTTGACGTGATCCGGATGGGTGTCCGGGCCGCCTCCTTCTTTTTCATGGTGTAGCAGGCGCATGGCCGCCCAGGGCGTCACCATAAAGGCCACCAGCAGGGAAAAGACCATGGCCGCCGAAGCTCCCACCGGGATGGGCCGCATGTAGGGCCCCATGAGACCGCCGACAAAGGCCATGGGCAAAATCGCCGCGATCACCGTGAGGGTGGCAAGAATCGTGGGATTGCCCACTTCGTCCACTGCTTCGATGGCCACCTTGACCGGGGACCTTCCCCGATTTTCCGGCAGACGGAAGTGCCGGACCATGTTCTCCACCACCACGATGGCGTCGTCGACCAGGATGCCGATGGAAAAGATCAGGGCAAACAAGGTGATCCGGTTCAGGGTGTAGCCGTAGAGGTAAAAGACGAAAAGGGTCAGGGCCAGGGTGACCGGGATGGCCAGGGCCACGACCCCCGATTCCCGATGGCCGAGGGTGAACCAGATCAGGATGCTTACCGACACCACGGCGATCATCATGTGAAACAGCAGCTCGTCTGATTTTTCCTTGGAGGTCTCCCCGTAGTGGCGGGTGACGGTGACCTCGATGTTTTCCGGGATGATGTAGCCGCGGTTTTGCTCCACGCGCTCCAGCACCCGTTCGGCGACATCGATGGCGTTGGTTCCCTTGCGCTTGGCCACGGTCAAGGTGACCGCAGCAAACATGGTTCGATTCTCCGGCCGGTAGGTGAGGCGCTTTTCCTCCGCCGCCGGGCCGGTGCCGAAAAATACATACTGGTCCGGCTCGGCGGGGCCGTCTTCGACCCTTGCCACATCCCGGAGATAGACCGGCCGTCCGTCGTGGAGGCCGGCCACGACGCCTTCGATCTCCTCTGCGGTTTCGAAAAAGCCGCCCACATGGACGCTGATCCGCCCCTCGGGGGAAGGATAGCCGCCTGCCTCGATTCGCTGGTTGGCGGCGGAAAGCATCCGGGCCACGGCGTCCGCATCCAGATCGTACGCCGCCAGCCGAACCGGATCCAGGTAGACATTGATCTGCCGTGGGGTGCCGCCGATCAGTTGGGTGACGGCGGCGTCTTCTTCGGCTTTGACGACGGTCTGCATTTCGGCGGCCACGCGCCGCAGCATGTAGTGATCCGAGTCCTTTCCCCAGAAGGTCAGCGCCAGGATCGGCACGTCGTCGATGTAGCGGGGTTTGATCAACGGCCGGGAGGCGGCCCAGGGAATCCGGTCGTAGTTGGCCATGAGTTTGGACTGCAGCCGGACGATCGAATTTTCCTCGTCCTCTCCTACGAAGAAGCGGACAATGGCCATGGACAGGCCAGGGCTTGAAGTGGTGTAGATGTATTCCACACCGGGGATTTCCCACAGCAGCTGCTCCATGGGGCGGGTGATGCGCTCTTGGATTTCTTCGGGGCTGGCGCCGGGCATCTGGACGAAGATGTCCACCATGGGCACGATGATCTGCGGTTCTTCTTCCCGGGGCAAGGCCATCACGGCCGCGATGCCGAGCAGAATCGAAGCGACGACGATCAGCGGCGTCAGCTTCGAATCGATGAAAAAACCAGCGAGCTTTCCGGCGGCCCCGGTTTTTTCGGTCATGACGAAACCTCCACTTTTGCCCCGTCGACCAGCTCCGGGGGCGGGGCGATCACGTAGCGGTCCCCTTCATGAAGGCCGGAGAGAACCTCTATCCGATCCCCTAATCGCTTGCCGACCCGGATGAGGCGAAAGCCTGCCCGCCCCTCGGGGTCGACCAGAAAGATCCCGGTAAGCTGGCCGCGCCGAACCAGGGCCGTATCCGGGATCTGGATCATCCCGGATTTTCCCACCGGAATCAACACCCTGGCAAACATCCCGGAGCGGATGCGCGGATTTTCGGGAAGCGCCACCTTGACCAGAAAGGAACGGCTTCTGCGGTCTGCCGAAGGCACGATCCTTCCGATTAGGCCGGTGACCCGGGCTTCTCCCAGGGCCGGAATTTTGACCGTCACTTGCTGGTCGAGGCGGACCGATTCGATGTGGTCTTCGGGCAGCACTAAGTCCGCGCAAAAGACGCCCTCCTTTTCGATGGTGAAAAACGGCGTGCCCGGGGAAGCCAGGTCGCCGACGTCGATCATCTTGGCGGTGATCCGGCCGCCGTAGGGCGCCCGCACCACGGCGTCTTTTCTGCTTACCTGGGCTGATTCCAGCATGGCCTGGGCCTGCTGCACCCGGTCTCCGGCAGCCTCGAGCATGGAGGTCGTCTGGGCCAGGGTGGCTTCGGCCTGGCGGTGGCGGGCCGAAACTTCATCGAATTCCTGGCGGCTGACCGAGTTTTCCTTCAGCAGCTGCAGGTATCGCTCATAGGTGGTGCGGGCCAGGTCGGCGCCGGCCTTTGCCGCCTCCCGGGCCGAGCGAGCAGAGGCTTCGGCCCGGCGCGCTTCGGCCAGAGCGGCCCGGGCCTGTTCGTATTGGGCCGAGACCTGCCGCTGGTCCAGCACGACCAATATGTCTCCTTCTTTGACAACGGCCCCTTCGCCGACCCGGACCTCTGCGACCGTTCCCATCAGCTTGCCCGACAAGGTGCTGGCCGTTCGGGCAGTGATGGTCCCGACCGCTTCATACAGAAAGGGCTTGGTTTGCAGCTTCGCCGTTTCCACGGCGGCAGACACCGTGGGCAGCTCGCCGGCCGGCGTGTGGCCGGGCTCGATCCCGTCGCCGCATCCAAGGAAGATCCAGGCCGCTGCCGGCAAAACAAACGTCAATAAAAAGTGTTTGCGCATCATTTGCAGCTCCTGTTTTGGTAGGAAAGCCTCGCTTCCGGAGGGTGGATCAGAACGAACCAATAAAAGTGCCTGAATGGCCCAAAGCGAAACGGAACCTCAATTTTAGGCATTTTAGGCATTTGAAACATTCGGCATTTCATTGAAAATCCACATCGAGCACGCCGGCGGACAGGGCCAGCTGGATTCGGGACACCTTGTAGTCATGGAGTGCGCGAAAATGCCGGGTGCGCGCCTGCTGAAGCGAGACTTCCGCATCGAGCAGACCGACGATGGTCAGCAGCCCGGAATTGTACCGGTTCCTGACGATCCGAAGCCCTTCTTCGGCCTGGTCCACGGCTTTTTCAGCCACGCCGATCCGCTGCCAGGCGCTTTTCGCCTCCAAAAAGGCCTGCTCGGCTTCTACCTGGACTCCGAGTTCCATGTTTTTGACCACGGCGCCGATCCGGCGGCGGCTTGCCCGGGCTTCGGCGGTCTGTGCCGAAAGACGGTGGCCGCTGTATAAGTTGAGCCGAACCATGGCCCCTATGCTGTAATTTTCCGCCGTATCGCTGAAATCCTCCGAGTTGATCTCGTAGGTGCCGAAAAGGCTCACGTCGGGCAGGTGAGCGGCCCGGGTCTTGTCGATTTCTTTTTCGGCGATGGCTTCCTGAAGACGGAGCTGTTCCAGGTCGGGACGCTGAAAGAGCGCTTTTTCGAACCAGTGCCGCCGGTCGCCCTCGATCTGGCGGCACTGCTCCAGGGTGTTGGCCGGACGGTAGCGCAGGCGCTGGGAGGTCCCTATGGAGGCCGCCAGAAGGGCTTCTGCGATGTCGATCCGGCTTTCGGCGGTGAGCAGGTCCTGCTCCAACTCTGCGATGCGCACCTGGGCCCGGAGCAGGTCGCTTTTGACGACAAAACCGCCCCGGAACCGGGAATCGACCATGATGAGGTTCGCCCGTGCGGTTTCCAAAGCCTGGCGGACCACCTCGACATGCTTGTGGGCCAGCAGCAGCCCGACATATGCCCTCGCGGTTTTGGCGATGACGTGCTGCCGGGTTCGTTTCAACATCAGTTCGGCGCCCCGGCTGTCTTCCCGGGCTTGGGCAAGACCGATTCGGGTCTGGCTGCCGCTGTACAGGGACCAGTCGAGATGGAGTGCCGTGATGAAGTTGTTGAGGGCATCCGGATCGTTCAATCGGTCCGGGGCAAAATCTTGCTGGGTGATCGCGGCCTGGTTCAGCTTGGTGCCGAAGGCCCCGACCGGGTTGGTGGTCTGTTGGAACGTCTCCGAAAGGAAAAGCTGGGGGTAAAAACCAGACCGCACTTGTCGGATCCGGTGTCCGGCCGCCTCAAACCGGGATTCGGCCGCGGTCATTTCCGGGTTGTTCCCGACGGCGGTATGGATCGCCTCGGTCAGGGTCAAAGAGGTGGGTGGCTCTGCCGAGCCGGCTTGCGGCGGACAAAAAGAAAGGATAAGCCAGCAAAGAAAGCATAAGAGTAAACGAAAATAAAACCTCTCATTCATGGCAATGCTCCCATTTTCAGATATGGGCCTCACCGCTGACCGGCGGGATTCAAAATTCCAGATTCCAGATTCT
>CAYPFH010000311.1:0-4909 GCA_964409825.1 uncultured Desulfobacterales bacterium | reverse complement strand
AGACGGCGTGCATCTCCGTGACCCTGCCCAAGGCCCCGGGTCGGTAGCCTTCGATGTGAATGGTCTCCATGGACTCAAGCTCCTTGACGGTTTCAGAGGGTTTCCTGTTCTGTTTTGCAAGTATAGGCGGCCCGTTTTAAGAATGCAAATCCGACTTTTGAAGCATCGTGCAAACAATTCATCCCCGTTTCTAAAAGAGCAACCGGCTGGCAACAAGCAACCCCACCGCCAACAGGCCGGCAGCCACCGGCGTCATCATCCAGCCGACGGTGATATTCAACAGCATTTTGCCGCTGACGGTGCGAAGACGGCCCACCAGCCCCACTCCCACCACGGCGCCGACTACGGCCTGGGAAGAGGATATCGGTACCCCGAGCTGGGTGAAGATGTGAAGCGCCATCGCTTCTGCCAGCACCACCACGAAGGCGGAAAAGGGGTCCAAAGGAACGATTCCCTTTCCCACTGTCATCATGACTTTTTTACTGTAGGTCAACACGCCCAGGCAGATGCTGAGCCCGCCGATGGCCGCGGCTTCCAGCGGAAGAAGAAGGCCGGCGTTGACGTAGACGCCGGTCACATTGGCCACGTTGTTTGCCCCAAGCGAATAGGCGCCGTAGCTGCCGGCGATCAGGATTCCGGCGAAATAGATCAGGTTCCTCCGGGCGATGCTCTTTACGGTGCGTTTCAGTAGCCACGCTGAGACACGATAGACCAGGTAGCCCAGGACAATACTCAAGATCGGTGTAAACAACCAGCAGACGATAACTTTGTATAGCAGGGTGAAATCGAGGTGGCCGGCCAGAAGTCCGGCCCCGACGATGGTGCCGACGATGGCCTGGGAGACCGAGGCCGGAATCGCCAGAAATGTCAGGGCCGCGATGGTCAACCCGGCCGCCAGGGTGCAGCAGAAAGCCGCCACCGGATCGATGCGCGACAGGCCGTTGATGGTGGTCATGACCTTTGGCCCTTCGGTCAGCGCCCCGACCAGCACGAAAACCGCCGTCAGCCAGATTGCGGAGCGGTACCGGACCGTTCCGGTGGCGACCCCGGTCCCGAAAATGTTTGCCGAATCGTTGGCGCCCAGGCTCCATCCGAGAAATATACCGCTTGAGATTTTCCACATGGGAGAAAGACCCGGGGCCTATTTCATGCTGACGTTGATGATGTGCAGATAGTCGCTGGCATCTTCCACCACGTCGCTGATCGCGGTCAGACCGTCGATGAATTCGGCCAAAATCCGGCCTGCCCAGAAATTGTCTACCGGAATTTTCCAGAGAATCTGTTTCATTTCGAATTTGAGGTCGTCGATCTTTTTTTCGTAGATCCTTACGGCAAGGGTCTTTTCCCGCAGCTCGTTGCCTTCGATGAGCGCGTGAAAACAGATCAGCAGCATTTCGCAGATCCGAATATTGTAAAACGCCACCCGGACGCAGTCTTCTTTCAGCGCCTTGGGCATGTCCATCTCGCTGTAATGGTTGGCGGCGTCTTCGATTTCGTCGAACACCCGGTCCACGAGTTCGGTAAAACGGCACAGGTTCGGACGCAGGTAGGGAAGAAAGGCACCCTCGTAAATGGCGGCGATGATCTCCCGGCGGATCGTGTCCGCCTCGCGCTCCAAATGAAACACCTGCAGAACCCGGTCCTTGTCCTCCTGGATGAGCCCCTCATGGAAACCTTTGCAGGCGGCGATCAGCAGCTCGATGTGGGCTGCGGTCTTGTCGATCACGGCCTTTTCTTTTTTGCCCTGCTGGAAAATTTTTTTGAACACCTCATTCTCCTCGGGCGCGCTGGATCAGGGCTGCGCTCATCAGGTCGATCATGGCCACCACCCCGATGATCTTCCCGTTGTCGCAGACAAAAACCCGCGCAATGTTGTGTTCGTCCATCATCCGGGCCGCCTCGAACATCTCCATGTTCTTTTCCACGCAGAACACCGGGCGGCTGGCGATTTCCGAAACCTTGAGCGACGCAGGGTCGATTCCTTTGCTCAACACCTTGATGACGATGTCCCTGGCCGTGATGACCCCGTATTCGGGCGGTTCTCCGGGAAAGTTGACGATCAGGGACCGGATCCGGCGGTCGACCATCTGTTCGATGGCGTCATACAGCGAATAGTCCGAATCGACGAAGCGAATATGGGTAGTCATAAATTCACTGAGCTTCACCTGCGCACCTCCTGATGTTTTGATAGAGCGCTTGTCAAAATGATGTTTCGGCAGCAAGGGTCGACGCTTGATTGAGCGCCTCGATTCCGCTCTATAAATCCGTTTTTTTAACCCAAACCACCTTATACCTGTTCGATCGGGAATGTAAAAATGTTTGTGCGGCAGGAGGCAGAGTGGACTGCCGGGCCGGGAAAACCTTTTCCTGCCCCCGGCCGGAGGGAGGCGAAGCGTCGGTCGGCTCGCACGGGCCATTCACCTATTCTATGAGGTTTTGTTCATGAAGCACTTTGCGAATCTCTTCTACCCTTCTGCGGTTGACCCCGAAGTCCGAGTAGCCGACCCGGGAGGCGGAGCGTACGGCGATGATCTCTTCTGCCGAACGCAGATGAAATTCGATGTCGTCGACGAAGCCGAAGATGCGGCTTTTTTCCTCTGCCTGAAGATAGTCTTCGGCAGCCGTGGTGATCCGGGTTCTGGGTCTGGCGTTGAGCACCTCTTTCAGCGCCTTCCAGACCGTCATCGGATCTGCGGCCAGTCGAAGCGGTTCGACTCTGTGTGACTTGTCTCGGGCGTCCGAGGAGACGCAGTTGGGTGAGGAGGGGCAGGGGGACAGCCTGCCGTTGGTAAGCCCGATATCGGATGGTTGTTTCATGGCGGTGCACGACGCCAGCAGAATGATCGCCGGAATGACCGCTGCCGGTATGAAAAGGTTGCGGATGAAAAGCACGGATCGCCTCTCATTGAATCAGGAGTCGGATATGGCGGCAATACAACGAAAAACCGCCCCGATCCTCGAACCGGACAGATATTACCTCAGACGGTGCCGGGGGTCAACGCTGCCGCATCCATGACCGCTGTCTCCGTGCTGGAGCCCGGCGCCGAACCCCCGGCACCTGAGTTTGAAATACCGAAAACAGGGAAAAGATGCAAATTTGCGAACGATTAAATGATTCCGGCGCCGAGCGTAATCGCGATCATCGTCAGCAAGAGGCCGGTGACTGTTTGAATGGTTTTCATGGTGATCTTATGCAAAAAGCGCTTGCCGATCACCACGCCAGTAAATGCAGCCAGGATTCCGGCAAGAATCAACGGCCATTGATCGGAACCGATCGGGCTGGTAGTCCCGGCAGCGAAAAACATTACTGCGTATGTCAAGATCCGCGCCATATCCACCATGAAGCCGATGACGGCATTCGTGCCCACGAAGGCCGTTGTGGAAATCCCCACCTTTGCCAGAAACGCTGCCCGGAGCGCACCCTGATGGCCGGAAAAACCTCCGAAAAACCCCGACAATATCCCGCCTAAGAAGAGATATTTTCGATCAAACTTCAGGCTTCGCAACCGCGGCAGCAGCTCGAACAGGGCAAAAAGGAGCATCAGCAGCCCCATGGCGAGCTTGACGGGCGTAATGACCGCTGTCCTGCCACCGATGGTATAGCGGGCGATTTCGCCCAAATGCGCGACATATCCCAAAGCAGCGGCGCCGGCGAAGGCGGCGACGATGGCGGGCAGGCCGAAACGCAGAACCAGGGTCTTGTCGGCATGTTTGCCCACCAGGGCGATCTTAAAAATGTTGTTGGCACCGTGCACGACGGCGGTGGCGGCCACGGCCACCTCGATCGGGAAAAACAGCGCGAAGGCCGGCAGCAGCAGCGTGCCTAAACCGAATCCGGAAAAAAGCGTCAGGGCCGATGCCAGCAGGGCCGAAAGGCATATGACAATAAAGCTCATGGTTGTTCGATAACCTCATCATAACTATGGAAAGACCGAATTTCCCTTTTTCGTCATTCCCGCGCAGGCGGGAATCCAGTATTTGCAAATACTTATAAAGGCAAGAGCAATCGCGACGAAGGTTTCGTGGACTTTTTACGATGTCAACAATATTGTACTACGATATTGTCAATCGATATATGAAAATCATCTTCTCGGCGATAGAAGCACTGTTCGTAGGTCCAACCTGGAGGAGCCGAAAAAGAAATGTCTATTTTCGACACGGTAGCCGATGTGTATGACGCTTGGTACGATTCTGAAGGCATTCTTATTTTTCATGAAGAAACGTTTTTACACCTTGGCGGAAATCGTGAGTCTTGTTGAAAAGGCCGGGTTTTCGTTTCGGCGTGGTTGCAGCGCCCTTTTCTGGGGGCCGGACACCCCGCCGACCAACCGATCGAAGGTGGAAACCGGCATCGTATCGGAGGCCGGATTCGTCGGGTTGCTTTTCGAAAATCACCAGGCCGGTGTTTGATACGACCGTGCGCATCAATGCCGGTTGATCGGCACCCGGCCGGGATCGCCGACAAACGGCAGGATCAGGAGGCGCGGCAGGGTAAGCTTCTGCGGATCGCGGAACTGGGACAGGCCGATCGTCATATCCGTGTGCCCCTTGTCGGGCTGCGCTTTGTAGGTGCCCAGCAGCCGGTCCCACCAGGGCAGGTTAAAGCCGTAGTTGCTGTTGGTCTCCCGGATGATCACCGAGTGATGGACCCGGTGCATATCCGGGGTGACGACGATCAATCGCAGCCACCGATCGATGTTTTGCGGAAGGCGGATGTTGCTGTGGTTGAACATGGAAGTGGCGTTCAGGGTTACTTCGAAAATCAGGACGGCCAGCGGCGGCGCGCCCAGCGCGGCCACGGCCGACAACTTGATGGCTATGGAGACGATGATCTCTAAGGGATGAAACCGCAGCCCGGTGGTCATATCGAAATCGAGGTCCGCGTGATGCACCATGTGCAGCCGCCAAA
>CAYPFH010000310.1:0-4909 GCA_964409825.1 uncultured Desulfobacterales bacterium | reverse complement strand
AAAAGGCTCCCTCTCCCTTGATGGGAGAGGGTTGGGGTGAGGGTGAATAGAAAAGGATTCCAATCTTTTATCCCCCCTCCCCTTAGTCCCCTCCCACCAGGAGAGGAAAAATTCGAACTTTTTACGAAGGCATCAAGGTTCAAAGCACCACCAGTCTTCCGATTTCGGATAATTTTTAAAATTGTGATCAAATCGCGTCAGCGATTTGATTATGGGCCGAAAATTTCCTGCCAGAAAATGCCCGTAAAAATCAGGGCGGCGGCGGCCAAGATCAGGATTGTTTTTAGCGCGGTCCCGAGGCCGCCGGTCCTTTGTTCTTCGGTCTCTCCGGGCGGACCGTAGTAATAATGGGCATGGTACTTGAAATAATCGGGCCCGACTTCCGGCTTGACATTGTTCAGGATCACGCCGACCACCTTGGCCTGAACGTTGTCGAGGGTCATCTTGGCCCGGTACAAGATGCCGCGGGCGATGGCGCCGACCTTGTAGACGAGAATGACGCCGTCGCAGAGGCTGCCGATTTCAGAGGCGTCTGCCACCGGCAGCACCGGCGGCGTATCGATAAAGATATAGTCGTAGGCCTCGTATACCTCGGTCAAAAACAGCCTGAAACGAGGGGAGCGAAGGATTTCAGAAGGATTCGGGGGGCTCGTCCCGGCGGTCACGATATGCAGGTTATCCAAACCGGGGGTCTTTAAGATTTCTTCGACCTGAAATTCACTGAGCATCAAATCGGTGATGGTGTTGACGACCTCCTGCCAGTCGTAGTTTCCCAGCACGTAGTCGGTCATTCCCGGCGATTTGTCGAGCCCGAACATCTTGTGCACAAGGGGCTTTCGAAGATCTCCTTCTACGAGAAGGACCTTGTCTCCGGCCTGGGCCATGCTCAGCGCCAGATTGACGACGTTGGCGGTCTTTCCCTCCTGGACAAAGGAACTGGTGATGAGAAATGACTTTCCCTTTTTGTCCAGGCCGACGAACTGCATATTCGTCCGCAATGAGCGAAACGCTTCGGCAGCCAGGGACTTGGGGTCGAAATGGGTCACCAGGTCGGTGCGCCGGCCCCGCCGGGAGGTCCCTTTTGCCCCCTCGTCGCTCTCCCAGAAGGGGATGACCCCCAGCACCGGCACCTGCAAAAGGGTTTCGATATCTTCGATGGTGCCGATGGAGGTGTCCAGCGTTTCGGCCACGAAGGTGAACACGACGCCGATAACCAGTCCCATGACCACACCGGTGAGAATGATCATGATCTTGGACGGGATGTTGATCGGCTGGGTCGGGGTTACCGCCGGCCGGATGAGGCTGACCTCCTCCACCCGGCCCGACGCCTTGATCAGGGTTTCCTGGTATTTGGCCTTGAGCTGGGAGTAGAGCTCGGCCTGGATCTCCTTTTCTCTTTCCAGGCGGGCCAGCTGAAGGGCCTTATCCGGAATCTGCTGGTTCTCCTGCCGAAGCTTTCGAAGGTCGACCAGCAGGTTTTCCTGCCTGAGGCGGATCTTCTCTATAAGAGCTTTGACTGCTTTTCGAATCTCGGAAACGACGGAATGGATCTGTTCTTCGACCTCGAGCACCTGGGGATGCTTTTCCGTATAATCGTAGAGCAGCACATCCCTTTTCAGCACCAGGTCCCTGAGCCGCACTCCGAGGGTTTCCACAGTAGAATCTTCCAACGCAGGATAGACGGCTTCGGAAGTCCCGTTGCCGTAATCTCCTTGCTTTAGGATTTGAAAAAGGGATAAAATTTCAGCCTTTTGCCGCTCCAACTCCTCATATTTGGCTTCCAGGGCCGTGAGACGGCCAAGCAAGTTGGCTGTCTGTGTATCCATAGCAATTAGTTCGTGAGTCTCTTTGAACAACCGCAGCTTTTCTTCGGCTTGCTTCAACTCCAATGAGGTGATTTCGAGCTGCCTTTCGATGAACGCCTTGGTTTCGAAGATCTGGCGGTTTTTTTCTTCGATATTGTATTCTCGAAAGGCCTCGGCAAAGGCGTTGGCCACCTTCTCGGCCTCGACAGGGTCCGAAGAGACCACCTTGATGTTGACGATATTGGTTCCCTCTTGCTGTTCGGATTCGGCCATGGCTTTAAGGCGCTGAACCGCCGCCATGGAGGCCTCAGAGCTCCGTACCTTCTCCAGGGGAGACCTTTCAGAAATCCAGCCGAGTTCCTTGGCGGTTTTGACCAGAACCGGAAAACTGGTGATCAAAAATGCCTGGGTCACCATGTTTTCCCCCTGGATCCAGTAGGCCCCGGACAGGAAATCGGCCAGGTTCGACACCTGTTCGATCTTTACCGAGGCGGAGGCCTCAAAAAGCGGCGTGGGCTCCTTGAGCTTGGCAAAGCCGTAGGAAGAGACGGCGGCAAGCAGTACCATCAGGATCACGATGCTTTTCCGCTTCCTGAAAATCCGCCAGTAGTCTCTTAGATCGACGTCGTATTGGGCCATAAAATTATGGGTGATTGGTGTTTAGTGTTTGGTGTTTAGTGTTTGGTGTTTGGTGTTTGGTGTTTGGCAGGTTTTTACTAAACACAGAAAAACAAACCCCAAACACCGTTTTCAATTAGTCTTCGTCAAACGGCGATCCGAGTGTATCTGCCGCGGAACCGAATTCGTTGACCACCTGGGCCGGGTATATAATCAAGCGCATGATCGGCTCCAGGCGCTTGAAAAACTGATTCATGCTGCCCCAGCCGCTTCTGGGGACATACACCAGATCGCCGTTGGTCAGGGCAATGTTCTGGGTGTAGTCCCCATTTTCGATCAGGGCCTTTAAATCCGTATCGATCACTTCGGGACGGGTGATGTCGCCGCGCACCACCTTGGTCAGGGCCGGCTTTCCGAAAACGGTGTAGCCCCCGGCCTGGGCGATCGCATCGAAGACCCTCATTTCCGTTCCCTCGAAGGTATATGCCCCCGGCTTTTCCACCTCCCCGAACACATAAACCCGGTTCGATTCGGCCGACACGGCCGGCACATACACAACATCGCCGCTGTCCAGGACGATGTCCTGGGAGATATCGCCCTGGGTGATCGCTCGATATAAATTGACGTTGATCGACTGGTTGTCCTTCCGGCGAATACGCACGTCCCGCAAATTAGCCTCGGGCCGGGGGCCGCCGGCCTCGGAAAGCATCCGCGAAACCCGCGCTTTGCCCTTCAGTGTATATTGGCCGGGCCCGGTTCCGGCCCTTTGCCCTACCGCGCCTAAAATGGTCACGAACTTGCTGTTGTGTTCCTCGACGATGACGTCGATCCGCGGGTGCCGGATGTATTGTCTCAGCTCTTGGGTGAGAATCCGGTCCAGCTCGGTGGGAGTCAGGCCCCGGACATACAGGTCTTCAACGTAGCCAAAGGAGATCTTGCCGTCCGGTCTCACCGGTATCTTCACCCTTTCGCTTTCCGTCCCTTTCCAGAAGGTGATCTCCAGAATATCCCCGGAGTCAAGCCGGTATTCCGGAAATCCGAAGCGGGTGGTGAAAACGTCGTTTTCCTCGATCGCTTCTTCCGAAGGCGATCTGCTGGCCCGCTGACTGGCTTGGATGTCTCCGGCACGGGAGGAAAAAACGGCCGCTTTTCCCATCCAGAATTTTACCCCTTCGCCGAAGCTGGCCGCGCATAAATCATCGACGCCGTCTCCGTTCAAGTCAGAAACAGCCAGGTCGTAAAAAACTCCTCGATCCGGATAGGCGCTTGGGAAAGGCTCGTATCTTTTTTCTGCCGGCATCATCTTGAAGCCCTGAACTCCCCGGCCGTCGAGGGATCCGGCAAAAATCTCCGCCGTGCCGTCCCCATCCCGATCCAAGGCCGCCGGTCTCCAGAAGCTTCCTGTCTCTCCTGCCGGGATCCTGGTGAATGTTCCGTCTCCGTTTCCTTTGAAAACGGCCACGCCGGCGCGGTACGAACCGGCAAGAAGATCCACGCGGCCGTCACCGTCGATGTCGGCAGCGGCAAGCCCGTACCCGCTTCCTTCGGACAGGGTTTGTCCAACGGACCACCCGCCGGCGCCGTCTCCGAACCAGATCTTCAAAACGCTGTTTTTGCCCCATCCTGCAGCGGCGATATCCAAATGGCCGTCTTCATTGAAATCGCCCGCCGCCACGTCGTTGTATTCGCCGGCCCTTTCCGGGCCCGTCTCCGCCGGCCAGCCGCCGGCGCCGTCTCCCAGCCAGACCTGCACGCCTCCTTGAAGATTCGAAGTCCGGTTTGCGGCAATGACGTCCATGTGTCCGTCCGCGTTGATATCGGCAAGCCGCAGCCCTTGATAAACCCCTGTTTCGGTGGGCCCGGCCCCCGCCTCCCATCGCAGGCCCTCTCTGTTTATGAGAACCGCAATACCGGAGGCTTCCTTTTGGACCGAATAGACGATGTCTTTCCATCCGTCTCCGTTGACGTCTGCCGCAGCCACGGACTGGACTTCGCCTTTGACCGGTATGTTGAACACCTCGTCTAAGCCGCCGGGCCCCCGGCCTTTCCATATCGAGATCATTCCGGGCTGTGCCGAACCGCCGATCACATCCGGATGCCCGTCGTTGTCGAGATCGGCCACTGCAAGGCCCCGGTACAGCCCGGAAGTCGGCAGCCCCCGGCTTTCCGGCGGCGGAAATTGCGCAGCCTCTGTCCCGATTTTCTCTCCCGGCACTTTCTGAACCGGCACACAGGCAAAGATCCCCGCCACCATCAGAAACATCAGCAGGACCCCCATGACTGTGAATCGGTATGCGTCCCTATTTTTGCGCCATGTGGTTTTCATCGTTTTCGCCAAGCAAATTTTTTTCGGTCACTTTTTCTTTATAGTTGGCCGTAGCCGACCTGGGGTGTCATCCCAGGTCGGCTACGGCCTCGGTGACGATTCTCGTGTCGATCCCCTTAGCCCTTCTCATCATGCCGATCAGCATGCATCGGTCGCAAAT
>CAYPFH010000309.1:0-4922 GCA_964409825.1 uncultured Desulfobacterales bacterium | reverse complement strand
ACACGGAGGTCGTGCCCTACAAAAACCGCGGCTTCGACCGAAGTTTCACATAAGAGGCGACCTTTGGTCGTCGGGATCGGCCGGATTGATCAGAACTGAAACTTCCTTGTCGAGGCATTTGCTGGAGGATCCATGAGATTTGCGCGATTGTTTCTCTGCCGGTGCTTGGTGATACTGACGATGATTCTTTTCCTTTTTCCGGCGGCCTGCCAGGATTCGAAAAGTCCATCCGGACCCGGACCGAAACCCGCCCTCCAGGGCCTCGATGCGGCGGGCCGGATGCAGGTCGGCAAAGAAGACCGGTGCCCGGTTTGCGCTATGCCGGTGGCTGATCACGAGGCGTTTTCCGCGGCCATTGTTTTAAAAGACGGCACCGCCTTTTACTTTTGTGCGGCCGGATGCATGATGCGGGCATGGCTTCATCCGGAGATTCATCTGGGCCGGGAAAAGGAGGCGCTCGGACGCACCGTGGTGCGGGACTATTTTTCCGGGGACTTTGTCGACGGCGGTCAGGTGCTCTGGGTGTCCGGCTCGGATGTGATCGGCCCCATGGGCCCGGCACTGGTCCCCCTGAAGGAAACATCGCAGCTGGCCGCATTCCGGCGCCGGCACGCAGGTAAAGAGGTGTTTCGTCTGGATGATCTCAACGATGACAACTGGGAGAAACTGACCGGAAAACGAACAAAAAGGTGAGCGTCCCATGTCCTCTTCGACGGCCATGTCCCCCTTGCAGGATCGGCTCGATGCGGCCCGGCTTCTTTTTCGGGCTGCTCTGGTGTTCAGCCTTGTGACTGCAGCTGCCATGGGGGCAGATACGGGGCTTCGGGGCGGCGACCCGGTTCAAGCGCCGAAAACCGCCGTGAGCGCGCTGCGTCTCTCCTGTCTATCGCTGGTACCGTCGGGCAGACCCCTTCGTCTGCCCGGCAAGGTGCGGACAGGGGTCGATCTTCGCTATGATTTCAGACTTTCCCCGGCGGCTCCTGACCCGGCCGATTTGCTCCTGCCGACGAATCAACCGGATTTTCCCCTGAGAAAGGCTCGATGAAAGGCTTTCGCATAGACGGGATTCTGCTCTGGGCCTCCCGGGAGGTGCTGCGCCGTCCCGGCGATGCGCTGTTGACCGGAGTCTGCCTGGCGGTGACTACTGCCTTGCTGGCCACCGTGCTGCTGCTCAGCCACGCGGTTTCCGACACCGCCGGCCGGATCCTGTCTGCTGCCCCGTCTTTGATCATCCGGCGGATCGATGCCGGCGGTTGGGCGCCGATGCCGGCGGAGGAAGGGATTTTACGGATCCGGGCCGTACCCGGCGTCCTTTCGGTTGCCCCGAGGATCTGGGGTGGGGCAAGAGCGGAGCAAGGCACCGTCACCGTGGTCGGCGCAAAGACGGGCGCTTCTTTTGTCGGATCCGAAGGCAGGACAATCCAACCCCCGGCCCCGGGTCAGGCCGTTGTCGGACCCGGAATCGAAGGCGCCGGCGGCCGGATTCGGCTTTTTCTCGGTGCCGCCGTTTCTTTTACCTTTGCGATATCCGGGCGGCTGCCCGGTGAAACCGCCGTGGCCGCCCACGATCTGGTGATTCTCGATCCAGGCGACGCTGCAAAGGTTCTTGGCCTGCCCCGCGGGTTTGCCAGCGACCTGGCGGTGGAGGTGTTTCACGAAGAAGAGGCCGAGGCCATGGCGCCGGAGCTGGCCGAAGCCCTTCCGTGGCCGGTGCACATCACCACCAGGGCCGAAGCCGCCAAACGGTATGCGGGGCCGGTGCTTCGGCGGGGGAGTCTTGCCGCCATCGCGCTGCTGCCGGCCGTTTTGGCGGTACTGCTGCTGGTTGTCTTGACGGTCCGGGAACGCGCCTCCCGGAGCAGGACCGTCGGTTTGTTCAAAGCCCTTGGATGGCAGACAACCGACGTGGTGTTGCTTCATCTGCTCGAATCGGCCGTCATTGCGCTCCCCGCGGTTTTGTTGGGATTGGCCGCCGGTTACGGACTCGTCTTTTTCCCGGGCGTCTCCTGGCCTTCCCGGCTGCTGTTCGGATGGCAGCAGACCCCTCCCGGCATTTCTCTGGACCCGGCGGGCGCTATTGCGGTTCTGGTCGAAATCGGGGCGCTGATTTTGCTTCCCTACCTGGCGGCGGCGGCGCTGCCGAGCCTTCGTGCGAGCTTGGCCGACCCCCAGGATCTGCTCGAAGAAGGACGCTGAACTGTGAATAACGAAGTCCGATGCCGGAGGATATCGATGGTCCGAGGCACGGCCTCCGGCGGGAAAAAACAGATTTTGCGCCGAATCGAAGCCTGTTTTCCGGCCGGCAGCATTTGCGGGCTGGAGGGGCCAAACGGCGCAGGGAAAAGCACCCTGCTGCATGTCATGGCCGGACTGCTGCGTCCCACCGAAGGAGAAGTCCTTTTTAACGGCATGCCGGTGTCGCGCTGGAGCGCCGGCCATCGGGACCGGTGGCGCCGGCAGGTGGGCATCGTTTTCCAGGATCTCCACCTGTTAGAGGATCTCACCGCTTTGGAAAACGTCATGCTGCCCCTGATACCCCGGGGCTTGCCCCTTGAAGCGCTTCGGCAAAAAGCCCGTTTGGCAATGGATCGTATGGGCGCGGCGAACCTGGCGGCCCTGCCGGTGTCGCAGCTTTCCGGCGGCCAGCGGCAGCGGATCGCCGTCGCCCGGTCGGTGGTGGAACCGCCGGCGCTTTTGCTCGCCGACGAGCCCGGGGCCCATCAGGACGGCCGGGGAAAGGACCTCCTCCGGGTCCTTTTTTCCGATCTTCAGCAGCAGGGAACGACCATTGTCGTTGCAGGCCGCCGCGAACCGGCGCTGTATGGCGGCGGCAAACCCGATCTTTCCTTTGGTATGGAAAACGGCGGGCTCAAGGGGCCGTCATGATCCGTCACCCGCTGCTGCTTTCCGTTGCGGCCATGGATCTGCTGTGTCTGGCGGCCCTGTTCGCGGCGGTGGCCGCCGTGTTTCCGGTGCTGGTTCGGTGGCGCCCCGGGGATGCAGACCGCAAACAGCTCTCGGCGGAACGAAGGGCCGAGGCAGGCGCCCTGGCCGTTCGCTTTGCCGCAGTGGTGCTGATGCTGTCGACCCTTGTCCTGATCGCCGGCATCTCCCTGATCCTGCCCGGCGCGGTGCCCGGGGCCATGTGCGGCACCGGTGTCCTCCAGGCCGCAGGACCCCTGTGCGCCCGGGCCCTTTTTTTCCGGCTCCTGGCCCTGCTGGGGCTGACGGTTTGGGGCTTTTTTGAAAATCTCAACCGTTCGGTACCCGAAGCCCCCCTGACCGAAACCACCGCCCGGGTCCTGGCGGCGGTTTCTCCCCTGGTGCTTCTGGCCGCGTGGGATTCTGCCCGGGCGATGTGGGGAATCGATTTCGGCCAGCCGGTGGACTGCTGTGCCACGGTTTACGATCCGGTCTACTCCGCCTCCGGTGGAAGCGGAGCTTTTTCGGACCGGTTCTGGGTGGTCGGTTTTTCAGCGTGCACACTGCTTTTGGCGGCCGTCTCCTTCGGCGTTCGGCGCAGCGCGCATCGAAACCGCCGAAGATGGAGCTTGCCGCTGGCGGTCCTGACGCTTTTTTGGGTTTTGTACGCAGGGGGCGCCCTCGTCAACGTCTTTTCCGCCTACATCTTCGGGGTGCTGGCCCACGACTGCCCGTGGTGCCTGTTTTTGCCCGAGCACGGGATGGTGGGGTTCGTGCAGTTCGGGGCCCTGGCAATGGCGGCCCGGGAAGGCATTCCGGCCCCGGCTGCCTCTCTGGCGGCAATCGCCCATCCGCGGCTGGCCGGCCCGGCGGCCGATCGGATCCGAACCGCCGCCGGCCGCATTCTGCTGTCGATGGCGGTGTTTCTGCTGTTTTCGGCAGGGCCGGCATTGCTCTGGCGTCTGCGCCACGGGGTGTGGATATCGGGATGATCAAATCGCTGAAGCGATTTGATCATAATGTGAAAACCTGAGGAAAAATCATGGAAATGAGCATCGAACAACTGCTTGAGTGGCTTGCCGGGATTGCGCCCAACCCCTATCTGCAGGCCCTGGTCATCATCGTGGTCTTCTATCTTCTGGCCAGGCTCCTGGACGCAATCATCACACGGGTGCTGAAAAAATGGATCAAAAGGACCAGTTTCACCCTGGACGATCAAATTCTCGAAATTTTCCACCGGCCCGTGTTCGTGAGCGTGATGCTGTTCGGCCTGTTTCTGGCCGCAGAACAGATCGCCTTGCCCGATATGCTCCGATTTCTGACGATGAGCGGGCTGAAAACCGTGGCCATTTTCATCTGGGCCGCTGCTGCCGGCAGGTTCCTCAAGCTTCTATTGGGGCTGCTGAGCCGGGACAAACTGAGGTTTTCCCTGGTTCAGGAGCGAACCCTGCCGCTGTTTAACAACCTGCTGATGATTCTGGTGGTGGGGCTGGCCGCCTATTTCATTTTTTTGACTTGGGAAATCGACGTCACCGCCTGGATGGCCTCGGCCGGCATTATCGGTCTGGCGATTTCTTTTGCGGCAAAAGATTCTCTGGCAAACCTGTTTTCAGGCGTATTTATCGTGGCAGACGCCCCCTACAAGCTCGGCGATTTCATCGTCCTCGACTCGGGCGAGCGGGGGGAAGTAACCCACATCGGCATCCGCAGCACGCGCCTGCTCACCCGGGACGACGTGGAGATTACCGTCCCCAACTCGATCATGGGAAACGCCAAGATTACCAACGAAGCCGGCGGACCGCATGAAAAATACCGCATCCGGGTCAAGGTGGGGGTGGCCTATGGATCGGATCTTCAACAGGTGCACGACATTTTGCTCGATGTGGCGCACTGCCATCCGGAGGTCTGCAAAACGCCCGAACCCCGTGTCCGGTTCCGGGCCTTCGGCGATTCGAGCCTGGACCACGAGCTGCTTTGCTGGGTGGACCGACCGGTGCTGC
>CAYPFH010000308.1:0-4935 GCA_964409825.1 uncultured Desulfobacterales bacterium | reverse complement strand
GTTGATCCCCACCACCAGCAGCACCAGTGCGACGCCGGGGAAAACCACCATCCACTGTTGAACGTCGAGCAGATGGTCGGATTCGGCCATGATCGGATTCCGGTTGGAGGTAGCCAGGACGATCTTTCATATCACCTGGGAGGGGGAGAAGCAACCGGACACTGCGCCAAAAAGCGCTCCAGCAGGTCGGCCAGCCGGGCGATGCTGTCGATGTTCACGTGCTCGTCGGGGCAATGGGCGCTTCTGTCGCCGTCGGCGCCCCAGACGATGCCGGCGATGCCGAAGCCGGAGAGAAACCGCGCGTCGCTGGCACCGTGCTCGAATCCGGTGGCGGCGTCTTTTGCCACGGAAAGGAGCCGGGCAAGGTAGGCGGATTCTCCCCCGAAAAAAATCGGCTCCTTGGCTTCGATGGCGATATCGCCGGATACGGCCGCCTGAAGGCGGGCCGCCAGGTTGTCTGGATCGTCGTCGTCGGTGTAGCGGATGTCAAAGCCTGCTTCGGCCCGGTCCGGGACCTGGTTGAACGATCCTCCGGCCGATACCTGGGAAAAGTTCAGCGTCCGGTGCCAGGCGTCGGGCCGGTTTTCACCGAAGACGTCCCGGATCTTTTCATAGTCTTTGATGAGCGCTTCGATGGCGTTTTCGCCCATCCACGGGCGCGATCCATGGGCGGCCTTTCCCCGGCTCACCAGCCGAAGCCTCAAGATCCCTTTTTCCTTGACCACGATCTTGTCCACGGCCCCGCCGTCTAAGGCGATGGCAAAATCGGCGCGGATGTCTGCAAGGGCGCTCTTTGCCCCGCGAACGCCTCCGGTCTCCTCGTCTCCGGTGACGAGAAGTCCCACCGGCGGAGGTTCGCCGGCCGTGGCGCGCTCTGCTGCCCGGGCCGCCAGGACCATGGAAAGGGCCACGGCGTATTTGTCATCCAGGCTGCCCCGGCCATAAAGGCATCCGTTTTCGATGCGGGGGGTAAAAAGGTCTTCTGCGCCTTCCACCACGTCGATGTGGCTCATGAGAAGAACCGGCGCATAGCCGGTCCGGGGCAGGGCCGCCACCGAGGGCACGCCCCCGTGTTCGATCGTGCGGCAGTCAACGCCGCGCTCGGTGAGCCAGCCTTCGACGAAGGCGGCGCAGCGCCGGATTTGTTCGGGATTCTTGGCGGTGGTCCGAAACCGGATGAGCTCTTTGGTAAGGGAAATAATGGTATCGATCATCTCTTTTTTCTTTCTTTGGCGGATTCGACGAAGGCGGAAAACAGCTTCCGGGAAAAAAGATCAGCGGCAAAGGTCCCCTCCGGGTGCCATTGTACCCCAAGCACAAAGGAGCGGTCCGGTGCGAACAGGGCTTCTACCAGGCCGTCCGGCGTCCGGGCCGCCGTCTGAAGGCCCTGTGCCACATCTTTGACCCCCTGGTGGTGCCTGCCGTTGACCCGGATGCTGCGGCGCCGGAGGATGTCAAACAGAAGCGAGGGCCGTTCGATGCGAACGGTGTGGGTGGTGACCGACTTGGCCGCCTGCTGCCGGTGTTCGATGGCCTCCGGGACCTGGCGTGCGATATCCTGGTAGACCGTTCCACCAAGAGCGATGTTGAGCAGCTGAATGCCCCGGCAGATTCCCAGGATCGGAAGGTCCGCCTTCCATGCGGCGGCGGCGGCGGCCAGCTCCATGCGGTCTAAGGGCTCGTCGATCTCGCCGAGCCCCGGCATCGGCTCCTCATTGTAAAATTTCGGATGGACGTCAGGTCCTCCGGTGAGCAGCAGTCCGTCAACAGCGGCCAGGATCCGGTCGAGGGCCCCCCGGTCGCAGGCGGCGGGGATCAGCACCGGCGCTCCGCCGCAGGCCACTATGGCCCGGCTGTACTGGCAAAACGCGTAGTCCATGAAGTGGCCCTGGTCATACTCCCCCCAGGAACCGCCGATTTTCCGGCTGCAGGTGACGGCGATCAATGGCAGCAATTTGGACCTCCGTTGCGCGCTATGTAAAATAGTCTTTTTTCAGAGGGCATCATAGTTACCTGCTGGGAGGCTGGGAAGCTGGGAGGCCGGGATGCTAAAAACCAGAATCCAAAGTTCAATTTGGAATCGCTGGATTCCCGCTTCCGCGGGAATGACGGAAAAAGGGACATCCGGACTTTTTACAAAAACATCAAAATAAGCTTTTGGAAAGGCTTTTTCCTTTCCGTGTTTTCAGCATACAAGCCTCCTGGCGTCCCAGCTTCCCAGCTAAAAGAAGGATCCCAAAAACAATAAAAATGTTCCCTACTCTTCAAACGTCCCTTTGACTACCGCCTTTCCGTCCCGGATCATCACCCGGCCCCGGGCGATCACCGTATCGATGGCAAGCTCCGGGGCCAGCATCAGCAGGTCTGCATCCGCCCCGGCAAACAGGCCGCCTTTGCAATGGGCCAGGCCCACCCGCCGGGCCGGGTTTTTCGTCACCAGGGCCAAAACCTCGGCCAGGGAAAATCCGCCGCCCGCCAGCCGGCGGAATTCGTCGTAGAGGCTGGCGATGTCGGCCACGGCCAGGCGAACGAGGTTTCCCCCCTCGTCGAAGATCGGCATCGACCCGTTGGAATCCGAGCTGAGGCTGATCCGGTCCCAGTCGATGCCGGCATCTTTCGCCTTTTCCAGGGCCTCTGCGGTCCCGCGGGCAAAATCGAGAGTCTCTCCCATGACGGTCAGATCGATGTTGCCGCCGGCCCGGGCAAATTCCAGGGCTTGGTCAAAGAGGCGGGCGCTTCGGTTGACGTGGGTGGGCAGAAACTGCCCGATGGGGATGTCTGTCTCTTCTACGATCCGAAAGACCGGATCCAGCCCCCCTTTGCCGCTTCCCATGTGAAGATGCACCAGGCCCGCCTTTTTCCCGATCATCCCGCCGACCCGGGCTTCTGCCGCAGCCCGGGAAAGCTCGTCGATGGTCGGGGCAGAAGAGCGGTGGTCGGAGACCGCGATTTCCCCCACCCCGATCACCATGTCGATCAGGGCCACGTCTTTTCTGATGCTGCCGGTGATGGTGGCCAGCGGAAACTGGTAGGAGCCGGTGTAGATCCGGGCCGAAATGCCTTCGGCCGCCAGCTGGCGGGCCTTGGCCAAAAGAGATTCCGGCCTGCGGGTGACGTCGTCGGTTCCCAGGCAGCCGACCACCGTGGTGACCCCGGCGGCGGTGATCCGGGAAAGAACGATCTCCGGGGTGCGGGTGGCAAAACCGCCTTCTCCCCCGCCGCCCAGCAAATGCACGTGCAGGTCCACGAACCCGGGGCAGACGATTCGCCCTGCCGCGTCGATGACGTCGATGTTCCATGTGGCCGGTGCTTCGATCCGATCCTCGATTCGTACGATCTTTTCCCCGGCGATGAGCAGGTCTTTTTTGCCGGCCGGCGCCGGCTGGTGCAGGTCGGCGTTTTGAATCAGGGTGAACATGGCGCTTCATGGCCTCCTATAAAGCAGAATCCAGATACGAGCCCTGCCGCTGGTCGGCGGGGTAGGCCGGTTTGATTAAAGATAGAAGCTTTTTGATCGAAGCCGCTGCTCTGTTTGTAGTGGCGCCGTGAGGCGCTTGATGCACGGCCGCCCGGACGCCCTCACGGGCGCACTACGAGCGGGCCGTGCCAAAAATGAAAGCTGTGTGTGACCAATGAAAGGCCCCAATTTTCGGAGAAGTTTCATACGAGCGCCGCCGCTGACCACGAGGCGTTCAGTTTGATCAAGGGTGAAACTTTTCCCGAAGCCTCTGCCGGTGGAGGGACGCGCGCAGTCTAGTCCGTGTCGCCGGTGATGCACGAATGCCGGCTTAGACTGCGCGTGGCCCTCCAACCGCCAAAACCTAAGGCGGGGCAGGTCGGTTTTTACCGCCAGCTTCGACCGAAGTTTCACATAAGAACCTCATAGCATGGTTTTTGAGAGCGAACAAAGTCCCTTCCTTGCTTGGGACGCCGAATTCACGGCGCTTCCATTTGCCGAATGGACTTGCGATCTGGCTGGAAGTCGTTATGCTATCTGCAAAGGAGGTTCAATGGCTGATGATCTTTTAGAAACCGTGGAAATCGACCCGAACGGAACCGCATCGGCGTCTGTGATCTGGCTTCACGGGCTGGGCGCCGACGGCCACGATTTCGAGCCGGTGGTGCCGATGCTCGACCTGCCGGAGGCGCTGGCGGTCCGTTTCGTTTTTCCCCATGCACCGGTTCGGCCGGTGACCATCAACATGGGGACGCGGATGCGGGCCTGGTACGACATCGCAGCGCCCCAAGTCGACCGGCGGGTGGATACCGAAAGCCTGATCGAGTCCGCGGACCGGCTCACCGACCTGATCGAAGCCGAAAAAAAACGCGGACTTTCTGCCGACCGGATCCTGCTGGCCGGCTTTTCCCAGGGCGGGGCTGTGGCGCTGCATGCCGGCCTGCGGTATGCAGACGCCCTGGGCGGCATCGCAGCGCTTTCCACCTACATGCCCACGGCCGACACCCTGGAGGCCGAAGCAGCCGAGGCCAACCGCCGGATTCCCATTTTCATGGCCCACGGCGCCATGGACCCGATGATTCCCATCGAAAACGGTCGCCGGGCCCGGCAGGAGCTGACCCGGATGGGCTACCGGGTCGAGTGGCATGAATATCCGATGATGCACGAGGTCTGCATCGAAGAGATCCAAGAGCTGGGAAAATGGATGCAGGAGGTGCTGGCCGGGTCTTGAAATGTATCAGCACGTTGTCCCATGATCTGGATCTGTGACCGATCGATTCCTTGCAGCGAGGGAAGATAGCGAAATACGGAACACGGAACCCGGCGGGCAAAAAAATTGCAAGCACCAAATTCCAATATCCAAAAAAGGATAAAAACTTTTTTAAAGGTACTTATGTGAAACTTCGGTCGAGGCAGCGGTTTTTGTAGGGCACGACCTCCGTGTCATGCCTTCATGAACGGCACGGAGGCCGTTCACT
>CAYPFH010000307.1:0-4950 GCA_964409825.1 uncultured Desulfobacterales bacterium | reverse complement strand
CTGTCCTCTGTCCTGCGTCCTCCGTCGTCTGTTTTTCCTCCGACATCCGACCTCCGACATCCGACATCTGTCCCTTCTCTTTCGCCCTGACGATCCGGTTCATGTAGTCGTTGACCATGATCTCCTTGGCATGGACGTACTTGATCCGCTCCAGGAGGTCTTCGTCGCTGAGCTCATTTAAAATCGGGGCCTCGGAACGGAGCAGGGAAAGCGCTTTTTTCCGCTCTGCCGCCGGGTTCGGCAGGTCGAGGGCTTCGACCAGTGCCCGGTCGATTTTCTCCCAGTCATGCTTGGAGGTGACGACCTTTTCCCAATCGCCGTTGGAAAAGCGCCAGGCATCGCCGGACCACCGGTCCTGCCTGATGATGGTGCCCTCGCTCTGGATCGTGGTGTAGCGCGGCGCAAACGAGTAGAGAAACACGCCGGCCAGCACCATGCCGATCACCAGCCCGAATACGAAATAGATCTTTTCTTTATGCATATCCGAAGACCACCTTTTTTTCTCGCGGAGTTAGCGGCATAATTTGGCGCCGCTATATTGCTCGGTTGATGGAACCCACGAAGCACTAAATCACAAATCGCAAGCACCAATGACCAAACAAATCCCAAATCACAATTTTCAATTTCCAAACAAACTACCAAATGTCCGATGTCGGATGTCAAAAAAAAAGCACTCCCTGGTTTGAATTTTAGAATTTGGTGCTTGCCCTTCGACGTTGCTCAGGGTGGTGAGCTTGTCGAACCATTTGAGATTTGAGATTTGATGCTTGGTGCTTGTTCAGGTCGTTATGAACACGCCAAAAAAAGCGCTATTAGGCCTAAGAATCGACCTGAACGTATGGTTGATATTCCGGGATCATTTCCTTGATCTTTTCCCGGATGGCGCATGCATTCTGGCTGAAGCTCAAAACCCGCAGTTCCTCGATCCTGCCGTTGAGCATCGCCATGTCGCAGTTCGCCCCCTTGAGGACCAGGATCTTTTCATGGCGGGTGGGCACGATCCCCTCGCCTTCGGTGATGAGCTCCTCGTAGAGCTTTTCACCGGGCCGAAGGCCGATGTATTCGATATCGATATCCACCCCGGGCTCAAGCCCGCTTAGCCGGATCAGGTCCTTTGCGATGTCGGCGATCTTGATGGGCGTGCCCATGTCGAGAATGAAAATCTCGCCGCCCCGGCCCATGGCGCCGGACTGGAGTATGAGCTGACAGGCTTCGGGGATGGTCATGAAAAACCGCGTCATTTCCGGATGGGTCACGGTGACAGGGCCGCCCTGCTCGATCTGCTTTCGGAACAGCGGCACCACGCTGCCCACGCTGCCCACCACGTTGCCGAACCGCACGATCATGAAGCGGGTTTCCGAAACACCGCAAGTATTTTGGTTCTGCACGATCAGCTCGGCCACCCGCTTGGTGGCTCCCATGACGTTGGTGGGCCGGACCGCCTTGTCCGTGGAAACCAGAACGAACCGCTCCACCTGGTGCGCAATGGCCGCCAGCACCAGGTTCCGGGTGCCGATCACGTTGTTTTTCACCGCCTTCCAGGGATGCAGCTCCATCATCGGCACGTGCTTGTAGGCGGCCGCATGAAAGACCGCGCTGGGGCGGGCGGTTTCAAAGGCATAGGTAAGCTGCCTGCGGTCCCGGATGTCTCCCAGAACGGGCAGGATCCGGACATCGGGAAAGCTTTTTTTCAGCTCGATGTCGATCTCGTAAAGGGGGCTTTCGGCCCGCTCGAGCAGAACCAGGGTGTTGGGGTGAAACCGGCAGATCTGCCGGCAGAGTTCGGCGCCGATGGATCCGCCGGCGCCGGTGACCAGCACGGTGGCCCCGCCCAGGTAGCGGCCGATCTCTTCTTCCTCCAGCCGGATCACCTCCCGGCCGAGCAGATCCCGGTAGGCGACGTCCCGGATCGCTTTGACCGACACCTTTCCGTCTATGAGCTCTCCCATGCTCGGCAGCGTCTTGGAGGGGATGCCCAGATTCTTGACCGATTCGACGATTTTGCGCATCTGCTTGGCGCTGGCAGAAGGAATGGCGATCAGGACTTCTTCGATCTTGTGCCTGGGTGCGATCCACTTCAAATCCGAAAGGCTTCCCAGCACGGGCACGCCGTGGATCTGGCGCCCCACCTTTTCCGGATCGTCGTCGAGAAACCCGCTTACATGGTACCGGAGGTGTGCGTTGTCCCGGATCTCCCGGTAGATCTTTTCGCCGCAGTCTCCGGCCCCTAATATGAGCAGGTTCTTTTGCTTGCCGCCGCTTTTCAGGAATCGGAAAAAACCGCCGGAGGGGATGTTTTCACCAAAGCTGTTGAGAATGTAATAGATGGTGAGCCGGATGCTCAGCCGCAGGCTCGACAGGAAAATGATGGTCAAAAACCAGTCGATGATAAAGACGGCCCGGGAAAATCCGGAAAAGCGGTGGACGAAAAGCACCGCCACGATGAGAGCCATCGAACTGATGCTGGCCGCCTTCACGATGTCCAAAAAATCCCGGATGCTGAAATACCGCCACATCCCCCGGTATGCGTCGAACAGGTAAAAAACCAGCAGCTTGAGCAGGATTGCAAAGGGAAGAAGCTGCCGCATCATTCCCGCAGCTTCGTCGGGCAGCTCGAAATTGAACCGGAGCAGGAATGCAAAAACCAGGGACGCGGCAAACAGCGCAGCGTCCAGCACAAGCAAAACGAACAAATTTCGGCGCAGCCAGGAGGGCATAAGATTAATTTAGAATTTAGAATTTAGAATTTTAAAATGGACGGATATCAGATATCAGATGTCGGAGGTTCGGGAAAGACCAAGATGTCGGAGAACTGCCGGATGTCCCGTCTTCGCTGCGCTTCCGTCTTCGTTAAAGAGCAACTTCGCCGGGACAGGTCGCCGCGGCAAGCAGAGGTCGGAGGTCGGAGAACTGCCAGAGGTCAGAGGTCAGATGTCAGATGTCAGATGTCGGCCCTGACGGTTTGCTGTTCTTTTGTTCTTCTGACATCTGTTCCTTTCTGTCGTCTGTCATCTTGTCCTGCTCTTCTCCGCCCGTTGTCAGATGAACAGGGAAGCGAGAAAATCCGCACCGCGCCGCACTTCGATCCCTCTCTCTTTTTTTTCTCTCATCAAGTGCATGACCAACTGGACGCCCGGGATCTCGTACCTTTCATGAAATCGTTGCAGGGCGGCTGTCGGCTCGGAGGCCGATAACTTGGCCTCGATCATCAGCTCGGGGTTGCCTTCGTTCACAATGCAAAAATCGATCTCGTCCTTGTCCTTGGTTCGCAGGTAGTGAAGCGAATAGGAGCGCCCTTTCATGTCCACCAGGCCATAAACATGCTTCAGCAGGCATACCGCCACCAGGTTCTCGAATTTTGCACCGTCACCGCCCTTTACCAAGCCGGTATCGAAAAAGTAGATCTTCGGTTCTTTGACGATGGAACGGGCAATCCGTCGGGAAAACGGGGTCAAGCGAAAGACGATAAACAAAGATTCCAGAATCTGGATGTATTTCTTGACGGTGTTGGGGGCGATTTCAACATCCCTGGCAATGGATTGGTAAGAGACAGGAGAGCCTGTCCTCGATCTGAGAAATTCGAACACCATCTGCATCGCACGGAAATCGTGGATTTTTTCAAAATCGAGGATATCTGTCCGAATCAAACCGTCTACATACTGCATCCGCCAGCGGTCTGCATCCACTGGATCCCCGGCCAGAAAAGACTCGGGAAACCCGCCACGGGAAACAAATCGTTCCAGGTCGATCGCTTCCCCGATCTGGGCGACTTCGGCAGGTGAAAACGGCATAAGCCGATGGCGGTAGAAGCGGCCGGCAAGAGAATCGCCATGCTGGCGAAACGCCTCGGGACATGCGCTTCCGGTGACAAGGCAGGGTATTGCACAATAGTCAAGACTATTCTGCAAAATCGATCATTTTAGTCGTTCTTCGGGAGCGAAACAGGATGCGCCCTTTTATTTTTCCCAAGCACCAAATCCCAAACAAGAAGGCGCCAGCGGCAATCTTGAACTTCGAACTCTGACATCCAGCCCTTCTCCGACATCTGACCTCCGACATCCGGCTCTTTCACCACGAAGGGCTTACATCCAGCAGCAGCCAGGACCGCAGCGCAGAAACGCCCGGAAACCGGTCCCGGAACCGCTCCATCTCGTCTCCGGAAATCTGCCAGGCGACATATTCCGCCAGGCTGCCCCAGAATTTGAGCATCTCGTTGTAGACCAGCTTGACGAAGTCGGTCCGGTAGCCGTCCGGGGGCCGTGCCCCCTCTTTTACGGCGCTCACCTTGTAGCTGCCGACGCAAACCTTCTTTCCCACCAAGAACAGTCGAATCAGAAGCAGGGACCGGGGCATGTGATAGTTCGACGTGACCAGCGTGACTGTGCGCAGGTTCTGGTCCCTGATCAGCCGGGCGGTGTAGTAGGCGTTTTCCAGGGTGGTGCCGGCGGCGGGTTCTTTGAGGTGCTTCACCCCGGCCGGCAGACCGAATCTTTTATCGTAGCGGTTTCTCTCCGCATCGGCGGCCGGTGAAAGAATCAGTTTCGACGCCGCTCCCGAGGCGGCCAGGGCATAGCCGGCCTCCACGCGCTTTTCCGTCCCTCTGAAAACGACGATCGCCTCGGAAGGCGCCTCCGTATTTTTCACCGCCATGACCGCGGCAAAATACAGCGCCTGGAGTGCAAAAACGCTCGGTCCGGCGATCACCAGCGCCTTGAGAATTCTTTTCTTGTTCATCTTCAGCTATCGGCAAATGCCAACAAACATTTCTTTGACAGGATCAACAGGATTGATCCTGTGAATCCTGTCAAAATAAAATCGTTTCACGATCTTATATGACGCGACGACGTCGCTTTAGGGCGAAAGGATCGTGATTTTTTGTTTTTCTGACATTCGATATCGGACATCGGACATCTGTCTTTTAAAGGCGAAACATTTGCGGGATCGTATGTT
>CAYPFH010000306.1:0-4972 GCA_964409825.1 uncultured Desulfobacterales bacterium | reverse complement strand
AGAGGCTTCGGGGGAAGTTTCAGTATTGATCAAACTGGCCGGTTAAGACCAAAAGGCTTATATAAATCTCCCGGCGGAGAATCTTGAATCTGGAATTTTGAATCACGCCGCGGTCAGCGGCGGGCCTCTTATCTGACCATTCGACCATTTGACCCATCAACCTTTCCCCGTCACACCACGATCGTCTCATCTTTCTTGAAATAGCTCACGAAACTCGGCATCGCCTCCCATCCCCACCCGGGTGAGTGCAAAATCGTAGCGGACCGGGTCCTCGGGACAAAAGCGGCGGAACCCATCGGTGATCTCCAGCGCCGTTCGAAGATCTCCGGTATTGCGCCGGGTAAATCCACAAAGCCGCCCCATCCGGTGCATGTGGGTATCCAGCGGTACGATCAGCTCAGATGGAGACACCTGGTCCCAGCCCCCGGGGTCTACCGCATCGTTCCGGACCATCCAGCGAAGGAACAGGTGCAGCCGCTTGCAGGCGCTGCCCCGTGCCGGCAGCGGCATCAGGTGACCGGGATCTTTTTCGGCCCCGGCCGTGATTTCTTCGGCAAGGCCCCCCAGGGCGGTGACCAGGCTGTTTTCCTCCGGTCGGCGGTGCGTCAAAAAACATGCCTGCATGGAATCATAGCGCTTAAGCACCCGGCCGATTCCGGAAAGAAGGGCGCAGACCCTCTCTGCGGTGGCAAAGCGGTGGACAAATCCGCAAAGCCTTTCGCAAAGCGCCCCCGGCTCGGCCGAGAGCAGGACCTGGGCCGGATTCGGCCCCAGCACCTCGAGCACCGCGCCCACGCTTTTGATGATCTGTGCCACCCGCCCGTAGGCCAGGGATGCCGCCACCATGGCGGCGACCTCCCTGTCCCCGAGATCTTCAAATGCATACAAAAACTCGAGCGGATCCGGGTGGACATAGGATCTGTCGTTGTATTTTCGATAAAGCCGATCCAGGGCCGCCTTGGTCGGTTTTTTGGGCATTTATCGTCTTTTCATTTAGAGTGCCTGAGAATGCCTAAAGTTTCAAATGCCCTCTTCTCCTCCGGGTCCACCATGGTCTGCACCCGATACTCCCTTCCATCGGTGACCACGGTCACGGCCCCGCACCGATGGGTGCAAAGCACCGCCAGGTTCCGCTCCCGATAGCGGTTTTCCACCGTTGGGTGGGGAAAATACCGCCGCCGGCTCCAACCCGACGAGACAACCACCACCTCCGGGTTTACGCAATCCAGAAACCCTGGGGTGCTCGATGTCCGGCTTCCGTGATGGGGGGCGGCCAAAACCGTTGCAGCCAATCGATCGCAGTTTCTTGCGACCATTTCTCTCTCTGCTGCCGCCATCGCGTCTCCGGGAAACAGAAAAGAGACCGCCCCAAGGCCTGCCCTGACCACAATGGAGCTGTCGTTGGCGTCGGGGAGGCGGTTTTTTGGGGCATCGCCGGCCATGAAATCGTATGGCGGGTGAAGTATGTCGATCCTTGTCCCGTTGACGATCCGACTTCTTTCGAGACGCTCAAACGGCGGGCGACGGACCCCCCTGGCTTCCAGCACCGCCATGAACTGCCGGTAGGCTCCGGTGTCGGCCGGCAGCCCGTTGGTCCAGACCTCTTTGACCTTGAAATTGTCGACAATGAAGATCAACCCGTTTAGATGGTCGCTGTTGGGATGGGAAAGAACCACGGTGTCGATCGTGGCGATCTTTTTCCGCCACAAGAATGGGGCCACCACCTGGGCGCCGACATCGAAAATTCGATTGTCGGAAAATCCACCCCCGTCTATGAGCATGGTTTTCCCCCTGGGCAGTTCCAGCAATGACGCGCTTCCCTGCCCCACGTCGATGCCGGTGACCCGCAGTTCGGGATGCCACAACCGGTGCTGAATCCAGTGGCAGACATCGGCGCCGCCGATGAGCAGGGCAGCGGCGATGGCCAGCCGGGCTTTTTTGCCGGCGTGAAGTTTCAGCAGAGCTCCGAGCAGAACATAATAAACGGCGATTTCCAGCAGGCTCGGCGTCACGACCCGCACGGCCGCGTGGGGAATTTTCGCAAACAGCGAAATTCCTTCCATTGCCAGGTTCAAAAGAGCGGCCGCCGCCTCGAATCCTGCAGCGGCCGGCGCCTCGGCCAAAACAAGAACAACGGCGGACACCAGGGCCAGGGGAACCACTGCAAAGCCGATCAGGGGGATGACCAGGAAGTTGGCGGCCAGGCCTACCAGGGAAATCCGGTTGAAGTAGTACGCCGTCAAGGGCAGCGTCCCGGCAATAGCCAGCATCGATACGAAGACAAACATCAGCGCCCGGCGAAGCGGCCGGGGATTGACGTTCCGAAACCATGCCCAGCGATCCGCGCTTTCAATGCCGTAGAGAATCGTCGCGACAGCGGCGAAAGAAAGCTGAAAGGAGATGGAAAACAGGGCTGCCGGATCGACCGCAAGGATCGCAACGGCCGCCACCGCCAGGGTGTTGAGCGGGTCAGAGGAGCGTCCGAAGACCATGGCCAGCATGAAGGTCGACACCATGATCACTGCCCGCTGCGTGGAAGGGCTCATACCGGCTAATAGTCCGTAGCCGATGACCGCGCCCATGGCGAAAAGCGCACCGGCTTTGCGCGTCCAACCCCTTTGCAGGAGAAAGGGGAAAAAGACGAAACCGCCGCGGAAGACAAAAAAGGCAACCGCGGCCACGATGCCCACATGAAGCCCGGATATGGCCAGGATATGTCCGACCCCGGCCCTGTTGAACATATCCCGGACCGACGCAGAAACGCCGCCACGGTCCCCGATCAACAGGGCGCAGAGAATGCCGCTTGCCGGGGCATCGGTCCGCGCGGAAATGAAGGATGAAAGCGCCCGGCGCGCCGCGCCCACGGGTCCCGGAGCGGCCTGGGCAACCATCTCCACGGCTGCCGGTTTGACATAAGCCGAAGCCCGAACGCCTTGTAATGCCATGTACCGGCGATAATCGAAGCGCCCGGGATTTTCAAAATTCCGAAACGGTCTCAGCTTGGCATCGAACCGGATCCGATCTCCCCGGGCCAGCACCTCCCGCCCTCCGATCACCGTGACGCGGACCCTGCCGAAAGGCGCCGCCGACTGGCCGGGAGAGGATTTTTCCGGGGCGACATCGACTACGAACCGCTGGCGGCCGGGTCTGAAAATCGGTTCGGAGACGATCGTCCCGGTCAGCGTATGCACCCTGTCATCGATCCGGTGAACAATATGGCCTTCGGGCAGATAATCCGTCAGGAGAGGCTGAATGGAAAGGGCGCCGAGGCCGATCATAAAGACGAGGGGAGACAGCCGTGCCGGCCGTTGACAACACAGGCAATAGGCCAGCACCGCAGCAGCGAGGCTGCACGGCGCCAAAAAAGAGAGCCGGGCGTCGGGGAACATGGCGCCGGCAGCAATGCCGACGATGTAGGCAACCCCCAGGGGAGGAATCGGCCTGGACCAGCATCGAAGCGATGAGCGAGGCGGCCCTTTGACGGTGCTTCCGGCTTCGGTTTCCGACAAACGCAGCGCTGCAGATGAAGCATTTGAAATCATGTCAAACCCGGGCCGATCTGATTCGGCGGTGCAGACCACCGGGTAACGGGGAAGGACACCTCATGACCTCCGACAGTGTCGGAGGGTTGTTCCTGTTTATTTTTCTATAATTTTTGCGGAACCTGAAACTTCTAAAAAATCGCTGTCGATTTTTTTAGCCCCTGACCCGGCGGATGGCTGCTCCGAGTCCGGCAAATTTTCTTTCGATCGATTCGTAGCCCCGGTCCAAATGATACACCCGGCTGATCTCGGTTTGGCCCTTGGCCACCATCCCTGCCAGAATCAGCGATGCGCTGGCGCGAAGATCGGTGGCCATGACCGGAGCGCCGGACAGATGCGGCACACCGCGGACCACGGCCGTATTGCCTGAAACCGTAATATCGGCCCCCAAGCGGCGCAGTTCGCTGACATGGATGAAGCGGTTTTCGAATATGGTCTCGGAGATAACACTCTGGCCGTCGGCAACGCTCATCAACACCATGAACTGTGCCTGCATGTCTGTGGCAAAACCCGGATACGGGAGGGTTTTGACATCGACGCTGATAATTTCGTCCGCGCCGGACACCCTCACCCGGTCCCGGCCGATCTCGAAGACGGCGCCGGTCTGGCGCAGCTTGTGGATAAGCGCGCCCAAATGCTCCGGTTCGCAGTGGTCCACGACGACCTCGCCGCCGGTCAGGGCCGAAGCGATCATGAAAGTGCCCGCTTCGATCCGGTCCGGCAGGATCGACACCGAAACCGGCGAAAGAGAGGACACCCCTTCGATGGTCACCACCGAAGTGCCTTCGCCGCTGATCTTGGCCCCCATCTTTTTGAGCACCTCGGCCAGGGCCGCCACCTCCGGCTCCCGGGCCGCGTTTCTGAGCACCGTTGTCCCTTCGGCCAACACGGCGGCCATCATCAGGTTTTCCGTTCCGGTCACGGTGGAAACGTCGAAGAATATCTCGTTTCCCCGCAGCCGATCCGCCCTGGCCTCCACGTATCCGTGCTGCAGTTCGATTTCCGCACCCAGCAGCGACAACCCTTTCAGGTGCAGATTGATCGGGCGGGCCCCGATGGCGCACCCTCCGGGAAGAGACACCTTGGCCCTTTTCATCCGGGCCAGCAGGGGACCGAGAACCAGGATGGACGCGCGCATTTTCCGGACGAGATCGTATGGGGCATCGTAATTGTTGAGTCCCGAGGCATCGATCCGGATAGACGGGTAGTTCGATTCGATCCGGCACCCTAAGTGAGACAGCAAAACCAGGATACTTTCGATGTCCTTCAGCGCCGGGACGTTGGTGTAGGTGTTCTGCCCGTCGGTGAGCAGGGAGGAGGCCAGTATCGGAAGGGCGGCGTTTTTCGCCCCACTGATCACCACCTCCCCGGCGAGCCGTTTGCCGCCCTCGACGATGATTTGGTCCATGGTGTTTGCTCCGCAAAAAGGT
>CAYPFH010000305.1:1506-5007 GCA_964409825.1 uncultured Desulfobacterales bacterium | reverse complement strand
ACCTCCGACATCTGACATCTGGTTTTTGTAGTTCTGACCTCCAACCTCCGACATCTGACATCTGACAAGGCCCACCCGAGGAAATAGCCGCGCAGTTTCGCGGCTATTTCCTCGGGTGGGCCTTGTCGTAGCTCTCCATCAGGCGGTCGATGCTCACATGGGTGTATTTCTGGGTCGTCGATAGGCTCTTGTGCCCGAGCAGCTCCTGGACGACCCGCAGGTCGGCGCCTGAATCCAGCATATGCGTGGCAAAGCTGTGGCGAAGCGCATGAGGGGAAACCGGGATGACAATGCCGATCTGCCGGGCGATCTTTTCCAGGATCCGGGCTACGGAGCGGGACGTCAGGCGGCCGCCCCGGTGGTTGCGAAACAAAGCGCCGTTTTCTTCGACCCCGATGCCTTTGTCCTTTTCCAGCCGCTCCCGGTAGGACCGAACGGCCTCTGCCGCCTTTTTCCCGATCGGTACCATCCTCTCCCGGCTCCCTTTTCCGGTGACCCGCACGGTTCTTCCGGCAAGGTCCACATCTTCGGTGTCGAGCCCCGTCAGCTCCGATACCCGGATGCCTGCCGAGTACAGCGTTTCGAAAAGGGCCCGGTTTCTAAGCCCCGGCAGTGTGCCGGTATCGATCGCATCCAGCAGCCGGAACATGTCGTCAACCGGCAGGTAGACCGGGATCGATTGATCCTGCTTCGGCGTCAGGATCAGGACCGCCGGGCTTTCTTCAAGTCTGCCCCGCTTGATCAGATACGTAAAAAAGGACCGCAGCGCCGACAGTTTTCTCGCGATGGTGCTCTTCTTGTTCCGCTTGTGAAGATATCCCAGGTAGCCCCGGATCGTCAGCGCATCGACCTGGTCCAGGGAAACCGGATCGGTTTCGGCTCTTTTCCCGACGGGTTTGCCGCCGCCCACCGTACCTTGGATGTACGTTCGAAATTCCTCGAGGTTGTTCCTGTATGCCCGGCAGGTGTGTGCCGAATACCCTTTCTCGGAAGCCAGGGCGGCAATGAATTCAGCGAAAGCTTCGTGAAGGATCATCATTTAGTTGAGCACTCTTCCAGTATAAGTAAAAATCCGGGCATAGAGAACCCGTCTTGATATCGGCCCAGAGGGCATGAATCGGTGCTTTTGTAAACGTAAATCCGAAATTCGAAATCCGAAACGGTTCGACAAGCTCACCGCCCTGAGCCGCGTCGAAGGGCAAATTCAAAATCCGAATTTTCAAATGACCAAAACGAAGTCAAAGAGCAAAAAAACGGGAAATCTTCTGAATACCTGTTGTTGTTTGGGTCATTCGAATTTTGATCGTTTTGAATTGTTTTGAATTGTTTCGAATTTCGGATTTCGTGCTTCGAATTTTTCATTCCTCAACCCCTAAGGCAGAGCCAATTGCCTCTGCCCTAGTCTTGGTGACCCAAGATTTCCCAGCCTGCATTTATTAGGCGGCCTGCCGGGTCTTTTTCTTGAGCCGGCTGATTTTCCGCCGCAGGATCTGGGCCGTCTTTTCGTCCTCCGCCTCGAGGGCCTCTTCCCGCTTGGCCCGAAGCTCCCGGATCTTCTTTTTGATTTCCCGGATGTCGCCCTTTTTCTTTCGGCTGCCGGCGGTGTCCTCGGTGCCCCGGGCTTCCTTGATTTCCTCGATCAACTCGGCCTTGTTCATTCCGTGGGCGCCGGTGATGTCGGGAAGCGCCATTGCGATTTCACGCAGCTCCTTTGCGGTCATCTTCTCCAGCGGCTTTTCCTTGGCTTCTTTTTTCTTTCCACCCATCTTTTCTCACTCCTTGTCGGTGTTATTGGTTTTCCTTTTTATATGCTGGGAGGCGGGTGCCTTCGCCACCGCTGGAAGGCTGGGATGCTTGGAGGTTTAACCAAAACCCACAGAAGCTTTTCTGGTTTTTAGCAACTAAGCATCCCAGCTCCTGTCCGGCGAAGCTAAAAGCGAAGACGGATCCTAGCCTCCCAGCTTTTTAGCATCCCAGCCTTCCAGCGTCATAGCCTCCCAGCTTTTCCGCTTCCCAGCTGTTGTCAACAGCACTCAAAAAATAAAGTTATTTTGATAAAATAGAACGGTGGGTTTGTCAATGGCCATGCAAGGAAAAGAGCGCATGGGGCATAGAGCATAAGGCTTGGGGCAGAGAAAAACCGGATGGCAGATATCGGATGTCCGATGTCGGCCCTGACGGTTTGCTGTCCTTGATCGAATGGCCGTGACGATTGAAGCTTAAGATTCACGAAGCAGCTTCGCGGCATTCTATGTTCCAGGTTCCAAATTCAAGGCTAACCACAGACGATCGGGGGGATAAATTACAAGCCGAAAGACGGACGCGACAGAGCGCGCCCCTCCAGGTGGTCGCTGCCCGGGGGGTTGGTGTTTGGAGGGCCGCGTTTCATCGCAGCCGAAAGACGGACGCGACAGAGCGCGTCCCTCCAGAGCTGCCACCGGTAGTTTGTTTGAAAATTGGAAATGGTGATTTGGAATTTTTTTGAGCTTTGGCGCTTGGTGCTTGGAATTTATTCCCGGCGGCACGGCAGCGCCTGGCTCAGGAGCTCAACAGCTTAATAGCACCTAACAGCTGGCGCGAAACGCCATGCCCCATGCGCTATGCACTATGCGGGCGCAAAGCGCCTCAGGACCTTTCTTCCACCATCTTGTTCACCAGCTTCATCAGGGGGCCGAACAGGTCGAGGGGCACCGGAAACAGGGTCATGTTATTGTTTTCCGCGGCCATCTCCCTCATGGTCTGCAGGTAGCGAAGCTGCAGCGCCATGGGCCGGTCCTGCATGATTCCGGCGGCTTCGGCCAGCCGGGTGGACGCCTGGTATTCGCCCTCGGCGTTGATCACCTTGGCGCGCCGCTCCCGCTCGGCTTCGGCCTGGCGGGCCATGGCCCGCTGCATTTCACTGGGCAGATCGATGTGCTTCAGCTCCACGGCCGAAACCTTGATCCCCCAGGGGTCGGTCTGGGAGTCGAGAATTTCCTGAAGCTGGGCGTTGACCTTTTCCCGTTCGGCCAGCAGCTCGTCGAGCTCGGCCCCGCCGCAAGTGCTTCGCAGGGTGGTCTGGGCGAGCTGGGACATGGCGTAGCCGTAATTTTCCACCTCGACAATGGCCTTGGTCGGATCGATGACCCTGAAATAGATCACGGCGTTGACCTTGACCGACACGTTGTCCCGGGTGATCACATCCTGGGGATCGACGTCCATGGCGATCAACCGCAGACTTACCTTGACCATCTTGTCTACGATCGGAATGAGGATGATCAACCCCGGCCCCTTGGCCTTGATGACCCGTCCCAGACGGAAAACGACCGCCCTTTCGTATTCGTTCAGAATCCGGAGGGCCGAAGCCAGAAACAAAACGACCAGGACGACGATGGCAATTAATGTATACATAATTCCCCCGATCAAGAGATGTAATTAAGTTCCTGAAAATTTTGTCAAAGTATTGAACCGCAAATAAATCCGAAATCCGAATATCGAAACTCGAAACAAATTCGAATATCA
>CAYPFH010000305.1:0-1496 GCA_964409825.1 uncultured Desulfobacterales bacterium | reverse complement strand
AAATTTTCATCGGATTTCGATATTCGAATTTATGAACCCGGTATGGATTCAACCTTGATGAGCAATCCATCCGCCGCCACAACCCTCACCCGGGTTCCCCGGGCAATCGGTTCATCCGCCACGGCTTTCCACAGCTCTCCGTGGACGAACACCCTTCCTTCCGGATCGATGTCCTGCCGGACCTCGCCGATCTCTCCGACGAGCCCTTGGAGGCCGGTCCGGGATTGAGAGACCTGGGCCCGGAAGACAAGCGCGGCGACACCCACGAAAAAGCCGGATACCAGCACCACGGTGGGGATAAAAACGTCCCATGCCAGTCGCATCTCCGGACTGCCCTGCCTGAACAGCATCAAAGACCCCAGGGCCAGGGAGGCCACCCCGGCCACGCTGAGCAGCCCATAGCTGGCGATCTTCATCTCCATGACGAAAAAGACGATGGCCAGCAAAATCAGCAGCAGCCCGGCATAGTTCACCGGCAGGGTCTGAAAGGCAAAAAACGCGAGGATCAGGGAGATCCCGCCGATTACCCCCGGAAAGATCGCCCCGGGATGGGAAAGCTCGAAATAGAGGCCGGCAAGGCCGATCATCATCAGGATGTAGGCGATGTTCGGATCGCTGATGGTTTTGAGTATCTTGTCTCTCAGGGTTTCTTCGAGCACGATCTTTCGGGCGCCGGAAAGATCGAGCGTTCCCTTTCCCTCGACAGTGCGGCCGTCGATCTGAGCCAGCAGCGCATCGATGTCTTCGGCCAGCAGGTCGACGATGTTTTCTTTCAGCGCCTCGGTTTCGGTGGCCGACACGCTCTCCCGGACCGCCTTTTCGGCCCATTGCCCGTTTCTGCCGCGCCGCTCGGCGATGCTTTTGACGAAAGCCACCATGTCGTTGGTGACCTTTTCCGCCATGGTGTCGCCGATCTCTTTTCCGCCGGCGCCCACCGGGTGGGCTGCGCCGATATTGGTTCCCGGCGCCATGACCGCGATGTCCGCCGCCATGGTGATCATCACGCCGGCGGACGCCGCTCTCGCCCCGCTTGGAGAAACATACACCACCACCGGAACCGGAGAACGATAGATCGCCTGGACGATCTCCCGCATCGAATCGGCAAGACCGCCGGGAGTGTCGAGTTCGATGATTGCGCAGGCTGCCTTCTTTTCGGCCGCCGTCTCCAGCCCGTTGACGATGTATTGGGCCACTCCCGGTCCGATGGCGTCGGCCACCTTGATGATGTAAACGTCGCCGGTTGCAGCCGATGCCGGCGCTGCGGGCACGACCGCGAGCAGGGGGAGAATGATGATGAGAGGCAATATGGAAGAGACAAATCCGAAATCCGAATTTCGAAATCCGAATGACAAAATGACCGAAACCCTGTTTTGTTTTGATTTTTTCAAGCCGAGCACGACCGATCTCCATAAAAGCAGTGTTTCAGAGTCTACGATCCTACGTGTCCTTGTCAAACACTTTCGCAGTTTTATTCCTGACACTCACAGATACAGAAG
>CAYPFH010000304.1:0-5013 GCA_964409825.1 uncultured Desulfobacterales bacterium | reverse complement strand
GGCGCCAGTTGCCGGGGCCTGCTTTCCTGGAGGTTGCGATGAAGACAGCACACCGATGCAGTCTCTTTTTCCCCGGCACATTGAATCGGGACGATGCCCTGGAAGATCTGACCGTTTTCATTCCCTTCGGGCTGGCGGCCCGGATCGAGGCCTATGCCCGGCGGAACGAGACCGACTCTACCCATGTGGTGATCGAGGCGATCGATACGTTTTTGAGAAGGAGCGGCTGGAAGACGGGAAGTTCGAATTACGAAATTCGGAACAAGTCCGAAGATAAAATCGTGGAACGATTTTATTAAAGGGCGAAGCGCCGGTTCAGTCGGCTTCCGAGTCGTTCAGGATCTCTGCAGCAGAGATTTTCGAAAGCGGCAGATCCACGAAAAACGTGCTTCCCCGGCCGGGCTCGGACTCCACGCGCACCGTGCCGCCCAGATGCCGGGCCGCCTTGCTGACGATGGCCAGCCCCATGCCGCTGCCCCGATATTCCTTGTCCGTATGAAGGCGCTTGAATACCTGAAAGATCCGCTCGTGATGACGCGGATCGATTCCGATCCCATTGTCGCTCACGAAAATCTCGACCCGCCCCGGAATATGCTCCCGCCAGCCGACTTCGATGCGCAGCGGGTTGGATGGATTGAATTTTGCAGCGTTGCTGAGCAGGTTGGCCAGGATCAACCGGATGAGGTTCGGTTCCACCTGCAGCTCGGGCCAGACGTCGGCAAAGATCAGCTCCGCCTTGTCTGTGTTCAGCCCCAGGGATGACGCCGCCTCGTTGACGATCTCGTCAAAATCGATGGGTTGCGGCGCTTCGGAATATTTCCCGATCTTGGCCAGTTCCCTGAGCTCCCTGATGAGGGCACCACCCGCCCTGGAAACCCGCTTCAGGTTTTCCAGGAAGATGCGCTGCTCACCCGGCAGTTTTCCGGAAAGATCCTCGTACAGAAAATCCGTGTAATTGGAGACGGCCCGGATGACCCCGTTCAGATCGTGGGACACGGCTTCGGAATATTCGTAGAGCTCCTTGTAGGCCGCTTTCAGATCCTGGTTCCTGGCGGTCAGCTCCAGGTGCGCGGCACGAAGGGCTTTTTCCGCGGTTTTCTGCTCGGAGACGTCCCGGCCGATGGCCTGGATTTCGCCCAGCGCCCCTTTTTTGTCGTACAGGGCCTGAACGATCCAGCGGCACCAGCAGAGATTGTCTTCGCCGGTTTTCATGCGGCATTCGATCTTCATCACCGGATTGGCGCGATCCAGTTCCTTCATGGCGCGCTCCACGGAGGGGGCGTCTTTCTCGTATACCGGCGGGTCGAAGTTTTTGCCGACCAGCTCTTCGGGGGTTTTGCCGAAAAAGCGGCAATAGGCGTTGTTCACGAAGGAAATCGTCGAATCCGGCTTGCGGCAGCAGATGAGTTCTGTCTGGGTTTCCACGATGCCCCGGTAGCGGGCTTCGCTGCGGCGCAGGGCCTCTTCTAGTTCCTGCAGCCGGAGCAGCAGCACGTGCTCCTTTCCCACCACCGCGTCGACCTCTTCGCTTCGCAGGGCGTCGATGAACTGCTCGGCCTGAAACAGGCGTTCTTTTTGTCTGCGCTGCTCTTTGGTCATGCGATTCTCCGGAGCGGGTCGAGGCCCAGGGCCGTTCGAACCTTTTGCCGGTCGTTCAAGTTGCCGATCACGACGGTTTCCGGCTCCGGTTCGAGCACCAGCAGGGCCGGCGTCAACAGGATTTGGTGGGCTGCGGCCAGGGAAAAGTCTTCCAGCACATCCATGACCTGCACCTGGCAGCGGCCGTCGAGATCCTCGGTGCAGATTCGACCCAGGTTTTCCCGGGCGATCCGGGAGTTTCGTTCGTCTCCGGCCACGAACAGAATCAGTCGGAACACCGCCTCGCCATTGGTGCTGTTTTCGGTCATGGCGCTCAACTCTTTTCCGGTGGGATCGTCGGAGCCGTCAGGTGCGCATCCGGCTCGCTTTTCATGATTTCGATGCCCCGGTCGCCGATGATCAACTCGTGGTAGCGGTGAGAATGTACCGTCCCCCGGGATTTTACCACCAGCAGCCGGGTCCGGACGCGGCCGGAGACTTCGTCGAACTGCAGAGAGACAACCGTGTCGATCAGAGAGGAGATGCCGAAGCCGCTGAGGTTTATATAGGGACGGCGGTCCTGGCGCTGATTGATCAGCATCAGGGTGATGCCTTGTCTTTTGCAGTCCGCCAGCAGGCGGATGAGCAGATCCACCCCGGCTCGTTCCGTACCCATCCGATCCAATGCGGAAATCGCGTCGACGACGATGTGATCAGGTTTGATTTCCGCTGCCGCGTCGAATATCTGGATCAGGTGTTCTTCGGCGCCCACGGCCTCCGGATCGGCATCAATGATGAAAAGCTTGCCGTCTGCCAGAAAGGGGGCAAGATCGATGCCCGGACTGCGCATGTTGTCGATCATCGATTCGCTGCTTTCCTCGTAATTGACGAACAGGACACGCTGTCCTTTTTTGCAGGCGTCCCGGGCAAAGGTGGATGCCAGGGTGGTCTTTCCGGTTCCCGGAGCGCCGGCCAGAAGAATCCCCGATCCTTTTCGAAACCCGCCGCCCAGGATTTCATCGAGCATTTCATTTCCGCTCGACATTCGGCTCCCCAATGAATGGGATGCCTTGGCCATTCCCGACACCGGCAGGATTCGAATCCCGGTGGAGGAGATCACATAGGGGATTTCGTTTTCCATGAACCCGGAACCCCGGTATTTGGCCACCGAGATGCGGCGGGTGCGGATCTGATCGATGAATCGCTGGTCCGTATTCAAAACGCAGTCTGCCATGAAATCGAGGAAGGGGTAGATCTTGGCATTTTCCTTCGATACCTTGAGGGTCAGGACGCCGGTCAGCCCTTTTTCCAGAAGCCACCGGTGGAGCCGCTCGACTTCCTCCTGTTCCCGCCGGCGGTCTTCGAAGACCCGCAAAAGGACGTCCAGGGCGTCGATCACGATATGCGTTGCACCGACGGCTTCGATGTGACTCGAAAGAGAGGCCAGCAGCCCCTGGATGGTAAAATCTCCCGATTTGAAAATGTCCGCCGGCAGTACCGGGTTTACGACGATGAGTTTTTGCTGCTGCGCCAGCGCATCCAGGTTCCATCCGAGGGCCTGGGCGTTGTTTTTGACGGCGTCTTCGGTCTCTTCAAAGGTGACGAAAACGCCGGGCTCGCCGGCCAGTGCCGAGCGATAGACGAATTCGAGGCCGAGGAGGGTTTTTCCGGTTCCCGGACCGCCGCACACCAGGGTCATTCGACCTGTGGGAAGCCCGCCGTGGAGCATTTTGTCCAGGCCCCGGATGTTTGTTTCCGTCTTGGGGATGGGGCGGATTTCGGGGTGCTCGTTTTTTGGTGGTTTCATAAGGACTGTTCCAGCGTGAAAAGCCTTAGTGCGGCTTGTAGAACGAAAACCGGATACATTTGCCCCTGGTCGAGACTCCGATGCACCGGCAACTGCATATCCGGACGAAGGCCGTTTGAAACACCATGAAAATATGACGGTAACTGCAAATGAAAAAGTTGCAGCAGCGGAGGGCTGATTCGCTGTCTGGCGCAAATATTTTAGAATAGAAGCTTGAGCTTGATAGAATACTAAAGACCGACTGAATATGGGGTGAATCCTTTATTTTTCATACACATTCCTGGTTTCTCCCTGGATTTTCCTTTTCTATTCACCCTCACCCCAACCCTCTCCCATCAAGGGAGAGAAAGCCTTTCCCTATTTTTAGCTCATAGGTTGGGCTGAGAGAAGCGAAGCCCAACGCCGAGAGCGTCGGGCTTCACAAATTCAGCCCAACCTACCTGTTTCGCCTTTCTGCTCTGAGCCGCGCATAGCGGCGATAAGATCTTTGCACAAGCACCCGGGTTTTTTGGCCGCCGGCTGCGGCAGGGTAGGGCTGAAAACGGGACCATATACCATATAGACAGTATTGCCGAAAAAAATGGATTTTCAGTAAAATCGCATCAGGATGGGACCTGAGACGCGCGACCTCCGGTTCACAATCCTTTCCCCGTTATACCCCCTCATTCAGGCTCCGGCGCCCCCCGCCGGGGCCTGTTTCTTTTCTGGCAGTTGTCAATGACACGGCGCGCTTGTAGTGACGCCGTAAGGCGTTTGGGTTTTGGAAGGCTGTGCAACAAGCGCCTCACCCATCTTCGCTCTGCAAGCTTCGCCGCGGCAGGCGGCGCCACTACAAACAGGGCTGCGGCTTAAACAGAAGTTTCACTCTTGATCAAATCCCGTTCGACAACGGGACGGCGGGACTGTTCTCTGTTGTTTTTGCTGAAAACGGACACCTGAACCCTGATGACCAGTGACCAATGACTAATGACCAATGACTAATGACCAATGATCAGTGACTGTCCAATGACCATCGATCGACCAAAAAAAAAGGGCCGGCGCTGTGCCGGCCGGCCCTCTTTAATCTGAAAATTGTTTTGACGATCAGGCAACGCCCTGGGCCGCCTTTTGATAGACACCTTTGTAGTCGGAATAGATGTCGTGAAGCCGGCGCTTGAGGCTCTTGAGTCGGTTCGAATCGGACTCGCTGGCCCAGCGCGGTTCATGAATGGAAAACAGGGCGTTTCCGATGTCGTCGATGTAGTGCTCGGTGGCCTCGCACCATTCGTCGGTGCAAACCCCGGCCACCTCTTCGGCTTCGTTGATTTCTTCCTCCAGGTTGTCCAGAGATTTTTCCAGGGCATCCAAATAGGTGCCCCACGCATTTAAAATTTCGCCTTGTACCTCGTCCTTCGGCATCGGCATGTCGTTTCTCCAATTCTGTACTTTGGTCCCGGGGAGCCGTGTTCGACCGTTCGCCTCTGAGGCGGCCAAACGATTTCGGAAACGACGGATCCCACTGATTCTTGCTATGAAAACCATAAAGATGATCGGCATCGGGAGGAAATGGGGTCAAAGATGTAATTTGCGCTGTCGAGCCGGGATTTTTGGTGACATTGATAAATGGTGAAACTTCTGTCGGAGCCGCT
>CAYPFH010000303.1:0-5039 GCA_964409825.1 uncultured Desulfobacterales bacterium | reverse complement strand
TCAAAGGTGAAACTTTTGCCGAAGCCTCTGCCGGTGTAGTGAACGGCTTGTCATGAGCCCAGTCGAATGGCCTCCGTGCCGTTCATGAAGGCACGCCACAGAGGGCGTGCCCTACAAAAAACCCAGCATCGGAAGAAGTTTCACATAAGCATCCAGGATCCACCATCCAGGATCCAGCAGCATCCAGAATCCAGCCTGCCGTCTTGACCCATACTGATGTCTATTTTATAAGAATCTTTCCCCTTTTATGCAAACGGTCGGCCTTCGGCCGGCGGAAAGGACAGCCCCATGAACCGCGAAATCTCACGGCACCTGTATCGCCGAGCACTGGAATCGATCCCGGGAGGCGTCAACAGCCCTGTCCGGGCCTGCAAATCCGTCGGCGAAGACCCTCTTTTCATCGACCGGGCCGTCGGCTGCTTTGTCTACGATGCGGACGGCAACCGCTATATCGACTACATCGGCTCCTGGGGTCCCATGATCCTCGGGCATCGTCATTCCTCGGTCATCGACGCCGTCACCGAGGTTCTCGCCCGGGGAACGAGTTTCGGGGCCCCCACCGATCTGGAAATCGAGCTGGCCGAAATGGTCATCGAGGCCGTCCCGTCCATCGAGCAGGTGCGGATGGTCAATTCCGGCACCGAGGCGACCATGAGTGCGGTCCGGTTGGCACGCGGAGCCACCGGCCGGGACAAGGTCGTCAAGTTCGACGGCTGCTATCACGGCCATGGAGACACCCTGCTGGTGGCCGCAGGATCCGGGGTGGCGACGTTGTCGATTCCCGGAAGCCCCGGCGTCCCGGAGCCGGTGGCCTCCTGTACGGTTTCGCTTCCCTACAACGACCTGGATGCGGCGGCCCGGCTGTTCGAAGACCGTGGCGGCGAAATCGCAGCGGTGATCGTCGAGCCGGTGGCCGGCAACATGGGCTTGGTGCCGCCCCTGCCGGGGTTTCTCTCGGGCCTGCGGGAGTTGACAGCGGCATCCGGCAGCCTGCTCATTTTCGACGAGGTCATGACCGGGTTTCGGGTGGCATACGGAGGGGCCCAGAGTCTATACGGCATCACCCCGGATCTGACCACCTTGGGCAAAATCATCGGCGGAGGGATGCCGGTCGGGGCTTACGGGGGAAAAAAAGAGATCATGGCCCACATCGCCCCGGAGGGGCCCGTGTACCAGGCCGGAACCCTGTCCGGAAACCCGGTGGCCATGGCCGCAGGATTGGCGACGCTCAAAGAGATCCGGCACCCGGGCTTTTATGAAGCCATCGAGGAAAAGGCCGCACGCCTGGCCCAAGGCCTCCGCAAGGCGGTGCAGACGGCCGGCGTTTCTGTTCAGCTGGCCCGGGTCGGCTCGATGCTCGGGCTTTTCTTTTCGGATCGGCCGGTGGAAAATTTCAAGGATGCCAAATCCTGTGACCTGGAGCGGTTTTCGGCCTTCTACCGGGCCATGCTGGCCAGGGGAATCTACCTGGCGCCCTCCCAGTTCGAAGCCCTGTTTTTGTCTGCCGCCCACAACGTGGAGCACATCGACCAGACGGTCGAAGCGGCGGCCGAGTCGCTGAGGGAAATCGCCGGATAAACGGCTAAGACAGTTGCCCGGCATCCGAGCCGATGTCATTTGCAGCCGGCTGGATGCAACCGGAGTTTTACATAGAACCGGTTAAAAAAAATTCATGCACCCGCCCGGCCAACTGATGACGTAGATTGGCAGCTTACGGCGTTCCGACGATCAGAAGACGTTCCGGTTCCGATGCCGGAGGCCGATTGCATGTGTTTACAGATCATGGTAGAAAATCCACGCGCTGGGGAGAAGGAAGATGAAAACGATCACAGCCGACAGAGCCGCCTTTCTGGCGGAGGACTTCCGCCGGGGGTTCATCGACTACTGCGGGTTTCGGGCACGCCGGATCGATTCCGGCCTGTTCGAATCCGAGATCGACATCGAAGAACGCCACCGGCAGCAGGACGGATTCATCCACGCCGGGGTGATGGCGACCATGGCCGACCATACGGCCGGCTATGCCGGCTTTACCACCGTGGACCCGGGATTTCAGATCCTGAGCGTGGAGTTCAAGATCAACTTTTTAAAACCCGCCTTCGGCCGGGCCCTTCGCTGCCGGGCCCGGGTCATCCGCGGCGGCAGCCGGATCATCGTGGCCGAGTCGGAAGTGTTCGATGTCCGCGTAACGGAAAAGAGCGACGCAGAGGAGATCGAGCTGGCAGCCAAAGCCATGGTCACCCTGATGGCGGTCCGACGGGAAAAGCTGGCGCCGCCCACGAGGCGCGCTGCCCGGACGGTTCCAAAAAAGCGGCCCGGACCCCGGAAAGGGGTCTGATACAATCGCTTCCAGGATTTTTCACGTTCCGCGGAAAATATTGGTCAATACAGAAGCATGGATCTAAGCCAAGTAAACACCTGCCCGCCTGATCTGCGTCCCATATTGGAACAAAACCGAATCCCGCAGCAGGTGAGGCATATCCATCTGATCGCGGTCTGCGGCACGGCCATGGGGGCGCTTGCCGTCATGCTCAAGGAGTTGGGCTACCGGGTGACCGGATCGGACCAGAACGTGTATCCGCCCATGAGCACGTTCCTTGCAGAGCGAAGCATTGCCGTCTGCAGCGGTTTTTCGGAGAAGAACCTCTCCGAGGCGCCGGATCTGGTGGTGGTAGGAAACACCGTGAACCGTGACAATCCGGAGGCGGCGGCAGTCCGGAAAAAAAAGCTGCCCTTTTGCTCCATGCCCCAGGCCGTCAATCATTTCATCGCCGCCGGCAAAAAACCGATCGTGGTCGCCGGAACCCACGGGAAAACCACCACTTCCGCCCTGATCGCCTGGATCCTGGAAACGGCCGGGCTTTGCCCTTCCTTTGTGATCGGCGGCATCGTCACTGATTTTTCCGCCAACTGCAGGCTGGGGACAGGCCCCTACATCGTGCTGGAAGGAGACGAATACGACACCGCCTATTTCGACAAGGGGCCCAAATTTCTTCACTATCCCGCTCACATTGCGGTGCTTACCGGGGTGGAGTTCGATCATGCCGACATTTACCGGGACCTGGCCCACGTGCAGTCGGCGTTCGGACGGTTCGTGGCCTCACTGGTGCCGGAGGCGCAGCTGCTGGCCGCATCCGGCCAGGAGCACCTGACCCCCGTCCTGGAAGGCGGCCGGTGTCGGATCCTGCGCTATGGCTGGGGGATCGGAGACGACTGGTCCGCGGGCACGGTTTCCATCGCCCCGCCATGGACCGAGTTCGAGGTGCTGCGGCAGGGCCGGCCCCATGCCGTGTTCCGCACGAGGATGATGGGAGAGCACAATCTGAGCAATATTCTGGCGGCCGCGGCGGCGGCCGATGCCGCCGGAATCGAGGCGGACGCTGTCGCTTCCGCTCTTCAGACCTTTTCCGGCGTCCGCCGGCGCCAGGAGATCCGGGGAGTGAAAAACGGGGTCGCCGTGATGGACGATTTTGCCCACCACCCGACCGCGGTGAAAGAGACGATCCGGGCGGTGCGTCCGTTTTTCCCTGCCGGCCGGGTGATCGCGGTGTTCGAACCCCGCACCAACTCGAGCATGAGAAGTGTTTTTCAGGAAATCTATCCCGCCTGCTTTGACGAGGCGGACCTGGTCTGCATCCGAAAACCGCCGCTGCTTTCCAAGATCCCGGAAGGGGAGCGATTTTCCTCTGAGAAGCTGGCAGCCGACCTCAAGCGCCGGGGAAAGGACGCCCATTTCTTCGAGGAGACCGGTTCGATCGTCGATTTTGTCGCCTCCCGGGCCCGGGATGGAGACCTGGTGCTGGTCATGTCCAACGGCGGGTTTGACAACATTCATGAAAAGCTGCTGGCGGCGCTGTTGCCGCCAAGAAATAAGGAATAGAGGGATGTCACAGATGTCCGATCCGTCCGATCCGTCCGATCGGTCGGATAAAAAAACTCGGACCGATCGGACGAATCGGACGGTGAAATCAGATTCGACAGATAGGAAAACCCCGCAAAACCGTCGCCTCCGGCCGAGTGGCAGCTACCGGAACCTGCGGAGCTTTCAGACGGCGACGCTCATTTACGACGTCACGGTTTCTTTTTGCAGGCGGTTTGTCGATACTCGCTCCCGCACCCACGATCAAATGGTGCAGGCGGCAAGAAGCGGCCGGCAGAACATCGCCGAGGGTAGCCGCGCAGGCGCAACCAGCAGCAAGTCGGAAACCCACCTGACCAACGTGGCCCGCGCCAGCCTGGATGAGCTTCTCTTGGATTTTGAAGATTTTCTGCGGCAGCGAAAAATACAACAATGGCCCAAGAACTCCCCGGAAGCCTGAAAAGTCCGAGATTTAAGCAGGCAAATGTCCAATCCGTCCGATGAAAACCATGACGACCCCGGTTCAAGAAAACGTCTCTCTCAAAAACCGCACGACCTTCCAAGTCGACGCCAAGGCCCGGTTTTGGGGTGAATTTTCGTCTCCGGAAGACCTGATGTTCTATTACAGAGACGAAACATGGCGCACGGTGCCGAAGCTCATCCTCAGCGGCGGAAGCAACGTGCTGTTTGTAAAGGATTTCCACGGCTTGGTGCTTCATCCGTCGATTCGGGGAATCGACCTGGTGGAGGAAGGCCCCGAATCCGTGTCGGTAACCGTGGGTGGGGGGGAAAACTGGGACGATTTCGTGGCCCATGCCGTTTCGATGGGCTGGTATGGAATCGAAAACCTCTCCTGGATTCCGGGCTATGTGGGAACCGGTCCGGTTCAGAATATCGGCGCCTACGGAGCAGAGATCAAAGATGTCGTCGAACAAGTCGAATACTGGAGCACGAAAGATTTCGGCCTTCATGTCCTTACCAACCCGGACTGCCGGTTCGCCTACCGGGACAGCATCTTCAAGCAGGGGCTGAAAAATGAAGCCGTCATCACCCGGGTTCGGTTCCGCCTTTTTAAGGTGTCGCGCTTTAATCTGGCGTACGCAGACTTGAAGCAGGAAGTCGCCGGGGCCTGCCCCCCCACCCTGGAAACCGTCCGGGATGCCGTCATCGCCGTGCGCAAACG
>CAYPFH010000302.1:0-5092 GCA_964409825.1 uncultured Desulfobacterales bacterium | reverse complement strand
AGAGCCGTAGACTTCGTCGGTGCTCACGTGATGAAACAGCTCGATCCGGTCTGCGAAGCGGCGGCACAGTTCCAGGAGCCGAAAGGTGCCGATGATGTTGGTTTGGATAAAATCCGCCGGACCCGAAATCGATCGATCCACGTGGGATTCGGCGGCAAAATGGCAGACCGAATCGATGTCGAAGCCTTCGAACACCGAGGTCATGGCATCGGTGTCGCAGATATCGGCCCGGATAAAGCGGTACCGGCCGCCGGCCTCCTGCTGGAGATCGGAAAGATTCTCCGGGTTGCCGGCATAGGTGAGGCGGTCCACATTGACCACCCGCCCGGAAAAATCCGAATCGGAAAGAAGGCAGCGGATGAAATTGGCGCCGATGAATCCGCAGCCGCCTGTCACCAGAATATTTTCCATAAATAAAACCGCTCCCCACTTTTATTTTTCCGGGCATCCGCCCGGAAAAATAAAAGTAAAAATGAAAGATAGGCCCCTCTGTCAGCCCCGCCGCCGGCCGTCGGGGCGGCCAGTCTGATCAAAGATAGAAACTTTTTCATCGAAGCCGCAGCCCTGTTTGTAGTGGCGCCGTGAGGCGCTTGTTGCACGGCCTCTTGACCCGGCGAAGCTCGCAAGAGCGTAGACGGTTGCCGACGCCCTCACGGGCGCACTACGAGCGGGTTGTACCGAAGATAAACGGTGTGCGTGACCCACGAAAAGTTACCATCTTCGACCGAAGTTTCTGACAAATGATCATCTGTCTTAGAGACTCGCTGTCACTGACCGTCCGGCGATGGTTCATCTTTCCTTTTCCATCATGCGGCAAATCCGCAATTCATAAATGGTGTTCTTTGTCCCTGATCTAAGCGATTGTGCGATGCCTTTCAGCCAATCCCGGCTGGCATCCGGGCGGGGGTGAACCCCGCCCCTACCCACGGGCTGGCGCGGACCTCGTAGGGGCGGGCTTTATGCCCGCCGGCAGAAAGATCCCGAAGAAAAATCGCTCAACTTAGATTATCGCATATTTCATTTATGCGTAAATTTGTAGGGCCTCGGGGACAATTTCTGCAGCCAGCGGCAGCTTCCCGGGCTGCTCTCCGTCGACATCGAGCAGCACCGTTTCTGCAGTTTCGGCTTCGATCCTTACCGCCGTCATCATGCTCACCTGCGCGATGCGCCCGATGCGCCCATTGTATAGCCGGGGAAAATTCCGACAGGCGGCAGCCAGACTCAAATCCCCGATGATGGTGACGTGGAAAAGGCCGTCGTCGACACGGGCCTCGGGGGCCACCCACATACCGCCGCCGTGAAACTGCCCGTTGGCGATCGCAACGTTCCAGACCCGCAGCGTCTGGGAAACGCCGGTTTCGGTTCGCAGCCGAACCAGTTTCTTATCGTAGGACAGGATGCTGATCAAGGTGGCCCATATAAAGGACAGAAACGGTCCGAACGCTTTGGTGGTTCTGTTCACCCGGGCATCGACCTCGCCCCCGACCCCAAAGCTGGTGATGTTATGAAAATATTGATGGACCCTCCGGCTGCCGTGGCCCGAAAAAGAGAGACGTCCGATGTCCAGGAGGCGGGTGCGGTTTGCAGCGATCAGGTCGACAGCGGCCCTCACATTTCTTGGAATCGGCAGCGTCCGGACCAGGTCGCATCCGGTCCCATTGGGAACGAAGCCGAGAACGGGCTTGGGATTCCGGCCCGCCGCGGCCATGATGCCGTTGATCATCTCGTTGAGCGTACCGTCTCCGCCCATGCAGATCAGGCGCTCGGCCCCGGCTTCCGTCGCCCGCCGGCTGAATGTAAAGGTCTCGCCGGGGCGCTTCGTGGCAAACGCGTAAAAAGCGCCCAACCGTTTTCGGGCATAGGGGGCCAGCGCCGGCCATGACCGCCCGGCAGAGCCGTTTCCCGCCATAGGGTTGATGATGAAAGCCGTCTTTGCCTGTGCCATTTTTGGCTCGTTTCTCGATTCCGGAGGGCCGCGCTGACAGCCTTTCTGTAACCCAGAACCTCCCATTTTCAAAGTATTTTATCGGCAAGATCCCCGGAATCGGAAGAAAACAGTTGAACCGAAAAACGGGGAGATGGTAAGTATTTTTATTTACGCTTATCCGGAAGCCTCCGGCTCAAGCCTCCTTGAGCTTCATAGATAACCTGATTTTTTGTTTTCAAGCCGCAGAGGAGATCCACCCTACATGCATCCCAGTCCGGAACAGCAGCGCCTTCTTACGCAGATCCCCGGCGTCGACAGGCTGCTTACCGCTGCCGCAGACCGGCCCTTTTCAGCCGGAGTGCCCCAGTCGATCATGGTCCGGTGCATCCGCGCGCTGGTTAAAGAGCTCCGTTCGGTCATTCTCTCCCAAGAGCCTGCTGCATCGGAAAAGGCCCTTTCCATGGAAGTCCTTTTGAATCGTCTGGCGCCGATGGTTCTGAAAGCCGCAGCCCCCAAGCTGCAGCGAACGATCAACGCCACGGGCGTCGTCATTCACACCAACCTGGGCCGCTCCCTTCTGGCCGAAGCCGCCATAGAGAACCTGGTCCGGATATCCAGCCGCTATTCCAACCTCGAGTACGACCTGGAAGCGGGCCGTCGAGGCTCCCGATACAGCGCGGTGGAGGAAATCCTTTGCGAAATCACCGGCGCCGAATCGGCCATGGTCGTAAACAACAATGCCGGTGCCGTCCTGCTTGCCTTAGAGACCCTGGCCTCCGGGCGATCGGCGCTGGTCTCCCGGGGGGAGCTGGTGGAGATCGGCGGCGCCTTTCGCATTCCGGATATCATGGCCAAAAGCGGGGCCATTTTAAAAGAGGTCGGCACCACGAACCGGACCCATCTGCGGGACTATGAAACCGCCGTCGACGAGGAAACCGGATTGCTGCTCAAGGTTCACAAGAGCAACTACAGCATCGTCGGTTTTACCGCGGAGGTATCCCTGTCCGAGTTGGTCGCTCTTGGACGCCGCCGCGGCATCCCGGTGATGGAGGATCTGGGAAGCGGCATGTTCATCGATTTTTCCCGCTACGGTCTGACCAAGGAACCGACGGTGCAGGAGGCAGTGGCTGCAGGCGCAGACGTTGTCACCTTCAGCGGCGACAAGCTGCTGGGCGGTCCCCAGGCAGGGATTCTCGTGGGCAAAAAAGACTGCCTGGACCGGATCAAGAAAAATCCGATCGCCCGAGCGCTTCGCATCGACAAGCTCACCCTCGCCGCTCTGGAAAGTACCATGGGCCTCTACCGGGAAGAGCGTGCCGCGGTCGAACAAATCCCGACCCTTCGGATGATCCTCATGCCGGTAGATACGGTGGCCGGCCTCGCCGAACGGCTTCAAACGGCGCTTGGGAAAATCGGCAAAGACCGCCTCCAAATCCGGCTCCTCGATCGCTTCTCGCGCGCTGGCGGCGGATCCCTTCCGCTCCTTGAGCTTCCCACCCGATGCGTCGGGGTCAGGATTTCGGATATGTCTGCAGACCGCCTTGAAGCAATGATGAGAAACTACTGCCCTCCGATCATTGGAAGAATCGAAGAAGATCTTTTTCTGATGGATCCCCGGACGCTTCAGGAAGAGGAAATCGATATGATCGCCGAAGCGTTTCGTGCCGTTCTCGAGGAAACCTCGCGATGACCCGCGATCCCGAGCCTCGACAGGACCTGATTCGCAGCCGCTGTTCCACAAGACAGTTCCTTGTTTCCAAGACCGACCCGACGTTGAAAAGAGAGCCTCGGCCGAAGCATACGGCTGACAGCATGAGGGGCGTCACCAAAGCTTTTCCCCGGGTTCTGCACGGGGGGGTCTTTCTGAACCGGGCTGCCGAATTCACAAGGGCCTGTGACCGATTCATTTCCCTGGCCGTCCGGATCGATCATTTTCTTTGGGATGCCGCCGGAGAAAAAAACGATCCGATGAAAACAATACAGAAGACCGTGGCCGGCGCGGTCGACCGGATCTGCGAAAAATTCGGGGGGCTATGGGGTATTCTGGATGTCGACATTTTCGGCTGTTTTTTCTCTTCTGCGGGTCCGCCGAGCGGAAGGGACCTGGCCGAACAAATCCGGCAGTCTCTGGCCGCAGAATCGAAGGCGACGATTTCCATCGGGATCGCCGTTTTTCCGACCTTGAGCTACGATCGGTTCCAGGTTCTGGAAAACGCGCTGAAAGCGCTGGATCATGCCGCCTTTTTCGGACCCGATGCGGCCGTCGAATTCGATGCGGTCAGTCTCAACATCAGCGGCGATCAGCTCTACCAGGAAGGCGCGGTCGCAGAAGCGGCAGAGGAATACCGCCAGGCGCTGGAGATGGATCCGAACAATGTCAATGTGTACAACAGCCTCGGCGTCTGCTACGGACTCGCAGAAGACTGGCACAATGCGCTGGACGCCTTTGCCGCTGCCCTGCAGATCGCCCCGTCAGAGACGATGGCCATATACAACACGGGCGTGATTTACATGCTCAGAAAGCAATATGACCGCGCCTTGGAATATTTCAGGAAGGCCGCCGAAAAAGAGCCGGACATTTTCGAGGTGGCGTTGCAGACCGGCCGGGCCTATCTGGAAAACGGCGCCTTTGAAAAGGCAGTCTTCCATCTGAAGCGGGCGGCGGTGCTCAGCTCCGAGGCGGCGGCGGTCCACCGGCTGCTGGGAGATGCCCTGGAAGCAAACAAGGACGAAGCAGGCGCCATTGCCGCTTATCGGCAGGCCATCAAGAAAAATCCGAACGACGCCGCCGCTCTTTCCGCGCTGGGCGCGCTGCTCGACCGCAGGGAAGAAGACCCGGAGATCGCAGAGCTGTTTTGCCGCCAGAGCACCGAAATCGAGCCGGAAAACGGTCTTTACCGGCGGCGATTGGGCGAGGTCTATCTGCGCCGCGAACAATTCAAAGAAGCCATGGAGGCCTTCGAGGCCGCCGGCGCACTGGGGGCCGAATGCAGCGAACTGCTTCTGCAGGCGGCCCATCCGGACAAGAATTGACACCAGGTGCTATGTACATGTGGCGTCATTATGGTGACGATGGGTTCACCGCCGAGGCGCCGAGGCCGCAGAGGATGCTCAGACGAAGATATACAAGGTTTTCTCTGCGCCCTCTGTGTCTCAGCGGTGAGC
>CAYPFH010000301.1:0-5094 GCA_964409825.1 uncultured Desulfobacterales bacterium | reverse complement strand
CGGCCCTGGGTGTCTCCTTCATCTCCCGGCTCAGGATCAACGGTCGGCTCACTGTCCGGACCGGGGCCCCTGTTGACCGGAGGTGCCTTTTCCTATACAGAATTGAGAGTTTTCGCATGCACGGAAATCGCTGCACTCTATTGGGGTTGGCCTTCAGCAGCCCAACATAGCTCACCAGCTGTCACTACAGGAATCGAATCGTGGACAAAAAACTTCAAGCCTTTGCCATCCGGGCCATTGCCGGCCTTTTTTTTGCCGTGATCATCTCCCGCTTTTTCAAGCCGGACGCGGGCGTACCCTACATCGTCGGTCTGGCCGTGATCCTGGTGGCACTGGCCTATTTTGCGGAGTTTTTGCGGAAGCGCAAAAACAGATGAATAAAATCGCTGATAAATTCGCTGGCGCGAATTTATAAGAGTTTCGCGTTTCGCGAAACATAATTGAAAAAATTTGGCGGCCCTACTGACGCGTTATTGCCGGCAGGAGAGCCGATGGTCGTCGGCCGGCAACAAGGCAGGCCATACCACCGCGCCTTACGGCAAGCGCATTGGATATCGTCTCCATCCAACCCACAGGAGCTTCTACACGTTGAAGCAGATTATATTAGGAACCGCCGGGCACATCGACCACGGAAAGACCAGCCTGATCCGGGCGTTGACCGGCGTGAACACCGATCGGCTCAAGGAGGAGCAGGAGCGCGGGATCACCATCGAGCTTGGGTTTGCCTCCCTGGACCTGGCCAGCGGCTATCACGTGGGCATCGTGGACGTGCCGGGGCACGAAAAGTTCGTCAAGAACATGGTCGCCGGCGCCACCGGAATCGACCTCGTGGTCATGGTGATCGCCGCAGACGAAGGGGTCATGCCCCAGACCCGGGAGCATATGGAAATCTGCACGCTCCTGGGGATCGAGCACGGATTTATCGTCCTGACCAAGATCGACCTGGTCGATGAAGAGTGGCTGGAACTGGCCACAGAAGACGTGCAGGACTTTGCCCGGGGCACCTTTCTGGAGGGAAAACCGATCATCCCGGTTTCCTCTGCCACCGGGGAGGGGATCGACCGATTTACGGCCGCCCTGGAAGAGGCTTGCGGGCAGATTCCGGACCGGCCGGCCACCAGCCTTTTTCGTCTGCCGGTGGACCGGGTATTTACGATGCGCGGATTCGGCACCGTGATCACCGGCACCGTGGCCTCGGGTCGGGTGCGGCTGGGAGATGCGGTGATGATCTATCCTTCCCGGGCCACGGCCAAGGTTCGGGGCATCCAGGTACACAGCCAGAGCGTGGAGGAATCCGAAGCCGGCCTGCGAACGGCAGTCAATTTCCAGGGACTGCAAAAATCCGACGTGCAGCGGGGGGAGGTGCTCTCTGTTCCCGGAGGGCTCGCGCCGAGCTACATGATCGATCTGGAATACGGCTATCTGAAGAGCAGTCCCAAGGCGATGAAAAGCCGGAGCCGGGTTCGATTCCACACCGGCACCAGCGAAATCATCGGGTATATGGTTCTCCTGGATCGGGACGAACTCAAGCCAGGCGAAAGCGCCTACACCCAGATTCGGCTGGAGGCGCCTGTCGCCCTGGTCAAGGGAGACCGGTTCGTGATTCGAAGCTACAGCCCGATCCGCACCATCGGCGGCGGACGCGTCCTCGACCCGATTCCGGCCAAGCATAAACGCTTTCGCCCCTCCGTCTCCGAGCATCTCAAGGTGTTGGCCCAGGGATCCGACGAGGAGGTAGTCCTCCGGCAGATCGAGGCGGCCGGACACCACGGGATTTCCTTTCAGCACCTTCAGCTCGTTTCCGGGCTTCACCAAAAGGAGCTCGACAAGATGCTCCAGGGGCTGCTTTCCCCAAAGACCGTCTCTTTGATCGACCGGGAACAGCGGCTCTACGTGCACCGGCAAACTGCGGATCAGGCCAGGGAAGGCATTCTCCGCAGGCTTGCCGCCTATCATCAGAAAAACCCGCTCAAGGGGGGCATGTCCAAAGAGGAACTCAAGTCCAAGGTGCCGGAAGCAGGCGGTGGAAAGCTTTTCAACCAGGTGCTGTCCCAGATGGCCGCCGAGGAAACTGTCGCCCAGGAGGGAGACCAGGTCAGACTTTTCGATCATCGTGTGTCGCTTGCCGCAGACCAGGAAGATGTCCGCGACAAGATCCTCGACCTGTACCGGGCCCGCTGGCTGATGCCTCCTTATTTCAAGGAGATCGGAGAGTTGCTGGGTCTCGATGCGACAACGACCAAGGATGTCCTGATGCTTCTGGTTGACGAGGGTCGAATGGTCAAGGTAAAAGAAGATCTGTACTTTCATGCCGATGCGCTGGCCGATCTGCAGGCCCGGCTGATCGATTTTCTCCAGAAAAACGAGGAAATCACAACACCCCGGTTCAAGGACATGACCGGGGCCAGCAGAAAGTACGTGATCCCGCTGCTCGAGTACTTCGATTCCAACAACGTCACCCTCCGGATCGGAGACAGCCGCAAGCTGAGAAAAAAGACCTGAACCCAGGCGGCCAGCAGGAAAGCCGCCAGCACGGATCGAGGCATCATGGAAAACGAAAGCCCTCAAAAATCTCCGCAAATCGAAGACGACAGCGACGTCAAAAAAGATCCGGAGTTTAAACGGTTTGCCGTCAAGCGGATCGTTGTCGGCGTTGCTATTGCGGCATTGCTGCTGTGGGGGGGATCGCTGCTCATCGGATTCTTCGGCCGGGATGGGCGAACGGTTAAAGTAGAAGGGGTCGAAACCCGTCAAGAGGCTGCACAGGATCCCCGAATCCGCGAGGCGCCTGAGACGGCTCCTGCACCCGCCGATGAACCCCATGCGCCGGCCCCCGAGAAAGAAGCAGCCGCACCCGCTGAACACGACGCAGCCGAGACACCCAAGCCAGCCGCCGACACCCATACATCGCCTCCGGCAAAGCCCCAGGTTCCGGGGATGGCCTTTACCGAGGCCTTGATCGGCCCCCTCAACCACGAACTGCGAGAGCGGTTCTGGGGGTGGCGGCCCAACGACATCCTCGACTTTACCGACAACGTGAACAACATCCAGCTTGGCGTGCTGGAAGTGACCCGTCGTGCGACCGTCCAGTTGAACGAACGGATTTCCAGAACCGGCACTACAGCCTCTTTGGATCCCCATCTGAATCAGGCGATGAACTGGCTCATGGTCAAGGCCGAAGAGTACTGGTTTCCTTCCGCCGAAACCAAATACAAAGACGCCATGGACGAACTGGGCATCTATCGGGACCGGCTTCGGCGGGGGGAGGCCGGTTTTTTCGTCCGCGCCGACAACCTGATTCCCCTGCTGGCCGCCTTCGAGGACCTTCTGGGAAGTTGCGACGAGAACCTGGTCAAACAGACCGAGAGCTCCGGAAAGTCGGTCAGCCATTTCATGGCGGACGATTACTTTTACTACGCCAAAGGGGTGGCCATGGCCATGCTTCCGATCATGGAGGCCGTGGCGGTCGAGTTTCACAACACCCTGGAAAACCGACGGGGCGTGGATGTCATACACCACGCCATCCATTCCCTTTCCATCGCCGCCGAGATCGATCCATGGTACATCACCGACGCCGACCTGGACGGGATTCTGGCCAACCACCGGGCCAATATGGCCGCCCCCATCAGCCACGCCCGGTTCTATCTCGGGGTGCTGGCCAACACCTTGTCGACGTAGCGCGGAGCGCTACCTCGACGCTGGGAAGCTGGGACGCTGGGAGGCCGACCCTGGAGACGCTTAGGTTGTGGCCTGATATGTCGGGCCTACATTCCAAACAAATACAACGGCAATCAAAGATGAAACGGCCCCCTGCGGGGGCTGTTTTGCTTTTAGCAGCTTGCAAGCATCCAAGCCTCCCGGCTTCCCAGCAGCGCGAAGCGCTAGATCCGCTCGGTGAACTGCGTTGCCAGATGGTCGGAAAACTGCATGCCTCGCAGGGTAGGTGCCCACCTGCCGCTGCGACGATAAAGCAGCCCATCCTCGGTCAACTCATTGACGAGTTCCCCAAACATCTGATCGAAGGAAACCGAAAAGCGGTGCTCGAAGGCGGCCGTATCGATCCCTTCGGCCGTGCGAAGGGCCAGGAAAAGCGTCTCGGTCATCGATTGCGCTTCGGTCAGCACCTCTGTTTCTTTCACCGGCCTTCTTCGAGCTTCGACTTTCTTCAGATAGATTTCCGGATCGTCAACGTTCCACCACCGGGTGGGCGGCTCGCTCAAAAACGAATGGGCCGACGGACCGAGGCCCAGGGTCGGGTCAAGGGTCCAGTATTTCCGGTTGTGCCTGGAGCGATGGCTGGCCGACCGGGCAAAGTTGGAGATCTCGTAGTGAAGATATCCGCCGGCGCGCAAAAATTCGGACGTTTTGACAAACAGCGATGCCACGGTTTCTTCCGATGGAAGTTCAACCATGCCGGCAGCCAGGTCCCGGAATAGGGGAGTCCCTTTTTCGAAGGTGAGCATGTAGCATGACAGGTGTTCCGGGAAAAAGGAAAGGGCTTTGGTAAGATCTTCGATCCAGGCCTTTTCCGTCTGACCGGGCAGGCCGTAGATCAGGTCGAGACCGATGTTGGCAAAGCCCCCACTTCGGGCAAGCTCGATGCTGTTTTCGGCCTCTTTTGCCGTGTGGATCCGGCCGAGGAAGCGGAGATTTTCGTCGCGAAAGGATTGAACCCCGATGTTGATCCGGTTGACCCCCGCCTGGCGGATTCTTTCCAGCCGCCCTTTTAAAACGGTACCGGGGTTTGCCTCCACCGTGACCTCGGGTTTATCGGTAAAGGAAAAAACCGAACCGGCCTTTTCAAGGATGCGGACAAGAAGGGTATCGTCCATGGCCGTCGGGGTGCCGCCGCCGATGTAAAGGGTGTCGAAGATCGGAAACATTTCTTCGACCATTTCCATTTCCCGGCAGACGGCGTCGATGTAAGCATGCTGCAGGGACAAATTTTCTGTGGAGACAAAATCGCAGTACCGGCATTTTCGGATGCAAAATGGGACGTGGATATAGAGACCGGCGTGCTGGATGCTGGATGCCGGATTCTGGATGCTGGATGCCGGATTCTGGATGCTGGATGCCGGATGCTGGATGCTGGCC